>CAJODF010000051.1 GCA_905233555.1 uncultured Prevotella sp. | reverse complement strand
GATGTCATTGAACGCACAGATGCCCGTCTTCCAGCACTTATTACACGCGATGCAGCCGTGAATCTGCAGCTGCCCTACGTGCATCCAGTCCGTCTCGATGCCCTGTTGCTGCAGCGTCCGCTCCACTTCGTGCAGCGCCGTCGCCGTATTGCCGTGAGTCTTCGGGCTGCCATTAAGGATAATCACTTTCATTACTTGCCAGATATGTAGCCCTTCATCTTCTCGATGCCGTACTTGGCTACGACCAGATCCTCTTCAGACGTTGCTCCGCTGAAGGCGAAAGCCAGTTTGCAGCCCTCATACTCGTCATAGGCACCACCGGCATAGCCCAGTTCGCCCGTAATCGTCTGGTGGTTCGGATCACCACTGTCGGCCCATGCCACGGCCACCAAATTATAACCGTCTTTCCAGTTGCAGTACGAGCCCACAACCTTCATTTCGCCGATCCAGTCAACCGTATCGCCACTGTTAAGAACTGAGGCTGTTGCCACACCCTCAATACCCATCTCAATGGCCTTGGCCTTCATATCCTCCAGCGCCAAAGCCAGTTTCTCTCTTAATTCTCCGTTTGTCATATTCTTATTATCTTTAGTTAAGTCACTTTCTTGCTTATCCTGCTGCGGTGCATTACAGGAGAAGCACACTCCACATAAAAGGAGCATCAATAATGTTTTTGTTTTCATATCTAATCGTTTGATGTTACCAAGGGAAATTATCTGGATCGTTAAACGCGTTCGAGCGGAGATTCTGGTTCAGGGCGCTGATGGCCTGCATGTCTTCATCAGAGAGCGAGAAGGCCATAACGTCCAGATTCTCTTTGAAGTGGTTGGGCTTGGCGCGGGGAATTGTAATCAGGTCGCGTTGTATAATCCAACGGAGCACAATCTGCGAAGCCGTCTTTTGGTACTTCGCGGCCAGCGACTGCAGCAGAGAGTGGCCGATGACGTCGATATCGCCCTGCCCGAACGGACCCCAGGCCTCGACCTGAATGCCAAGCGATTGGTTGTACGCGATGTTCTCCTCCTGCGTCATCAGCGGGTGTACCTCTATCTGGTTGACGACGGGCCGTATCTTCGCGTATGAGAGCAGGTTGTCCAGATGGTGGCGGTTGAAGTTGCTCACGCCGATGGAGCGCACCTTGCCCTGCCGTACGTAGTCCTCCATCACCTGCCAGGTGTCGCGCACGCAGTCCTTCACTGGCCAGTGAATCAGAAGCAGGTCGATGTAGCCTCAATCTGGCGAGGCTCTCGTCGATAGACTGGCGCACTGCCTCACTGCCATTGCGCATTATGCCTGTAGAGACCTTGGTAGTGACGAAAATCTCACTGCGCAGCACGTTGCTGTCGGCAATGCCCAGTCCTACCTCCGATTCATTCTCATACATCTGTGCCGTATCGACATGTCGGAATCCAGCCTCTAGGGCCAGCCGCACGTTCTGCCGTGCCATCTCACCGCGCAGCGTCCATGTACCTACACCAATTTGTGGGATTTCTAAGCCGTTGTTTAGTTTCATTGTTATTCCATTTTTATAATTAATCATAAACTTGGGGCAAATATAGTGAAAAATCTCCATAATTTTGTATCTTTGCCGAAGATTTTAAGAAGAATTTAAGAAGAATTGTGAATATGCAATAACTAAACTCATGGACAGAAGAGATTTTATCAAGAAAGCAACGATGACTGCTGCAGGAGCGGCGGTCGTTTCGCCTGTGTCGGCGATGCTCGACAGCGTGACGGGAGAAAAGAAGTGTAAAGTATTATTAATTAACGGCAGTCCGCGAACCGACGGTAACACGTTCTGCTGCCTGAAGGAGATCGAGGCGACGCTGCAGAAGCACGGCGTGGAGTCTGAGATTGTTCAGATTGGCCGCAAGCCCGTCCGCATGTGCATCAACTGCGGCGGTTGTCATCAGAATGGCGGTAAGGGCTGCGTATTCGATGACGACATGTGTGCCGTCATCACCGAGAAGATGGCCACGGCGGATGCGCTCATCGTCGGCACTCCCGTCTATTACGGTCAGCCGAACGGCGGCATCCTCTCGCTGATGCAGCGACTGTTCTTCTCGGCAGGCCATCTGGTGCAGAACAAGCCCGCAGCAGCGCTGGCCGTCTGCCGTCGCGGCGGTGCTACGGCCACGCTCCAGACCATGAACATGATGTTCGAGATGATGAATATGCCCGTGGTGACCTCACAGTACTGGAATATCGCCTATGGGGCTGGCAAGGGCGAGGTAAAACTCGATACCGAGGGTATGCAGACGATGCGGACGCTGGCCACAAACATGGCTTTCCTGCTTCAGAAGATTCATGCCGACGGCCATCCCGCTCCCCAGCGCGACGAGCGTCCTGCATTCATGAACTTTATCAGGTAAAATGACGGAAGAACTCATCGGTATCGTATGAGTCCGCTGAATTTATTCTACCTCATAATAATCGAAATCTGCGTAGCTGACAGTCTTTGATAGAGTGTAGGCGAAGATGCCGAGGTGGACGCCCGTGAAGCCACCGATGGTCTCGGTGCTCAGGTAGCGGTAGTCCATACGGGCAAGATGAGTATAGTTCTTGTCATCCGAGGAGTAATAGAGGTGATAGAACTGAGGGTCACCGGTGACACGCAGATAGACAATGTCAGAGGAAAGTGGAATCTCCTTTTCGATGTGCTCCATTTCGCCGATGCGGATTCTGGCCTGCACATAGCGTTTACCACTACGATTAACGACCTGCACGTCGTAGTGGTTGTGATGGGCTGCATAGGCGGTGATGCCTGCCACACCACCATCTTTCAGACCCGACACATCGACCTTTGTGGTAGCCGTGAAGTCAGGCTCCGACTGGCGATGCCCGATAAACGTAGGATTGCCTATCTCGTTGAGGGTAACCTTCGAGGTCTTCATGCGCAGCCAGCCCTTGCGAGCCGAGAGCAGATAATTCTCACGAGCAGGCATGTTCAAATGGCTCCAATACAACGACAGTTTATCGGCATCGAAGTCATCGCGCGTAGGCTCCAGCGGCATCGGCACCTGCGGCAGCGTCTGGCACTTCATGTCGAGTTGCAAGGTTCCGTCGCGATTCACCACAGGCCAGCCGCCCTCTTCCCACGTCACGGGAGCAAGGAACGTCTCGCGTCCCATCACGTGCTGCAGATAGCCGTGCGTGCGGTAGCCCAGACAGATCATCCACCACGAGCCGTCGGAGGCTTGTACGAGGTCAGCATGTCCGAGACCCTGAATCGGGCTATTCTGCATCTTCATGCTGAAATGCGTCAGGATTGGATTCGACGGACACGGCTCATAGGGTCCCATGAGATAACGACTGCGGGCAATGGTGACATAATGCCCGTGTTCCGTGCCTCCCTCTGCCAGCAGCAGATAGTAGTAGCCGTCTTTCTGGTAGATATGTGGCCCCTCGGGATAGCGGCCGCCCGTGCCTGACCAAAGACGATGGATGTCGCCCAACTTACGACCCGACTTGATGTCGATCTCGCAGATCTTTATCTCACCTTCCTTCCAGAGGAAATAGCACTTGCCGTCCTCGTCCCAGAACAGCGTGGGGTCGCAACTGCCGATGGCAAAATCAATCCAGATAGGGTCGGACCACTCGCCGGCAGGGTCGTCGGTATAAACGTAGAAATGGCGTCGCGAGGGATAGACCGTCGTCACCATGTAGAAACGGCCTTCATGGTAACGAATGGTAGGCGCATAGATACCCGACTGCTCATGCATGTTTTCTATTCTGACCTGCGACTCACGGGTGAGACAGGCACCTATCTGTTCCCAGTGTATCAGGTCTTTCGAGTGATAGACAGGTACCCCAGGGAAATACTGGAACGTACTGTTCACAAGGTAAAAGTCATCACCCGCACGGCATACGGTGGGGTCGGCGTGGAAACCGGGCAGCACAGGATTGCGGAACCCCTGTGCCCAACCCGCAATAGCTGCCAAGGTCAGCGTCGTAACAAGAAGGAGTCGTTTCATACCTTAAATTCTCAAATCTATTTCCTGACAATCACACTACCGCTGGCTTGATGCGTGGCCAATATCAGCACCTCAGCAATCTGTACGTGCTCAGGGGCATTGGCGGCATAGACTGCCACATCGGCGATATCGTCGCCCGTCAGGGGTTTGATGCCTGTATAGAGTTTGGCAGCACGTTCGGTATCGCCCTTGAAACGGATGTTGCTGAAGTTCGTCTCTACCAGTCCGGGCTTCAGGTTCGTCACGCGGATGGCCGTATTGGCCACGTCGATGCGCAGTCCGTCGGAGAGCGCCTTCACAGCCGCTTTCGTGGCACAATAGACGTTACCGCCTGCATAGGCAGCATCGCCAGCCACAGAACCCACATTGATGATATGACCGTTGTTACGTGCCACCATACCCGGCACCACAAGACGCGTCATCGTCAGCAGACCCTTGATATTTGTGTCGATCATCGTTGACCAGTCGTCAAGGTCGCCCTCGTATTCCGGTTCCAGACCAAGTGCCAGTCCGGCGTTATTTACCAACACGTCGATATCACGCCATTCCGCCGGCAGGTTGTCGATATATTTCTTGGCCTTTTCTGCATCGCGCACGTCGAAAGCCAGAATCATGACCTTCGCACCCTTGGCCTCCAGTTCCTTGCGGATTTCATCCAATCGTTTCTCGTTGCGACCCGTCAGGATCAGACGGTCACCATTCTCTGCGAACTTACGGGCACAGCCGAGACCGATGCCACTCGTCGCTCCAGTAATCAATACAATCTTATTCATATATTTTCCCTTTTATAGTCCTTTTCTGCATAAACTATTTTAAATTTTAGGGCAAAAGTATGAAAAATCGGGCAAAAATGGTTATCTTTGCCAAAAATTTAATATGTTTTGTGAAATAGATGGCCTGGAAACTGAAATATCGCTGCGAGACCTGCGGCTATGAAGCCGAGGTATATGAAGGGCGCGGCCTCTTCCGTCAGGAGATTGCGGCCATGTCGTGTCCGGATTGCAACACCATCCAGAACATTGTGATGGGAGGCATCATTGCAGATGTTGCGCCCTCCTACAGAAGCGAGGTGGGACGCCTGTGTCTGAATTGCGGCAGCGATCGCATCAGAATCTGGGATAAGCACACCTGTCCGCAATGTCAGGGAGAGATGAAAGCGACAGGAGAAAAAGAATTTTGGACTTAAAGAGATTATACATTTAAAATAGATACAATGAAGATGAAAAGAATCCTTATCTCAATGCTCGTTCTGCTGATGGCAGGATGGAGCACCGCTTATGGCGAGGACGGCAGCCGTCTGTGGCTACGCTTCGACGCAGTGAGTAAACCAGCCACGATCACAGGCGTAAAAGGTACGGCCATGACCGAGTTGCAAACCTACTGGCAGGGCGATCCTATCGTGCTGAAGAAGCAGAAGGGCATAGCCCGCGACGGCTATACCATCAAATATCATGATGGCAAGATTACGATTTCGGCATCGACCGATGCCGGCCTGCTCTACGGCGCCTACCACCTGCTGCGACTGGAACATACGGGGAAGTCGTGTGCATACGACAGTAATGGTAAAGATCTTGACATCAAGGAGGAACCTTTCTACGACCTGCGCATCCTGAACCATTGGGACAACCCCAACGGTACCGTCGAGCGCGGCTTTGCCGGACATAGCATCTTCCTGAATCCCGACCCGGAACGCATGAAGATGTACGCCCGTGCCAATGCCTCTGTGGGCATCAATGGCACCGTGCTCAACAATGTGAACGCCAAACCTGAGGCACTCTCGACCGCCAGTCTGGAGAAGGCTAAGGCCATTGCCGACCAGTTGCGGCCCTACGGCATCCGCGTCTATCTCTCCATCAACTTCGCCTCGCCTATCAAGGTGGGCGGACTGGAGACTGCCGACCCGCTCAACGCCGAGGTCGTGAAATGGTGGAAGGATAAGGTGAATGAGATATACGAACTGATTCCTGACTTCGGCGGTTTCCTCGTGAAAGCCAACTCCGAGGGAGAGCCAGGCCCGCAGGACTTCGGACGCACCCATGCCGACGGCGCCAATATGCTGGCCGACGTGCTCAAGCCCCACAAGGGCATTGTGATGTGGCGTGCCTTCGTCTATGCCCCCCAGAGTCCTGACCGCGCCAACCAGGCCTATCTGGAGTTCATGCCACTCGATGGCCAGTTCCGCGACAACGTCATCATCCAGATCAAGAACGGTCCCGTCGATTTCCAGCCGCGCGAGCCATACAGTCCGTTGTTTACTGCCATGCAGAAGACGCAGATGATGGTGGAATTCCAGATTACACAGGAGTACCTGGGCGCCGCCAACCATCTGGTCTATCTCGCCCCGATGTGGCAGGAGTTCTTCTCGTTTGTAAAGCCCGGCAGCCTGAAGGCTATGGCGGGTGTAGCCAACATCGGTGACGACACGAACTGGTGCGGCCATCATTTCGCGCAAGCCAACTGGTACGCCTTCGGACGTCTGGCGTGGAACCCGTCGCTGAAGCCAGAGGAAATTGCCGACGAGTGGCTCTACCAGACCATGTCCCATTATGTGATGGGCGTCCCCTTAGTTCCAGCAGTGTTTTCATCTCCTGAGAATCCGATAGACGGAACCCAACTAAGTAGTGCCCTCTATCCTGCAAAATATGGAAACCCCTGGGGAATCCTGATTGACATGATGATGTCGAGCCGTGAGGCCTGCGTGAACTATATGATGCCGCTCGGACTGCATCATATCTTTGCCGGCACCCACCACTACGGTCCCGAGCCTTGGTATGCGCCACGCGGCGTTCGTGCTGACTGGACCCCACCCTACTACCACAAGGCCGACAGCATCGGACTGGGCTTCGACCGCACGCTCAACGGCTCGGCCAACGTCAAGCAATATCCCGACGAACTCTGCCGCCTCTACAATGATATCAACACTTGCCCTGAGAATCTGCTCGTTTGGTTCCACCACGTGCCCTGGGACCACAAGATGAAGAGCGGACGTACCTTCTGGAACGAACTCTGTCATAAGTACGACGATGGCGTGCAAGAGGCCCGCCGTTTTTTGAAAATCTGGGATGCCATGCAGTCCTGGGTCGATGAGCAGCGCTTCAACGAGGTACAGCGCAAACTCCGCATTCAGACCCGCGATGCCGAATGGTGGCGCGACGCCTGCCTGCTCTATTTCCAGACGTTCTCCAAGCGTCCCATCCCATCAGACATGGAGCATCCCGTCCATAACCTCGACGAGATGATGAAATTCAGGATCCCCATCACGATGTACGAGAACCCTGAAAGCGGATATACGAAATAAAGAATTTATAGTTTCACACTCGAGATATCTACGAGGCCATTGACGATGGCGTAGATGGTGAGGCCTGCAGGCGAATGAATCTGCAGTTTGCGGGCTATGTTGCGACGGTGGGTGATGACAGTATTGACCGAGATGCAGAGCCGGTCGGCAATCTCCTTGTTCTGTAGGCCCTGCACCACACCGATGATAACCTCCTTCTCGCGATCGCTAAGGGCCTCGCTGTTATCCTGCCCACCCTTAAAAACCATTGCCGAGATATTCTTCGACACGTCGTCCTGCTTGGTCAGTCGCTCCAGACGCTTGATGGCTGGAGTAAAGATGTGATCCTCCACCTCAGCATGCTGGCAAAGCCATTCCTCATTGTTATAGATATCGTAGAGGGTAGCGGTCAGTTGGTTGTTACGATGAGCATCGGCAGGCAGATACTTAATCATCATGAGTTTCAACTCACGCAGTTGCTTGTCCGTCTGCTCGTGATGCTTCGAGAAGGTCTCCACGTTGTAGTCGTTCATGGGATGGCCGTCGATGAGCGACTGCACATAGGGGAAGAGGGTCTTCTCCTCATACTTCATGTGCCGACGTATCTCCTGGGCATAACTCTCATAGAGTTTCATGATGAGCATACCCAGCGGATCGTCCTCGCTGATGCTTTCCTGCAACTCGCGACGGATAAAGGGCAACTGGAAGTCGAGGTAGTAGGTATGACTGGCCTTCAGGTAGTGCAACAGCGTGGAAACGCTGATCTGCTCATCGTTCTCAAACTCTCCATAGCCATTGATGGTATAGTTCACCACCGCCAGAAAGGTGTAGGTATCCACGTCATTCATCTCACACGTCTCGCTGACGGTCTTGTCGCCAAAGCCGAGACTGATACCAAATGAGCCTAACGCCTGCAACACACTATAGTTGTCCTTGATCAGCGTGATCATCTTATCGCCGGGTTCGTACATCTTCAAGTTCTTCATCGTTCTTGTACCTTATTATTTTTTTGATGGTGCAAAATTAATCATTTCCCATGAAACACGCAAGAGTCTGAAAGCGATTTCATCATTTTTAGGTATTGTGGCATTTCTTTAAACTCCGTACCTTTGCACCCGATTTTTGAAGTGAAAAGTGAAAAGTGAAATAGTGAGATGAGAAAGATTGTATTTACGTTTATAGTTTTAGTGTCCTGCCTGACAGGAAATGCTCAGGAGAATAGTGCCGACAGCACCCGTCAGCAGAAGAAAGTATCGCGCCTCAGCGTGGGAGGCTACGGCGAGGCAAACTTCACCCGCAACTATTTCAGCGACCACGTGAGTCGCTACAGTCAGCCTGAGGAGCACAAGAATGATCCCAGTCACGGACGTTTCGATATCCCCCATGCCGTCATCTATCTTGGGTATGACTTCGGCAAGGGCTGGTCGTTTGGTACTGAGATTGAGTTCGAACACGGCGGTGCCGGTATCGCCTACGAGAAAGAAGACGAGGAAGGCGGCGAATGGGAACAGGAGACCGAGAAGGGCGGCGAGGTCGAACTGGAACAGTTCTGGCTTCAGAAGTCATTCGCTCCCTGGGCTAACATCCGTGCCGGACATATCGTCGTACCTGTCGGTCTGAACAATGCCCACCACGAACCATTGAGTTACTTCACCGTCTATCGTCCTGAAGGAGAAAACACCATCATGCCATCGACATGGCACCAGACGGGTGTGTCGTTCTGGGGTCGCTACAAGGACTTCCGCTACGAGGCCCAATTCCTGGCCGGTCTGAATGCCGACCAGTTTACGAATGTGGGATGGATTCACAAGGGACATAAGTCGCCGATGGAGTTCGATGTCGCCAACAAATATGGGGCAGCCTTGCGCATCGACAATTATTCCGTACCCGGCTTGCGCATTGGACTGAGCGGCTACTATGGTCACAGCATCGGCAACACCTATCCCAACGATGCCAACGGCGCTGGTGCAACCTATAAAGGAAAGGTGGCCATCGGGGCTGTCGATTTCACCTATAACGCCCACAACTGGATTGTTCGCGGACAGGCCGACTACGGCTATCTGGGTGATGCCGGCGAACTGAAATACATGTATAACCGTCTGAACTCCAAGTCGCCTTACAAGCACTCGGCCTTTGTCAGCAGCAACGCATATGCCATCGGCATCGAGGCTGGTTATAATATCTTCTCGCAGATACAAAGTCTGCGCCAGAAAGGGGAACGTCTCTATATCATCGGACGTTATGAGGCATACAACCCATACGCCAGCAATACGAACGGCGTGAGTTACGACTACACGGCCGTGAAGCGGATGGCTGTCGGCATCA
Source organism: uncultured Prevotella sp. (assembly GCA_905233555.1). GTDB lineage: Bacteria > Bacteroidota > Bacteroidia > Bacteroidales > Bacteroidaceae > Prevotella. Next base: position 6,874 of record CAJODF010000051.1, on the reverse strand, counting down.
ACTACCACCCCATCCGTCAGATCGTCATCAAGGGTGAATACTCCAAACGGTTCCTGAAGAGCCTGTATAACGACGAGCCCTCGGTAAGTATCGGCGTGGCCTACGAAGGATTCTTCTTGTAAAGGTAAAAAAGTAAAGGCCGCGATTAAGCGAGAACAATGCCAAATCGCATTTGAGCATTGTCGAGTGTGAGCGGGCTCGATGTGAAACATCAAAAATAAACCAAATAAAAAAGAACAAATGAAAAAGATTTTCTACTCTTTGGCCCTGATGATGGGCGTAATGACGTTCGCTGCCTGCAGCAGCGACAGCGATGACAACGGTGGCAACGAAAACAATTCGTTTGACATCGTCACCACCACTCCTATTGTCGATCAAGACAGTTATCCTGCAAACACCACGGCAGCCAACTATTCCAACAAGGCATTCGGACAGGCCGCCATTGATGGTTGTATCGGTCTGGTTGGCCAACTCGAGGCCGCCAATGCTGCCATTGCCTCTTCCAAACTCACGGAGGCTCAGGAATCATATCTGCGCAAGGTATTGGAGAATCTGGTGAGCAACGTAATTGTACCCACCTACACCAAACTGGCCGACGAGACCGAGGCTCTGGAGAATACTCTCAACGGCCTGACCGTCAGCACCATCACCCAGACGCAGATCAACAGCGCCTGCGACGACTTCAAGCAGGCCCGTAAGTACTGGGAACAGTCGGAGGCTTTCCTCATGGGTGCTGCCAGCGACTTCGACGTCGATCCTACCATCGACTCATGGCCCCTGAACCGCTCGCTGCTGCTGAGTTACTTCAACAACGGCATGGACGACGAGATGCTCGAGGATGCCACCATCCTGGGTTTCCACGCCCTGGAGTTCATCCTCTTCCGCGACGGTCAGCCTCGTAAGGTGGCTGAGTTGCAGGGCAACGATACCTACAAGAACTTCGAGAACATCAGCGGCGCTCAGGAACTGGCATATGCCCAGACCATCTGCAAACTGCTGAAGGAGCGTTGCTTCCAGTTGCAATGCGCCTGGGACGGCGGTGCCAACAGCAGTCGTCTCGCTGTCGTAAAGGCTGCCGGTCTGGACTATCAGACCGAGAAAGGCCTGTCCTATGCCGAGAATCTGACAAAGGCCGGCATCAGCGGCTCGAACAGTTCTTTTGCCAGTCTGAAATCAGCCATCGCCCAGGTATTGAGCGACGACGAGGGTTCGTGCGTGGCTATTGCCAACGAGGTGGGTACGGCCAAGATTGCCAATCCTTTCTCCGCCGGCGATGTGTCTTACGTGGAGTCGCCTTACAGTTACAACTCCATCACCGACTTCCGCGACAACATCCGCTCCATCCGCAACGTATGGCTGGGTTCTACCAATAAAACCGCCAACACATATAGTTTCCACACCTTCTTTGCCAGCGTCAAGAGCGAGGCTGTCAACCAGAACGTGGAGACGGCCTACGTCTCTGCCATCGAGGGCATCAGCAACATGCCGTCGCCCTTCGTGAAGTACTGCTGCACCATCTGGAACATCAACTTCGAGGATGACGAGGACTGGGAAACAGAAGAGTAACATTAACATACATTATCTATGAACAAATTATCACGACTATTTTTCGTGAGCATGCTGGCAGCACCCGTGTTGTCAGCATGTTCCGACGATAACGACCTGACGCAATTAGGGCCGTTGACGCCAGAAGAACAGACTTTTGGCAAGGCTACAGGCAACTTCACCGCCGAGGAGTGGTATCCTGGCGGACAGTTGGGAACTACGGAGAAGGCCAGTTACTCGGCTCCCGCTCCGGCTGTGACGGATCTGGCCAGTATGGAAGAAGACTTCGTCGTAGGTGAGGGCTTCTTCGAGAAACTCTACACCTTCGAGCAGGAGCCCCGTAAGGGCTTGGGGCCTGCCTGGGTGCGTAACTCATGTATCGCCTGTCACCCCTCATACGGTCACGGCAAGCGCCAGACCGAGTATCGTGCCAACACCATCGGCAACGGCTATCTGCTGGTCATCTATCACCCCGACAACAACGCCTACATCTCCGAGGTGACTGGTATGCCGCAGACGCAGGCCATGTCGCCCTTCAAGGCACCGATCGACGAAGACCAGATTCAGATTGAGTGGAAGCAGGTGACGGCGATGGAGAGCGGCCTGCCCATGCAGTTTGAGGACGGCGAGAAGTATGCACTCATCTATCCCGAGGTGCGCATCCCGCAGTCGGCCTTCAACACCAATCCCAAACCCGAGAACTACGACGTGCGCCTGGAATCGACCATCGGTGTCTATGGCACGGGACTGCTCGATGCCATCAGCGACGAGGATATCGAGGCACAATGGCTGGCAGAATCGAAATACGTCGAACTGAATCCCGCCATGTGGGATAAGGAGACGGGTGCTTTCAAGGCCTCTGCCTACTACTCCGCAGGCTACAATGACACGGGTACGTTCCACGGCGACCGCGGTCCGCTGAAGCGCTTCACCTATGCCATGACCCGTGGCACGCTCCAGGACGGCGCCGGCGCCAATGCCATCTGGAACATCACCAACGTCACCCGCAGCGACCGCCACTGGCTCTACACTACCCCCGCCTGGGCAAAGGCACAGAGCGAGGATGCTGAGGTCATCGCCTACATCAAACAGCATGGTGCCGACGAGTCGAGCATCCTGCATCCTTACTATGCCGACGGCACCGACGCAGGTATCGCCGAGCGTGTAAACGAGATTCTGAGTTGTTCGTCGGTTGCCAAGAAAGAGACCTTCGACAAGTATCTCTTCAACGGCGCCCCCTACAACGGCAAGGACGAGATGACCGACAAGCAGTACTATCAGTTCATGGTGTGGCATCGCGGACTGGCCGTGCCTGCCGCCCGTAACCTGAACGAGGCCGATGTGCAGCGCGGCAAGCAACTCTTCACCGAGATCGGCTGTGCCCAGTGCCACCGTCCCTCTTGGAAGACTGGTTCCGACGATATGTGGGTCGATGCCGCGACGAAGGCTTACGCCCAGAGTATCGGCAAGGACGCGAGCAAGATGCTGCCGAAGTATCCCAACCAGACCATCTGGCCCTATACCGATATGGTACAGCACCGGTTGTTCATGAAGAACGATATCCGCACGGGCTGGTGCCGCACTACCCCACTCTGGGGCCGCGGACTGAGCCGCCAGTTGACGGGTTCCGACGACCGTCTGCACGACTGTCGCGCCCGTACCGTCCTGGAGGCCATCATGTGGCATGCCTACTCGAAGCAGTCGGATGGCTACCGCGCCACCGAGAAGTTCTTCTATCTCCCGAAGACCGATCGTGATGCCATCATCCGATTCATCGAGTCCATCTGATGCGTAGATTCTGTTCCATACTCTTTATTGCGACTGTAGTCTTGGTCGGGCGTGCTGCTGAACCCCAATCGCTCAGCACACTCCCCCAGGCTACGGCCGCCCATTTCTGCCAACTGCTGGTGCGCGACAATACGGGTACCGTCCAGTCGCTCAACAATTTCATCCGTCGTAGCATGTTCGTCACGACAGACAGTCTCACCGCCGCCCAATCGTTCTGTACCTACATCTTCAACTATGGCGGCTGGGAGTCGTTGTGCATCTTCCCCCACGCCACGACGAACGCCATCACTTGGCACGCCGCCGAAGACCGGTTGCCCGCCGACATCGACTCCGAGCACCAGAAATATATCCACGAGGTCTTCCCCCGTCTCATCGCCGAGATCGAGGCTGAGAACTGGACGGTGGTCGATGCTTATATCGACCGCATGCTGAAGTACCAGACCACCTTCGCCTCACTCAAGACACCTCACACCTCACACGCAACTCCCCCCTCCGCATTATTGTTTCTTCTCTTTGTTTTCTTCCTCGCCTTTCCCCTTTTCTGTGCAATTTTCTTCCATTTATTTGGAAATCTCAGAAAAAGGCCGTATATTTGCAGGCGAATAGAAAAACAAATGTGATTATGAAGAAAGTATTAATGACAGCGATGATGTTTGTCGCAAGCGTAGGGCTGCTGAATGCCCAGACAACTCAAAAGCAAGTAGTAGAAGAAGGCGGCACGGGTCCGTTCAAGTCCGAAGTGGTGGGCGATGCCTCCTGTCCTGGCTTTACGGTCTATCGCCCTCAGAACCTGAAAGAAGTCGTGGCTAAGCAGGGTGCCCTGCCCGTCATCGTCTATGCCAACGGTGCTTGTTTCAACAACAACGTGGAGATGCGCCTGCTGTTGAGCGAGGTTGCCTCCTACGGCTATGTGGCTGCCGCTATCGGCCCCTACGACGAGGCAGATGTGATGGCGCAATGGAAGGGTGTGCTCAGGTCGGCTTATCCCGAAACCAAAGGTGATGTCATCATGGCCAACGGCGAAAAAATCCTGCCGATGACCGCTGAGGAAAAGAAAGCCCAGCAGGAGGAACAAGCCCGCCAGCGCGAGGAAGCCGCCAAGAAGGCCAAGAAGAACAAGAAGCAGCAGGCTCCAGCCGCCCCGCAGTTCAGCACTTATCCCAAGATGCTGCTCGAGGTGCTCGACTGGTTGACGGAGCAGAACGCCAAGCAAGGCTCGGAATATTACCATTGCCTCGCCCTCGACCACGTGGCAGCGATGGGTCAGTCGTGCGGCGGTGCCCAGGTGTTGGGCGTGGCCTACGACCCCCGTATAAAGACCTGCGTCATGCTGAACTCCGGTATCGGCGATATGGAGATGATGGGAACCACTAAGGAGAACCTGAAGAACCTCCACACCCCGATGTTCTATATGATCGGCGGTCCTGCTGATATCGCCTACGGCAATGCTCAGAAGGACTACGAGCGCATCGCCGACAATATCCCCGTGGTGATGCTCAACTCGAAGGACGGCCACAGCGGCACTTATTATGAGAAATATGGCGGCAACTATGCCAAGGCCGTTGTCAAATGGCTCGACTGGCAGTTGAAGGGCCAGGTAGGTCAGTCCGCCCTCTTCCTCGACGACGAATATCTGAAGATGAAGTTCCCCGAGTGGCAGGGCGTCAGGAAGAATTTCTAAACATGAAAAGAAATCTCTTATTGATACCCATCTTGATGATGGTTGGTGTGTGCCAGGCGGAAGATATCACTATCCGCTATAACGGCGCGACGGCAAAAGTTCAGCAACAGACAAAGGACAGCGTCAACGTGACTGTCGATGGTGCACGGGTGAATATCGAGAGTCTGTACAAAGACCATAAACTCACTCTGCGGCTGACGGGAAAAAGCGATGACGGACAACTCGTCCTGAAGACCGCCGGCAAGGCAAAGGTCACGCTCGACGGCCTGGCGCTGACCAGCCAGGAGGGAGCCCCGCTCGACCTGAAGAACAAGAAGAAGGTGGAGATCGTGGCTGCCAAGGGTACGGAAAACACGCTCACCATCACCGCCTGCAACGATACGGCCAACCACAAGGCTGCCACCATCTGGTCGAAAGACAAACTGCTGTTTTCAGGCAAAGGCACGCTCAACGTCGTCGCCACCGGTGACGGCTGCCGCGGCATCAAGACCAAGAAGGATATCACCATCGAAGACCTGACGCTCAACGTCACGACCTCAGGCGACAACCTCGGCGAGAAGCCTTTCGGCTTCGGCGGCGGAATGCCTGATTTCGGCGGAGGTTTCCCGGGCGGCGGTTTCCCACCCTTCGGAAACGACAGCACACGTCGCGGTGACTTCCCAAGACCTGACTTCGGCGGAGGCTTCCCGGGCGGTGGAATGCCTGACTTCGGAGGAGGTTTTCCGGGTGGAGGCTTCCCTGGTTTCGGCGGCATGCGTCCCGAGGAAAACGACAGTACTGACGAAGACTTCGGAGGCTTCGGAGGCGGTTTTGCCGGAAAGCACAAATATGTTTCTTCCACCAAAGGCATCGCCTCGAAAGGCAAAATCATCATCAACAGCGGCAACGTGACCGTCCGCACCTCTACTGCCGGCGCCGAGGGCATTGAGGGCAAGGAAGGTATCGTCTTCAACGGCGGTAATGTCGATGTATTCACCACCGACGATGCCATCAACGCCAATGCCACCATCGAGTTCAACGGCGCCAACGTCATTGCCCGGAGTTCCTCCAACGATGCCGTCGATTCCAATCCCAAGGGCGGATTCTTCATGGCCTTTGGCGGCAACAACAATCAGGATACCGACCCCGCCATCATCATCCGCGGCGGCACCGTCTATGCCTGGAGCCAGGTAGGCTCGCCCGAGGAAGGACTTGACTGCGACTTTGCCCCGCTCGTCATTGAGGGCGGCACCATCTTCACCGTCGGCGGAGGCATGGGCGAAATGCCCTCCGTACCCTCCAACGAGAACGCCAAGCAACCCACAGCCCTGCTCATCGGCCTCAACATCGTCAAGAATGAACCCGTCAGTATCTACGACGCCGACGGCAAGTTGATCGATACCGTCACCATCCCCTACTCCCTGCGTCGCAGCGCCAGTCTCGTCGGCAACCCAGCCTTCAAACTTGGCAACACCTACACCATAAAGACAAAGGGGTACGAGAAGACCTTCACCCTCAACGAACCCTTCACCACCGTCCGCTAATGGATTTTGAATAGTACCGTCCCTCTGTGTTCAGGCCTAGTCAGTCCTCCTCAACCCGTTGCATTGTGAAGGTGACGACGTAGGTAGTGCCGTCCTCCTTTTCGCGCAGGGCCTTCCATGTCATCACGCCATTCTCAATACTTGTGATTTCCCACCATTCACGCAACTCCTGTCCGGGATAGTTTACAGGGTCGGTCCATCGGGTACAAATGAGAGTGCCGTCCACGAAGTATTCGTTTTTTCCTGACTTCGTCGATTTTTGTCAATTAAAATTTTGACATCTGATTATCAGTATGTTATAAAATGTTTTTCGGGTGATTTGGGTGACGCGCGGATT
>CAJODF010000050.1 GCA_905233555.1 uncultured Prevotella sp. | reverse complement strand
AAAATCCGCGCGTCACCCAAATCACCCGAAAAACATTTTATAACATACTGATAATCAGATGTCAAAATTTTAATTGACAAAAATCGACGAAGTCAGGAAGATTGAGGGTACGGGCGAGAACACCAAAGCCACTGTGGAGTTTAGGAACACGGGTACAAAGCAGTTGCTGCTGAAATTCGCGAAGTTCAATATTATCGGATAAAAATTAGAGCGACCAATCATCGGGTCGCTCTATTTCTCTCTTGCCCTTGGGCAGATGTTTCTTTTTTCGGAGCCATACGGCCTTGCGTGCCTCATAGTCCTCATGATGTTTCTCCAGATAACCGTCTGCCATCAATTGTTGAATTTAGCGTAAATCACTTGAATCTTAATCGGCTGATCGGCAGTACCCTTGACCAGTCGGGTACTCGTAAGTCCCAACTTGTTTTCTGTAGCAATCGGGGTCTCGTAACTCTGTGTACCGTATATGGTGGATGAAGATGACTTGATGGTGACGATCTCTACAGGTACAAGCATCGCCTTGTTCCAGTTGGGATGATGGGCTGTCCAGTTGGGGTCATTCTTCAAGCCTTTTTCCTTCGCCTGGTGCATCCGAGTGATGAGGTTGGATATGTTGCTGAATGTATAGGCATTCTTATCCAACGACACCTGATAGGCGAACAGGTTATTGGCGGTCATTCTGTTCTTGAAGAATGTATCCAGACTGTCTTTCTCAATCAGCATCAGTTTATCGGGTACACTAAAGGATAATGCTGATGCGTCATACTGGTTGTTCTGGCGTTGGAAGAGGATTTTAGCCGAAAGCAGGGAGTCTGTCGGATGGCTTGTGCTGATCTCATCGACAGGGAAGGTCACTTCTGTGAAGATACCAGCAGGTGTCTTCAGATAGGTGCAACTGTTGTCTTCCACCAAACGGTTGATAGCAGCTTTATCGTTCGTCACTTTAGTCGTCTGCACCACTTCTTCTGTAGAAGTCATCAGAAGGAAGGTGTTGTAATCATCCCCATCCTCCGTATCATCGAGATAGCGGGCACTATAGAATACAAACATATCCATCTCCATGATCCTTGCCATCACCCCCGTGCCGTCAACCGTCTCGAAATGTAAGCCCGGACAGACGTTATGGATGAAATTATAGGAGTTTTTGAAGTATTCGGGGTGCTCATAATACTTTTGCAGGATATACGTACCGTAGTTGTTGTATGTCACACCGTCCTTATCGGTATAAGGATCGTTTAGCGACACGTTAATCTCGTCATAATAACCGTTGTCATTCGTGGTCGATGTATTACGGTGCAGATTTGCGTCCGTGAGATATCTGACACTATCGCTTAAGGTCAGGTCTCTCAAAGAGAACATCTTCTCGTATCGCAGACCACCCTGACGGATATAGCCCATCGCCTTCGGATCGAAGTTCGTATAGTGCATCAGGTCACTGTTAATAGGCCTGTCCAACTCCGATACTCTCAGTTTCATGGATGCCAGCGAGTCGCCATAACTGGAGCGGACGTCGAGGATGATTCTTATGAGGCATGAATCGGCAACGACATAACCATCCTTATCTTTGGCAATCTCCTCAAGAGTTGGCAGCCAGTCGTCCACACTCTCCATCATATTAAACTGAGTGGTGAATTCGCTTTTCACGAAGGCATTGGTTTCAGGATCTTTCACTAGTCCGAAGTAGCCTTGTCGCTCACGGGAAAAGACGGAGTCAACGGCTACGGATTGTGTCAGAACATCGAAATCGTGAGTCGTTGTAATCAGTTTGTCATTCTCACTCGTCAGGGAGTTTCCGATGTTTGCTGTATCTTCATCGCAAGAAATAAACGCCATTGCGCAAAGTGCAATCGCTGTTACAAACTTGAATTTCATTGTCGTGTTTCTGTTTCTTTTTTAATCTTCCTCTTCGTCGGAAGTATCGTCGGGGGCAATCTGATTGTAGAAGTCCTCAATGTCATCCGCAAAGCTCTCGTTCTTGTATTTCAGAATAGGTATTTCTTTTTCTGTGGTATAGTCCAGCAAATCCTTATTGACAGCCTCGTCGGCATGGATGATACCATCGCTGTAGTCGATGGCCAACTTGCCAAGTTCATCAAAGTCAAAATCGTCCTTGTAGGGCGCCAACAATTCTGTGGTTGCATCACGGAACTCCAGGCAACGCTTGAAATTATCGCCCATACCCTTAGTCAGGCTCTTGCCGAAGAGCGAGGTGACGACTTTTGTATTGGTGAACGAAGGCTCGTCGTGATAGGCGGTCTTAATATAGAAGGGCACTACAGCACTCATCCAGCCTTGGCAGTGGATGATATCCGGCACCCAGCGCAATTTCTTGACGGTCTCCAGGACACCACGTGTAAAGAAGATGGCTCTCTCACCATTGTCGGAATAGTCCTCTCCCTGAGCATCCCTCTCCATCAACCGCTTATTGAAATAATCATCGTTGTCGATGAAATAGACTTGTATCTTTGCAGTCGGGATAGAAGCCACCTTGATGATCAGCGGGTGGTCTGTATCATCAATAATAAGATTCATTCCCGAAAGTCGCTGAACTTCGTGGAGTTGGCCTCGGCGCTCATTGATGTTTCCCCATTCCGGCATGAAGATACGGATTTCATAACCCTTCTCTTGAATGGCCTGAGGGATGTCTCTACCCATGAGCGACATGAGGGTGTCTGGAACGTAAGGAGCAATTTCCTGATTGATAAAAAGAATCTTTTTCTTTGCCATCTCTTATGATTTTACTTTGCAAAGATACGAAAAAAACGGCGATTACCGAGTCTTTTGGGCCGTATTTTTGCAAAAAGTGACAGAATTTGCTCGATTTTTTATCTTTTTATCAATTTTTACAGTCAATCTTGCCCTTAGACATACTTCTGGATAAGTGCGACAAAACGGGCGCCGTACTTCTGTTTTTTGTGCTCTCCGATGCCCGATACGAAGCCGAACTGCTCAAGGGTCGTAGGCTTGATGGTGGCTAAAGAATGGAGCACTTTGTCGCTGAAAACGATGTAGGGTGGGAATCCTTCTTCATTCGCACATTGCATCCTGAGGTTTCTCAGCGCCTCGAAAAGTTTCGGGTCTTCAATGCCGGTAGTCGGAGGAAGTCCGGGAATCGTGATTGATGGAATCTCAAGATGCAGTTTGGGCTTCTTCTTGGACTCTTCCTTGGTCTGACGGTCGATGACAGATAGTTCTGCCGTCTTCTTGCCATAAAGGACATCATTTCCACTGCTGGTGATCTTGATCACGTTGTCCTGATCGTAGGCGATCTCAATGAAACCCATCTGAAGCATTTGAAGGAGATAATCTTGCCAGTCGTTTGTAGGGATGTCTTTACCGACGCCGAACGTCTTGAGTGTATTGTATGCTTTTTTCATCACCGAAGGTGACTTCATTCCTTTCAGGATCTCAATGACGGTGGAGATGCGTATCTGCTCGTCCGTCCGCTTGATAGCACTCAGGGCCATCTGCACATAACGGGTGCCGTCGAACCGTTTGGGAGGATTCTCGCAGATGTCGCAATTGTTGCAGTCGTGATCTGTCTGCTCGCCAAAGTAGTTCAGCAAGATGCGTCGTCTGCAGACACTCGCTTCCGCATATTCCTGCATACGGTGCAGTTTGTCCATATTGATCTCCTGTTGTCCGCTTTGCTTGGCAAATTCGGTCAGTTGTATAATGTCGGCAAGCGAGTAGAACAGGATAGTCTCCGAGGGGGCTCCATCTCTGCCGGCACGTCCGATTTCTTGGTAGAAATTTTCAATACTTTTTGGCATATTGTAATGGATAATCCATCGCACATTGCTCTTGTCGATACCCATTCCGAAGGCAATGGTGGCACAGACTACCAGTAACTGGTCGTTCTTAAAGGCTTCCTGAGTTTTGTTGCGTTCTTGGGTCGTCATACCCGCATGGTAGGCGCCTGCAAGGATGCCCTTAGCCCTTAGGTCGGCTGCCACCTTCTCTGTCGTTTTACGACTCAGGCAATAGATGATGCCGGCCTCGAAGGGTCTTGCCTTGATGAAGTTGAGGATGAACCGCATCTTTTCCGGCCCCTTATAGCCACGTTTGACCGACAATGCCAGATTGGGACGGTCAAAACTCGACACAAACTCCTTGGCATTCTCAAGATGCAACTGACGGATGATGTCCTGTCGTGTAATCTTGTCTGCCGTTGCCGTCAGGGCCATGACGGGGACTTTCGGGAACAGTTCACGAAGCGTGCCCAACTGGGTGTATTCGGGACGGAAATCGTGTCCCCACTGGCTGATGCAGTGGGCTTCGTCGATGGCAAAGAGCGAGATATTGATATGCTTGAGGAGATAGTCGGTTTCCGACAACAGTTTTTCGGGCGAGATATAGAGTAATTTTAATTGTCCTGAAAGGCATTTTCTTCGGATGATTGTGTCAGCATTCATGTCATTGCCGCTGTTCAGGGCTTCCGCCTCAATTCCGTTGGCACGCAACGCCTCGACTTGGTCTTTCATCAGACTGATCAAAGGTGATATGACAATAGCCGTTCCGGGAAGGTAAAGTGCTGGTATTTGGTAACAAAGGCTTTTCCCGCCACCTGTCGGCATGAGCACCAGCGAGTCACCCCCAGAGATGGTCTGGTCGATGATCGCCTCTTGGTTCTGTCTGAAGGAATTGTACCCGAAAAAGTGCTTTAATATGTCAATTTTATCCATAAAAAGGAAATTTTGGGCAAAAATACAATTTTTTTTGCAAAAATACGTAAATAAAAGTACCATTTATGGAATTTTTTTGTATATTTGCAGAAAATTTGGAATCAACTTGAACCATTCAAGTATTATGGGTAAGTACAACATTACAGAAAAAAAGGAAAAGGAGGCTGCCTATCGCAGTTTGGTAAGCCCCCGCTTGATGGATGAGATGCAGGAGAAGATCATGAACATCATCGTCATGCAGAAGAAGTATCGCGACAAGGATTATTCGGCCAAGAAACTGGCTGAGGATCTCGGTACGAACACGCGTTATATCTCTGCTGTGGTGAATGTCCGTTTTCACATGAACTACACTTCGTTCGTCAACAAGTATCGTATTGACGAGGCCATGTCCATTCTTGTGGACAAGCGTTACCAGGATCTCCGTATGGAGGAGGTGAGCGACATGGTTGGTTTCTCCAACCGCCAGTCGTTTTACGCTTCGTTCTACAAGCTGATGGGTGTGACGCCACGTGAATACCGTTTGAGGCACCTTTCTCAACACCCTTCTTTGGTAAAGGAAAAGGGAAGAAGGCGTAGAAAAGAGTAAGGAGGAAGGCTTCGTGGACTTTAACTATCAGAGCGAGCGGTTCGCAGATTTGCAACTGCTCCGCTATCGACTGAATGGATTCGAAAAATTGTCGCTTCGGCAGAAGATATTAATATATTATCTTGCCAAAGCGACTCTTTTTGGCAGAGATATCACCTTCGACCAATACGGGAAATACAATCTCCGCATCCGCAAGATGCTGGAGGTCATCTACACTGACCTCTCTGTCGATCATGGCACGGAGGAGTTCAAGGCCTTGGAGGTCTATCTGAAGCGCATCTGGTTCTCGAACGGCATCCACCACCACTATGGATGCGAGAAGTTCGAGCCGGGATTCAGCAGCGATTATCTGATGCGTGTGCTCAGTCAGGTAGATGTGCGTCGCCTGCCGCTGAGGGAAGGGGAGACCCTGAAACAATTCTGCGACGAGTTGTTTCCCGTCATCTTTGATGAGCGTGTCCTTCTTAAGCGAGTCAACAAGGCCGACGGTGAAGATCTGGTGGCAACATCAGCCTGCCATTTCTACGAGGGCGTCACCCAGAAAGAGGTAGAGGATTTCTATGCCCGGATGAAGCAGGAGCATGACGGAGATGAGGCGCCGTCGTACGGTTTGAACTCTACGCTCATAAAGGAAAACGGCATTGTGAAGGAGTGCGTCTGGTCGTCCGAAGGTCTGTATGCCAATGCCATCCGACACATCGTCTATTGGCTTGAGAAGGCCCTCAACGTAGCAGAGAATGACCGTCAGAAACACATCGTCAGTCTGCTGATAAAGTATTACCAGTCAGGCGATTTGGATGTGTTCAATAAATATTGTATTGAATGGGTGGGCGAGCACGATGCTGCCATCGATTTCATCAACGGCTTCATCGAAGTCTATGGCGATCCGCTAGGACTGAAAGGCACGTGGGAAGCACTCGTGGAGTATATCGACGAGGAGGCCACCCATCGCACCCAGACCATCTCGCGCAATGCCCAGTGGTTCGAGGATCATTCGCCGGTCGATGCCCGTTTCCGCAAACCTGTCGTCAAGGGTGTATCGGCCAATGTCATCTGTGCCGCCATGCTCGGCGGCGAGGAATATCCCTCGACGGCCATCGGCATCAATCTGCCCAATGCCGACTGGATTAGGGCGCAGTATGGTAGCAAGAGCATCACCATCAGCAATATCACCGACGCCTACAACAAGGCGGCCCACGGCAACGGTTTCAAGGAAGAGTTTGTCATCGACAAGGACACACTGCGTCTGATAGAGAAATACGGCGACGTCTGCGACGACCTGCATACCGACCTCCACGAATGTCTCGGGCACGGCAGCGGACAACTGCTGCCAGGTGTCGATCCCGATGCGCTGAAGGCCTATGGCAATACGATAGAGGAGGCGAGGGCTGACCTCTTCGGCCTTTACTACATGGCCGATGAAAAACTCGTGGAACTGGGCCTGACTCCCGATACCGAAGCCTATAAGTCGCAGTACTATACCTATATGATGAACGGTCTGATGACCCAACTCATCCGCATCACCCCAGGACATCAGATTGAGGAAGCCCACATGCGCAACCGGGCCCTTATCGCCCATTGGTGCTACGAAAACGGCAATGCCATCCGACTGCTGAAGCGGGAGGGAAAGACCTATGTCGAGATTACCGACTATGCAGCCTTGCGCACCCTCATCGCCCGACTGCTGGCCGAAGTGCAACGCATCAAGAGCGAAGGTGACTTCGAGGCGGCACGCCAATTGGTGGAGCGCTATGCCGTAAAGGTTGATCCCGAACTCCACGCCGAAGTGCTGGAGCGCTACAAGCGCCTGAACCTGGCCCCCTACAAGGGCTTCATCAATCCACAACTGCTGCCCGTACACGATAAGGACGGCCAGATCTGCGATATCCAGGTCTATTACGGTGAGAGTTACGCCCACCAGATGCTACGCTATAGTTCTGAATACGGTACATTGATATGACAACAGACCAACAGGTAAAGGAAATCAAACAGTCGTTCCGTCAGATGATGGACGGGGCGGTGGCCAAATCGATGCGCGACAAGGGTGCTGACTACAAACTCAACTGGGGCGCCACTCTGCCGCGCCTCCGTGAGAAAGCCGACGAACTCGGCCCCAATTACGACCTCGCCATCGCCCTGTTCAAGGAGAACGTCCGCGAATGCAAGATCCTCGCCACGATGATCATGCCGCCCAACGAGGTGCTCCCCGAGGTCATCGACATCTGGATGGAACAGATTACCACGCAGGAGATCGCCGAACAGGCAGCCTTTAATCTGTTCCAGTACCTGCCGTACGCCCCGGCGAAAGCCTACACGTGGATGGCTTACGACAAGCCTCTCTACCAACTTTGCGGTTTCCACATCCTCTCGCGTCTGTTCATCAACAAGCAGGAACCCAACGAACGGGGCATCAATGAATTCATCGACCAAGCCCTTGCAGCCCTGCAAGGCAACAGCCTGATGGTGCGCAAGGCAGCCCTATCGGCAGTCCAGCACTTTGCTGAACTGGGACTCGTCTATGAGCGCATCGCCAAAAGCGCATTAAAAAGCATCAATTTAGAAATTTTATAAATTATCTTGCGCTTTTCTCCCTGAAAAGTCGTACCTTTGCATGGTTTTCTTGAAACAGAGATGGCATGATAAAGATTGACGTGTGGAAAAACGTGCTCCGCATTCTGGATAATTACCTTGAGATGAACAATCATCGCAAGACCCCCGAGCGCTACACGATCCTCAAAGCCATCTACAATATCCACGGACACTTTACGCTTGAAGAACTGAGCGACAAACTGATTCGCGACTACAGTTTCCCTGTCAGCCGTGCCACGCTCTACAACACCCTGAATCTCTTTATGCAACTCCGTCTCGTCATCCGTCACCGCTTTCAGGGCTCGACGGTCTATGAGGCGTGTTACGACAATACGAGCCACTGCCACCAGATCTGCACGATCTGCGGCAAGGTGACCGAAGTGAAGGCCGACATGATATCTGCCGCCATCGATGAAACCCATCTGAAGCGGTTCCGCAAGGACGGATTCACACTCTATATCTATGGCGTCTGCAGTACCTGTCAGGGCAAGATGACGCGCCAGAAAAACAAGGGTCATAAGAAAATACAAACAACAGATTAGATATGAACACAGGAAAAGTTGACGTCCTGCTCGGATTGCAGTGGGGCGATGAAGGAAAAGGTAAGGTGGTCGATGTGCTGACCCCCAAGTATGATGTGATTGCCCGTTTCCAGGGCGGCCCAAATGCAGGCCACACGCTTGAGTTCGAGGGCCAGAAGTATGTGCTCCGTTCCATCCCATCGGGTATCTTCCAGGGTGGCAAGGTAAATATCATCGGCAACGGCGTAGTTCTGGCACCCGACTTGTTCATGGACGAGGCGAAGGCCCTTGAGGCCAGCGGCCACAACCTGCACTCACGCCTCCACATCTCGAAGAAGGCGCATCTGATCATGCCGACGCACCGTGTGCTCGATGCTGCCTACGAGGCACAGAAGGGTAAGAACAAGGTAGGCACCACCGGTAAGGGCATCGGCCCGACTTATACTGACAAGGTGAGCCGCAACGGTCTCCGCGTGGGCGACATCCTCGAGAATTTCCCCGAGAAGTATGCCAAGGCAAAGGCCCGCCACGATGCCATCCTGAAGTCACTCAATTATGAGTACGACATCACCGAGGTCGAGAAGAAATGGCTCGAAGGCGTCGAGTATCTGCGTCAGTTCCAGATTGTAGATTCCGAGCACGAGATCAACAATATCCTGAAGAGCGGCAAGTCGGTGCTCTGCGAGGGTGCCCAGGGCACCATGCTCGACGTCGATTTCGGCTCCTATCCCTTCGTGACTTCCTCGAACACCATCTGCGCCGGCGCCTGTACTGGTCTCGGCATCGGTCCCAACAAGATCGGCGAGGTGTTCGGCATCATGAAGGCCTACTGCACCCGCGTCGGCGCAGGACCGTTCCCCACGGAACTTTTCGACGAAACAGGTAAGTTGATTCGCGACCTCGGCCACGAGTACGGTGCCGTCACCGGTCGTGAGCGCCGCTGTGGCTGGATCGACCTCGTCGCCCTGCGCTATTCCATCATGGTCAACGGCGTCACCCAACTCATCATGATGAAGAGCGACGTGCTCGACGGCTTCGACACCATCAAGGCCTGCACCGCTTACAAAGTGAACGGTGTCGAGACCCGCGACTTCCCCTATAACATCGAAGAGGGTATCGAACCCGTCTATCAGGAACTCCCCGGCTGGAAGACCGACATGACCAAGTTTACCAGCGAAGACCAGTTCCCGAAGGCCTTCAAGGATTACATCGCCTTCCTCGAAAAGGAACTCGAGACGCCCATCAAGATTATCTCCATCGGTCCCGACCGCGACCAAACAATCGTTCGTAAGTAATGGCACAGAAACCTTCTATTCCAAAGGGAACGCGCGACTTCGGCCCGCAGGAGATGGCCAAGCGCAACTATATCTTCGACACCATCAAGCAGGTCTATCAACTCTACGGCTTTCAGCAGATAGAGACGCCCGCCATGGAAACGCTCGGCACGCTGATGGGCAAGTACGGCGAGGAGGGCGACAAACTGCTCTTCAAGGTGCTCAACTCCGGCGACTTCCTGGCGAAAGTTTCCGACGACGAACTCCGCGAGCGCAACAGCCTTCACCTGGCAGCCCAACTCTGCGAGAAGGGTCTGCGCTACGACCTCACCGTGCCCTTCGCCCGCTACGTCGTAATGCACCGCGAGGAACTCCAACTGCCTTTCAAACGCTATCAGATGCAGCCCGTGTGGCGCGCCGACCGTCCGCAGAAAGGTCGTTACCGCGAGTTCTGGCAGTTCGACGGCGACATCGTAGGCTCCGACTCGCTGCTCAACGAGGTCGAACTGATGCAGATCGTCGATACCGTCTTCACCCGTTTCGGCGTGCGCGTACAGATTAAGATTAACAATAGGAAAATCCTCTCAGGTATTGCTGAGGTCATCGGCGCCGCCGACAAGATCGTCGATATCACTGTCGCCATCGACAAACTCGACAAGATAGGTCTCGACAACGTGAATGCCGAACTGCGCGAAGACGGACTCACCGAAGAGCAGATCGAGAAACTCCAGCCCATCATCACCCTCGAAGGCACCAACGACGAGAAACTGGCGACCATCGCCTCCGTGCTCGCCGCCAGCGAGACCGGTATGCGTGGGGTAGAGGAACTGCGATATATCCTCGGGGCGCTGAAGACCGCCGGTCTGAAGAACGAGATCCAACTCGACCTGACCCTGGCCCGAGGACTGAACTACTACACCGGCGCCATCTTCGAGGTCAAGGCGCTCGACGTGCCGATGGGCTCTATCCTCGGCGGCGGACGCTACGACAACCTGACCGGTATCTTCGGCATGCCCGGCATCTCAGGTGTCGGCATCTCGTTCGGCATCGACCGAATCTTCGACGTGCTCAATGCCCTCGATGCCTATCCGAAGGACGCCGTCGTCGGCACCCAGTTGCTCTTCATCAACTTCGGCGAGCGCGAAACCGCCTACTGTCTGCCCTTCGTGGCACAGGCCCGTGCCGCTGGCATACGCACCGAGATATTCCCCGACGCCGCCAAGATGAAAAAGCAGATGTCGTACGCCAACGCCAAGCAGATTCCCTTCGTCGCCCTCGCCGGTGAGAACGAGATTGCCGCCGGCAAACTCACGCTGAAGAACATGCAGACGGGCGAACAGACCCTCGTCACCCCCGACGAACTGATCGCCGCCGTGGGTTAATTCTCTCGCGCGCGTATATATAATAAGGTGTAGACCGCCCCTCCCGAACGGAGAGGCGGTTCTTTTTTCATGGAATATCGTAACTGGTCAGTCCGCCGTAACTGTCAGCGGCCGTTTCGAGGGCTTCCTCGGTGGTATATTGCTCATACAACGTGCAGCGGGTGACAATCCCCTGCGGCGAACAGCGGTCATACACTACGCGGACCAGTGCCCAGCCCTTCATCCCGTCGGCAAACTCCTCGCCTTTCAACACATAGCGCCCATCCGCGACCGTCATGTCGAACCGCGTAATCTCGCGCATGCTGAACCGCACCCGAGGCAGTTCATTCTCGATCTGCTGCACGGCGGTATAGAGCAGCAGCCGCTCACCGTCCTCCGGTTCACAAGTCTTCAGATCGGTCAGCAGGGCAGGCACGCCGTCCACCTCGCCCAACTCCTGTTTCACTTCTGGCAACATCCCGTCGCTCACCGGTATCCCCGGCATCAGAAAAGACGCCTGATTCATCACCTGGCTCACATACACCACCGGCAGCCGATTGGCCAGTGAAGCAAAATTCTGAAAAGCATTCCGCCGCTCAGTAAACATCGTCTCGCAATCCTTCAGCATCTTCCACAGCGCAATAGTGTGCCGCATATTCTGCCGCCGCAAAAATTGCGGTAGGGTACAGGTATGTTTCATATGCATGGTAGAAGGACGTCCCACCACTTGACCATTTCTCAGGTAAAAGGTCGTTCCTGCCATACGTACTTTTCTAGGAATCATCATCCCCATCCCTTTACTCTCTTTCTTACTCATCTTCTTATTCTCCTATATTTTAATTAAACTTATCTCCAATCTATCTCTAATCTATCTCCAATCCTTCTCCAACTCTTCTCCAATTTTCCTCCAATCTCTCTCCAAACTTCCTCCGACCTATCTCTAACCATTCTCATACTCTTCTCATACCTCTCTCATAGGTTACTCTATGGATGCTCCAAGGATACTCCAAGGCCCCTCTAACAACACTCCAACCGTTCGACAACAATCCTTCTCTCATCCTCCTACGACTCTCTAACTCATATTCAGTATTTCTTCACTACATATTCAGTAGATATTCAGTCTAAAACTGAAGAACTACTGAATATCTACTGAATATCTACTGTATAAGACATAGAGACCGATATTCGCATCGCATTCATGTTGTTTACGACTTTTCAGTTTATCCTTGGAGTATCCTTAGAGCAACCTTGGAGTATCCTTAGCGTATCCATAGAGTATCCTCGGATTATCCTTAGAGTATCCTTGGATTATCCATAGATTATCCTATGAGCATCCTTGGAGTGGCCCTTGAGAGGGCGCAGAGGTGGGTTGGACCTCTGCGCTGGGGGATTAGTCTTGCTTCGGGGTGGCGGTGGCCTTGGCGTTCATGTTGAAGGCTCGGCCCTGCACGTCGTAGGAGAAGTGGTTCCTGAGATACTGGGGATTGGCATCGAGGAACTTCGAGAAATCGTCGTAGTTCTTGAAGGCCTTCGGGCTGCGCTGACCTTCGGCATCGATGGCATAGAGTAGGCCCTTGTCGGCATTCTTGGCTAAGGCGTCGAAGTAGATGCGTTCAAAATAAGCGTCCATCTCCGCATTGCCGGTGCTGTCGGCAACTGCTTCCGTCGGCTGTTCCGTTTGCTGCGCTGCTGCTTCCGTCGGCTGTTCCGTCTGCGGCGCTGTGGCTTCGGCGGGTGCTTCAGCTGCAGCCTCTGCCTTGGTTCTTTCCTGACACTTCGTGAAGCCTCCGATGGCGATGACCACCATGCACAGGGCGATAATTAATTCCAGATACTTTTTCTTCATAATGTTGGTTTTGTTAAGTTGAGGAAAGTTATTCGTCTGCAAAGTTACTAATAATTTGTAAGTTTCGAAAAAAATCTGCGAATTATTTGGTGGTTTGCTTCTTTATTCGTATATTTGCAAACGAATGATCAATTAATTACTAACTAAACGAATAGAAGATTATGAAGAAAAAGTTTATCTGCGCCGTTTGTGGATATATCTACGAAGGCGATGCTGCTCCTGAGAAGTGCCCAATCTGTAAGGCTCCTGCCTCGAAGTTCTCTGAACTGAAGGACGATGCTGACATGACCTACGCTACCGTTCACAAGATAGGCGACGGCAAGCCCGAGGGCGTGAGCGAAGAGATGATTCAGGACCTGCGCAACCACTTCAACGGTGAGTGCGGCGAGGTTGGTATGTATCTGGCCATGGCCCGTCAGGCCGACCGCGAGGGTTATCCCGAAATCGCTGAGGCCTTCAAGCGCTATGCTTTCGAGGAGGCTGACCATGCTTCCCGCTTCGCCGAGTTGCTGGGCGAGTGCGTCTGGGATACGAAGACGAATCTGGAGAAGCGTGCTGCTGCTGAGGCTGGTGCTTGCGAGGATAAGTTCCGTATTGCCAAGAACGCGAAGGCTGCCGGTTTCGATGCCATCCACGACACGGTTCACGAGATGGCTAAGGACGAGGCCCGTCACGGTGCTGGCTTCGCTGGGCTTCTCAAACGTTATTTCGGCAAGTAAAAGGCAATAAATCCGCAGAAAGTCCGTTTTATCGATAAGATGAAACGGATTTTTTATTTCCTCATGATATTGGCGCTGCTCGTGGCATGCACAGACGATGATAATTTCTCGTCTGCCGGTGGTCTGCGCCTGACTTTCTCGACGGATACGGTGAAGATGGACACCGTGTTCAGCAAGACCCCCTCGGCTACCTACACCTTCTGGGTACATAACGATAATGACGACGGCATCCGCCTTGAGAGCGTGCGGCTGGCCAAGAAGAACCAGACGGGTTTCCGTGTAAACGTGGATGGCTCGTATCTCGACAATGCCCTCGGTTCGCAGGTGAGCGACCTGGAGGTGCGTCGGGGCGACAGTATCCTCGTATTCGTGGAAATCACTTCGACCGAGCAGGCCCAGCCTGAACCGAAACTGATAGAGGATGATCTGGTGTTCAGGCTTGAGAGCGGGGTGGAGCAGAAGGTGAACCTGCGCGCCTGGTCGTGGGATGCGCAGAAGATATACGACCTCGTGGTGGAGGGTGAGCAGACCATCGAGTCGGCTACACCGCTTGTCGTTTATGGCGGTATCACCGTGCCCGAGGGACGGCGCCTGAACCTGCGCAACTCGACGCTATACTTCCACGACGGGGCGGGCATCGAGTGCTACGGCGATCTGATCATCGAGAACTGCGTGCTGCGGGGCGACCGTCTGGACCGTATGTTCGACTATCTGCCCTACGACCGTGTGTCGGGTCAGTGGAAGGGTATCCATCTCTACCAGTCGGCCATGACCGCCCGTCTGAGTAATACGGAGATTCGCAATGCCGAGAATGCCCTGGTGCTCGACTCGGCTGCCATCGACGAGGAGCATATCCGCCTCGGTATGGGTAACTGCATCATCCATAATGCCGAGGGTTACGGCCTGAAGACTGTCAACTCGAACATATATATCGCCAACTGTCAGTTCACGAATACGCTCGACGACTGCGTGCTCATCGTGGGTGGCATCGCCGATATCAACTACTGTACGATTGCGCAGTTCTATCCGTTCTCGGCAGACCGTGGTGCTGCCCTCCGTTTTGTCAACTACGAGGGCGACACGGATATTCCGCTTTTGAAACTCCGCTGCGAGGGTCTTCTCCTGACGGGTTACGAGAGCGATGTGCTGATGGGCAATGTGAGGGATACGATAGCGGCCTTTGAGTACCAGTTCATCAATTCGCTCCTGCGTACGCCGAAGGTGGATACAGGGGACAGCGTGCGCTTCGTCGATGTGCGATGGGAAACGCCGAAGGACTCGATTCAGGGCAAGCAGCACTTCAAGGTCATCGATGAGGAAAACCTGATCTATGACTTCCACCTCGACTCGCTTTCTACCGCTCAGGGCTTAGGCTGCTACCGGTGAGTGTGAGGCTTAGAATTCTGAGAAGGATAATGGCATCAGGGCCCGGATGCCGTCGATTACATAGACATATTTTCGACCGTAGAGCAGGATGCGGATGGGATGACCCGCCCGTGTCTCGCTTTCGAGGATGACTTGGCGGCATCCGCCACAGGGGCCTGTGGGTTCTTCCGTCAGTTCTCCGTTGGTGCCTCGTGCGGCAATGGCCAGCATGAGGACAGACGCTTCGGGATAACGTGCCCCTGCATAGAAGAGGGCGGTGCGCTCGGCGCAGAGACCGGAGGGGTAGGCGGCATTCTCCTGGTTGCTGCCGGTGATCTCGATGCCGTTGTCAAGTTTGACGGCGGCTCCTACCCGGAAGTGTGAATACGGGGTGTAACTACGTTCTGTGGCTTCGATAGCCGATTGCAGCAATTGCTGCTCCTCGGGTGTCAGTTCTTCCGGCTGACAGACTTGGATGGTGGTTTTCAGTTCAAGTTCCTGCATAGATGTCTGATTTTTGGTGCAAATATACTAAATAATTCACAATGCACAATGCACAATTCATAATTATTTCGTATCTTTGGAAGAAATCGCAAACCTTTTGTAAATAAAGGCAGTTCCAAGGATTGAGCAAAAACTGGGTTACGAACTGGCAACGGTTCTCATTTCCTCATTCTGCTATGATTTGCTTATCAAAGAACTCCCGACGTTGAGCCACCAG
>CAJODF010000049.1 GCA_905233555.1 uncultured Prevotella sp. | reverse complement strand
GCCTAAAACTGAACTTCCTCGATTTTCCCCGACTTGCCTTTTATTTACGTGCTTTCTGCGTTAATTCTCCAAAATTGCTTTTTAAAGTCAACCTTTTTTTGTAACTTTGCACCATGAACATGGATAATCAACAGAAAAAAGACGAATTCTATATGCAGCGGGCGCTGGATGAGGCGCGATTGGCATATAAGGAGGGGGAGATTCCCATCGGGGCAGTCGTGGTATGCAAGGACCGTATCATCGCCCGTGCCCACAACCTGACGGAGACGCTCTGCGACGTGACGGCTCATGCCGAGATGCAGGCCATCACCTCTGCAGCCAACCTTCTGGGCGGCAAGTACCTGACGGGATGCACGCTCTATGTCACAGTGGAGCCGTGTGTGATGTGTGCCGGCGCCATCGGCTGGGCACAAATTCCCCGCATCGTCTATGGCTGCCTTGACGAGAAACGCGGCTATCACGAGTATGCACCCCACGCCTTGCACCCTAAGGCAACGATAACTGGCGGCATACTCGAGGAGGAGTGCCGCCAGTTAATGCAAGATTTCTTTCAGCAAAAGCGTTAGGGACTATCGCCAGATAATTCTCGGCGGAGCAGGATGCCACCATTCTCCCCAACTGCTACTTCGTGTCCGTGACTGATAAGTCCATACCGAAGGCTTATGCTGCTGGTCGAAGGCAACAAACTCCTCGTAAGTGGCAGTCTTGCCAAGTCCTAACTTCATCACCTTATTATAGATGGCCTGACGACTGGGCGCATTGAAGGGCGCATTGTTGGAGCGCATCATGCTCTCCTGCGTCGGACGATAAACACCCTTAAAGAACGTATAGCCTCCCTCGTAGGTACTGATTTCCTCGTTGGCAAACTCCGGGTCGAAGATGAACTGCGTCCAGATAACCTTCGTAGAGTCCCTCTCCGAATCGACATTCATATACCACAACCATTTATCGTGCATCTCCTTCAGACGCTCGATGTCGCTGTCAGTCGCAGAGCCCTCCGTAGAGCGCACATACTCGTCGGCCAGTTTGGCAAAGCCATGACCGACGGCCTCATGCGTCAGCACCTGACGGAACGTTTCACTCTTCAGACTGTCGATGACAGGACAGAGGGCGATGGCGTAGTTGTATTCTCTTGATTCACTGGCCATCATATAGGTAACGCCTCTGTTGAGGTTGGTATTCAGAATGACCACCGCCAAGGCGTTCATGGAGTCGATCTTCTCCACCTTTTTGACATACTTCATCACCGCCTTGGCATCGACGTCGATTCCCATCGTCTGACGATCGGGCACCGTACCTAAGGCCGTAGATGAGATACCATCGAAAAGGTTCCGTGGAGAAACAGCCGTCACCTGATAGACATTGAAGTAGTCGCGCAACGACTTAATGGGCTCCTCGCTGAAAAGGTTCTCCATCGCCTGTTGCATCGTGCGGGCATAGGTGCTGTCGGCAATCTCCTTGTCAATAAAACCGTCGCCCATCAGCACGATGGGGATGCCCTTGCCCTCGGTGGCTTTGTTCAGCAGTTCCACCTTACCGTCAGCCGAATAATCGACTGACTTATATCCCTGATCGCTGCCTTCCTGATAGATAAACAAGGTATCGAGCCCTAAGATATTGCCCGCATTATCCGTCATTGTAAAGAATAGCGCACCATCACGGGGATTTATGGATTCATTCGGCAAGGCGCGCAAAGGAGAGATTTCTCCCGTATATACCGCCCTGGTACGGGCATCAGAATCAGTGTTCTTAATCCATTCGTCCAAGCCGGCGGTAGCATAGAGATGCAGTTGACCGTTTTCCATGTTCGTGCGGAAGCCCACCTTGAAAGTAGCCCCCTCCGAAGGGTAGTTCAGTTCGTCAGAGTCGAAAATGGCATATTCGCCACGCTGCTTCACAACGACGGTCTTCTCCTGACCGCCCGACTCGATGGTCAGATGTGTGACCCGGGAATTACCCGTGCGGTTAGTGGCTGTGGTCGCAACGGTAATGATGTTGTTCCCCGCCTCACCACTCTTCGGCGAGACCGTCAGCCAGTTAGCCGCACAACTCGCTTTCCACGAACTGCCCGCCTTGAACTTGATGTCGGCACTCTGATTCGTCACCGAATACAGTTCAGTCGTCCCAGTAGTAGTCAGGGTGATGCTGTCTGCCTCATCCTCCGAACAAGCGGATATGAGCAGCACAGTCATCACCAGACTGATGCAGAGCCAATTATTATTTCGCCACCTTCTTGCCATCTATGATATAGATGCCCTTGCGGAGACTCTTGGGATTAGTACCAAGGTTATGACCCTGTAGATTATAGATACCCTTCTGCTGACGGTCAGCATCAGATACAGTGACACCATGGATAGCGGTATCCTCGGAAGTAGTGACGCCCTCACCGACAGTGATAGCACCCTGCTCATCGACAGACAGTTCCACATAATAGAATGCACCACCTTTCATGCGTGCCATCTGGTACGTCCCCTCATGCGTGTCCTTGGAAGCGAGATAGACATGATAATCACCAGGAGCCAGTTCACCATTTTCTATTACAAACGAATAACTGTCTGCGCTCCAACCATAGCCAGGAGGAAGCACATGGTCCTCGTCCTCTTCAGACAAAAATTCCAAAATATCTGAATTCTCCGGCTGTGTGAGATGCTCAAACACAAAGCCCACGCTACCATCGATGTTCTTACCACTATAATTATAGAAGTTCTGCCAAGTGAAAGACATTTCCTTCTTGTCCTTGTCATACGTTAACGTGAATGGTCCGTATGTACCGATGAGTGAACCAAAGCCTTCGCCCTCAAGGGCTTCCGGACGAACGACGACAACATCCTGACCATCTGAATATTGCTCATTTTCACCGCAGTTCATCAGATCCATATCGAAGAAGCCGTTATAATGACCGGCCCATCCCCAGTTGACGTGTACCAGACCTTCTGCATCGATACCATCGGCTATAAAGGCATGACCGCCACCATTGGGAGCAGGATCATATCCGCTGTAGATAAGCGGATACCCCATCATGAGTTCATTATAGACCAGAGCATGCCACTCGTCGGATGTATAGTATGCACGGTCATATAAATGGCAACCAACCTTGGAATAGGCAAAGTGGTCAATCATGTTCTGAGCCAGGTTATAAGACTGGGCGCCACTGCCACTACGGGTATAAGTCATATTGACGGCATAGGCGCAATCACGGCAGAGCGTAGCCACCAGGTTTCCTTCGCGAAGAGAACCACTGACTTTAATTGCTTCATTAGAGCCCTCTTCATAATAATAATTATAATAGTCCTTATAGGGCCAGGAATAGGTGGAGTTCACATCGCCCCGATAAGCCTCATCAGAGACGCCCTCCTGATAGTAATACCCAATGAACTCGGCCGAAGCAGGATACTGGTGATGGTTCATCACCTGCGCCATAGCGATAGCTACACAACCGGCAGGTGCCTTCTGCCCGTCGTAGAGTTTCAATGCGGGGGCATAGTTGTTATAAGGTGACCACTGGTTCCACTTCGTGGTCAGTATCTCTGCCACAGGCTGGTAAGTCGCTGCGCGCTGGAAACTGCGGGCGGTACGCTTGGCTTCAGCCAGTCCGCGCTCTGTAGCCTCCAACCACCATTGCACACTGGGGTTCAGTTCGTCGGCCTTGAAATTACCCATACCATATGCCAGTACAGCGGGAAAACGGTCATCCTTACTGATAACGGCAAAATGCTCACCATCCGTATAGACACTCAGGTCTGTCTGATTCAACACACGTGCAACCCCCACCGAACGGGTTTGAGCACCAGAAGTACCGAGTGTAGCCAACTTCTGGGCGGCAATATCCTGCATCTTAGCCGCTGAGCGATTACCCGCAGCAGCACCAAGGACAGTCAGGCCACAAAACAGTAATGTAAGAATTCTCTTCATAAGTTGATTATCTTTCGTTTTAACAGAGAAAAGGAAGTTGTGCTAAAGGTTGCCCCTTGGCACAACTTCCTTATCTAGAGTTTATCAGTTGTTATTCGGCAATGAGTTCACCAAAAAACTGCGGTGCACCCAAAGATCTGCCAAACTTAGGAGCCTTGGCCTTCTTACCGACGAAACGGCTGGCGGCCTTGATGTTCTTGTTAGGCTTCATGTTGGCAAAGCGCTTGCTCTTCTTCAGAGCCTTGGCCCTTGCGGTGGTAGCCTCTGAAGGAGTTGCACCATCAATCGACCAATCCACCTTGAAGAGTTCAAGACCAGCACCGAAGGAACCTGCCTCTACGACGTATGCATTATAGAAGTAGAAGGTGTTCTCCTCAGGAACATACTGGCTGGGATAATCCTCGTAAGGATAGTTCTTGCTGCTATAAGTTGAAGCATCAACCACATAGACCTCGCCGTATGTAGGATGAGACTCTCCGATGAAGCCCAACTGAGTAGCGCAGACATTGGTCTTCTGATCCCACTTGAAGATATAATCGACACCTGCACCCCAGTCAGTAATCTTGAACGTATCGTTCGATCCGTCACGCTGGAAGAGTGAGTAACCTGGGTCAACGAGCGGCAGATAGTTGCCTTCCTCGTCCTGTCCGCCATCCCACCACATGGTGTAGATGAAGGTACCGGTACCAACCTCGCTCCAAGTGATGTTAGCCAGCGTCTCATTAGCCGTACCGTAGTCGATGAAGTCACCAGATCTGTCTGGCTTCGTCTGGAACTGGATGTCGAGGCTGATCAGATCATCAGCGAACTTCGAACTAGCCAGGATGTTGGCATATACCTTCTGGTTCAGGGCTGTCATACCTGTATTCTGATAGGTGAAATCATAAATACCGTCAACCAGTGGAGCAATATTGCTATTCTTCACAACAAAGTAGAGGTCATTACCCTTAGCATACGGAGCCTCAATCACGTAAGGTGTACCACCGGCCTTAGCCACGTAGCGATCGTAGCAACCAGGATTAGCCTGCTCGATAGAGTCGTTGGGCACACCCTTATAGAGCATGACACCATCCTTCTTCGTACCTAACTGGGCAGAAGTAAACTCACCGGCAAAGACAGGTTCCCAGCCAAAGTCATCGAGAGTAGCAGTATATTCCTCAACAAATCCAGGGAAGTTGATGAAGATAGTCGGCTCCTCCAGGTAGTTCCAACCACCGACACCGAACATGTACCAATAAGGAGACAATTGAATCTGACCTACAGAACCGTCTTCCAGACGAGCCGATACTCTGTTATAAGAGTAATAGTCCATGGTGGAGTAATTGGTGAAGTTCTTGGCATTAAGTGCCCAGACCACCTCGCCATAAGAAGAGTGCACATAACCAGTGCTCAAACGATACCAGTCAACGATATCTGACTCAGATACAGTCACATCGCCAATCTTATCACCCTTCTTCAGCACGTGCAGTTCAAGATACTCAGACTGTGAACCGTCGAGTTCACTAGCGTAAGGACAGTTTCCGAACGGATCCATGATACGATAATAACTCTTATCATCGTCGCGCTGCATAACCTCAACGTCCCAACTATCCTCAAACCAGAAGGCATCCGTGAACTTAGCAGTACCGATGTTGTTCCACTTCACGCGGGTCACGGTATAAGTGTAGGCTGTGTTCTGAGAGTAGGAAGACACATAATCAGGGCCATCAAGAGCAATGACCAACTTACTGGCCTTACCGATCTCAGCCTTGCTGAAGTCGATCGTAACAATAGCGGTCGTATCACCAGCAGCAAATTCTGCATTGCTGACGGTGAAGATGTCAGCGCCCTCAAGCACCTTGACGGGAACTGTGACGGCATTGGTAACATTGCGGCGTGCCACCTGAACCTTAGCGATGGTCTCAGCAGTGGGGTCCACCATATCTGTCTTGCTGGTGACAGGGAAGAACACATCTGCATAGTTTGCGTTGGCATCCCATGAGCCAGGTCCTGCGTACTCGGGAGCGTCGTCGCTACAAGAAGTGGCGAAGAGAGCCGAGGCAGCCAGCGTTGCAATTGTGAAAATCTTATTTAATTTCATAATCCTTTAATTCTTAATTAAAAATCCTAAATTAATCTGTAACACCGTCACGCAGTTCGGGATGCTGACCGGCAACAGGAATCTCACCACCGTCATTATCGACAATACCGATGTTGTTATCCATCTCGGTCTGCGGGAAGCGCATATTCAGCCAACCGTCAGTGGGAGCAATGTTGAAGGCGAATGCATCAGGCTCGTTGGTGGTACCTGCACCGTGAGTGCGGACAACCGGCTTGCCCAGACGCTTAGCATCGAACATGAAGAAGCCCTCACCCCAGAGTTCTACACGGCGCTGGAACCAAATCTCGTTCTCGAACGAGAGGCCACGGTCAGAAGCAGAATAGTTGGGATCACGATAGGTCTTCACAAAGTTCTCGAGGATAGTCCGTGCCTGAGTCTCGTTACCGCTCTTGGCAAGACCCTCAACCTGGATGAGAATCATCTCCTCCACACGCATCAGAGGCCAGTCATTATTGTTGACGATAGAGCCTACACCCTCCTTCATACCGAACTTGATATTGGTATAGGGCAGGAACTCCAGTTTGTCCTCGTATGTAAAGTCTGCGATGTCGTCACCAGTAGCGCTGGCACCAGATGTAGCATCAGTCCAAGTCAGGTTAGCCCAGTTGGGAGAGTGCTTGCTACCATCGAGCCACCAGCCCTTACGAACGTCAGTCTCAGGAATCTTGTTCCAGAGCAGAATGTTGATACACGGCGTGTTCTGTGTACCGGCACTGTAACTGTAGCCACTGAATGCATTGATCCAAGAAGCACTGGTACCATACTTAAACACCTCAGCAATCTCAGGTGTGATGCTGATACCCCAGATCCAGTTGTGGTCGGCCAGGTCGTAGAACTTAGGCTCGCTCACCTCAGCGATAGAATAAGGCTCGTAACCCTCCATGGCAGCAGCAGCGTCAGAAGCGGCTGCAGCATAGTTACCCATAAAGAGGTTAGCACGGGCACGCAGACCCAGAGCCACATTCTTATTGATCTGATCCTTAGAAGAGCGGTCAGCAGTCAGATTTGCAACGGCAAAGTTCAAGTCTTCCATGATGTAGTCCCAAACCTCGGCAACAGTTGCACGGGGGTTGTTAGCATAGTCAACTCCAGCCTTCAGGATAGGCACACAGGGCTGATCCTTGGCGGTCTGGTAACCGAACTGGAAGTAAGGAGCCAGAGCCATATAGTCGAAAGCACGAATGGCACGGGCCTGTGCAATCTGGTTGATAGCATTGGGATCCTCAGTATCCTCGGGATAAGAGGCAATCACCTCGTTGGCAATACCAATCTGGCGATAGGGAATCACGTAACGGATGTACGGATTAGCATAGTTGGCTGTACGGCTAGAGTACTCACCACATACAGAGAACCAGTTATAGTTGTTGTTCTGCATGAACATATCAGCACCCTCGATGTCGAGTGAGATGGCTGCCATCACAAAGCCGAAGTCGTCAGCACGGCTGCTGTTGGGATAGGCGGCCCTGGGCTTACCCATCATGGTGAACATACCAGTGAAGGTAGCCTGCACACGCTCGGGTATTGCTGTATTGGTCTCCTGTGACTGTTCCTTGGTCAAAGCGCGACCCTCAGGAACCTGCTCGTCGATATCGTTACAAGATACGGTCAGCATGGCTGCGCCGAGCATCAAAGCGGAAATCTTATATAGTTTCATATCTTATACTTTTTTACTTTTTATACCTTTTTACCTTTAGAAAGTAACAGAAATACCACCTGTGATAGAGCGCATGGCAGAATAGCTACCAGAAGCCAGACCACCACCAGAGGTCATAGAACCGATACCGTAGTTGTAACGGGGATCCATACCCTTACGCTTGGTCAGCAGGAAGAGGTTCTCACCTGCGAAATAAACGCGGATGTTCTTCACGCTCAGAGGAGTAACCCACTTCTTCGGCAGAGTGTAGCCGACAGAGAGGTTGTTCAGGCAGAGATAGTTGCTGCTGATAAGGAAGCGGTCATAAGCCGTCTGTGAACCTACACCGGGGTCATCGACAGCTGCCGTGCTCAGACGAGGAATGTTAGAGTTGGGGTTCTCAGGACTCCAGGCGTCCAGCAGGTCCTTATGCATAGCGTGACCAGTCTCCTGACCATTGTGCATCAACTGCTGGTAAGAACCGTCGTAGAACTTGCCGCCCAACTGGAATGAGAACTGAGCGGTCAGGTCGAAGCCATAGGCATTCACCGTCGTGCCGAAACCACCGATAATTGTAGGCAGTGTGGTGCCAAGGTCATAGCGGCTGGCTTTGGTGATATCGGTAGTCGTTGTCTCCTCAGCAATTTCAAGCCTCTTGCCCTCAGCGTCAACACCATAGGTGTTCTGCATGACATTACCCTTAGCATCAAGAGCCTGATAATAGAGAGCCTGACCCTCTTCGTTCAGACCGGCAAACTTAACCATGTAAGCCTGATAGCGGCTACCGCCCAGACGAACGATTGAGTTAGCGTAACGCAGACCGTTGTCAACGATAGAAGCATCGAGTTCGGTGAACTCGTTGTGGTTGTGCGAGAAGTTCAGGTTCAGGTTCCACTGCAGATCCTTCGTCTTGAGGACAACACCGTCGAGGGCAACCTCAATACCAGTATTCTTCAGCGTACCGATGTTGGCAGGATAACTGGCCACCATCAGACCGGAAGACAGAGGCACTGTCTTATTCCACAGCAGGTCACTGGTCTTACCAGAATAAACCTCGATAGAACCGCTCAGACGATACTTGAACAGAGAGAAGTCGAGACCGGCATTCCAACTCTTCTTGGTCTCCCAAGTCAGGTCGTCGTTACCCTTGGCCGACATGGTGATTGAATACTCACCTGTCTCGTCGTTGTATGATGTGCTGTAACGGTCAGCATAGGCGTGCCAGCCCATACCCTGGTCGTTACCGTTCTCACCGTAAGAAACCTTCAGTTTCAGAAGGTCAACCCACTTCACGTTCTTCATGAACTCTTCCTTGTTGATCTGCCAAGCACCACCGATTGACCAGAAGGTACCCCAGCGGTGACCGGGAGCAAACTTAGAAGAAGCATCGCGACGCAGAGAGCCGCTGAAGAAGTAACGGTTGTCATAGTCATAAGAGACACGACCCAGGAAACCCTCAGTCATATAGTTATCTGTGTAAGAACCAACTGAACGATCCTTACCAGGACCCTTGGCGTTGCCAAGTTCACCGATGGTCGGATCATAGAGGTGTGTATTGTCACCGTCCAGTTCCTGCTCCTTGATCTTATACTGCTCGTAACCGGCCAGGATGCTGACGTTGTGCTTGTCAGCGAAGGTCTTGGTGTAACTGGCCAGATACTGCTGGTTGACAGAAAGGGTACGGTCGCTCTCTACATAGGCCTCACCGTCGGTAGAACTACCGCTGGCGAAACGGCTGTACAGATAGGTGTAACGGCTGTTGATGCTCGTAGCACTCAGGTTAGCCTGCAGGCTCAGACCCTCGATCGGCGTGATGTTCAAACCCCACTGGCCGAAGAAGGTATCACCGTAAGAGTTATAGTCGTTATAAGCATTATCGCGAACGGCATTACCTACGAAACTCGGACGAATCTGGTTCGTATTGTTAGAGTCATAGATTGTGCGGCCAGCATCCTTCTTGATAACCACATTACCAGCCTCATCCTTCTCACGAACGTAGAGAGGATAGATGGCACCCATCGAGTTCGACAGGTAGAACATGTTACCAGAACTACCGTAAGTATCGGCGCTATAAGAAGGCGTCTGGCTGATACGGTGGGTGAACGACATGTTGGTTGTCAACTTCAACCACTCCTTAGCCTGATACTCCACATTGGTACGGGCGGTGTAACGCTCATACTTTGACTTCTCAACCTGACCACCGTCGTTCAGGTAACCGGCACTGGCGAAGTAGCTCAGACGACCAGAGTTACCGCTGACGTTCACGTTGTACTCCTGACGGAAGGCACTGTGAATGGTCTCATCGTACCAGTTATCGGGCAGATAGTAGTACTCACCATCGTAGTAACCGAGTGTGGCATTGGGGTTCAGTTTGAAGTTGTGACCCACCAGGTTCTGACCCTCGGGAACAGTATAGACCTGATAACCCAGACCACCGTTGTTGATATCGAACAAGTTCTTGTCAGCGTAGGCATAAGCCTCAACATCAGAACCGCCATTGTACTTCACGCTGTTGAACATAGCCCTATAGTGGGTCTCGTAGTACTCAGCGGGATCGGTGATGATGTCATAACGCGGAATCAGGCGTGAGTTAGAACCCCACTTGGCGTCGAATGTCACCTCAGCATCCTGAGCAGCACCCTTGGCCTTCTTGGTAGTGATGATGATCACACCGTTAGCACCACGGTTACCGTAGATGGCTGATGCAGAAGCATCCTTCAGCACTGACATCGACTCGATATCCTGCGGGTTGATAGAGGCAACGCTCTGCTCCATAGGCACACCGTCGATCACGTACAGAGGCTGTGAAGAGGCAGCGTAAGAACCGATACCACGAATGGTAATGGTAGGAGCGCTACCAGGAGCACCTGAACTTGATACGGCCTGAATACCGGCCACCTTACCAACCAGAGCACTGGTGGCTGTAGAAGTCACGTGGCTCGTGATGTCCTTACTGTCAACCTCAACGGCAGAACCCGTGAAGGCCGACTTCTTAGAAGTACCATAACCGATGACAAGCACATCGTCGAGTGCCTGAGCATCAGTCTTCAGGAACACGCGCATGTTGTTCTTTGCCTTCACCGTCTGCGGCTCCATACCCAGATAGGTAATCTCCAACTGGTCCTTGCCGGCAGGCAGGGTGAGGGTGAACTTACCATTCACGTCTGTGAGAAGACCAGTACTTGTTCCCACTACTTTCACGGCAGCACCAATGACGGGCTGACCGTCTTCCTGTGAGAGCACTGTACCAGAAACTTTTGTCTGTGCGAGCATACTTCCTACACAGAGGAAGAGACTGCACATCAACATCGCTAGTCTTTTTTCCATAAATCTCTCTCTTTTTGTTAATTATTAAATGTTGTAAATATAAATGTTCGCGTACATATTATTATACAAGCACAATTTGGGGCTCAGGTGTTGCCACTTTGCCCCTTTTTGATATTTTCAGTTTGCAAAAATAGTGCATAAGTTTCTAAAAAACGAATAAAATTATAAAAAAGTCACATATCACTATCATTTTTTAACAATTCACCCGTCACAATTGATATTTATCAATCAGAAAATAGAAATAACATATAACAAAAAACGGGTGCTGTGGGCACCCGTTTTACATCGTATGAAACGCGCTTATTTCACCAGAACGACCAGATACTTGCTGGTTGACCAGAAGAGTTGCGGATCGGTGATGCGGAGCACATACTGCTTGTTGGCATCACGCTGCAGAGTGTAGGCGTTCGACGGATGAGCCGTCAGAATCTTAGCCGACTTGCTGTAGAGTTTAATCTCCTTGTCGATGCGGATATCAATCTTGGTGAAGTATTCCTTGTTGAAATTGGAACGGAGCACCTCGCCGTCAGACAGCACATTCTGTTCCTTCAGTTCCTTCTTGGTACCGAAAACAAACCAGGCGGTGTGCAACTGCTTATCCTGCTGGTTGATGGTCTGGGTCTTCTGGGTTGTCTCCTCGGTCAGATTCTCCACATTCGCATTCAAGTCTGCCACCCGCTCGTCGAGTTCAGCAATATGGATATCCTTCCGGTCGAGTTCCTCACGAAGAGCCTGCAACTGACGGTCTTTCTCCTCCATCTGCTGGGTCAGGTTCTCCACGAGTTTCTTCAACTGCTCGCTCTTGATGCTTCCCTCGCGCACCTGCTGCTTCAGTTTATTGATGAGTTCCTTGTTCTGCTTCATCGTTGACTGGATGAACTGCATATTCTCACGAATGCGCTGGGCACTGCTCGTTCCCTCACCCTGCTTGGCCAGCGTCACACGGCTCTGGGCCTCGGTAATCTCACGGAAGCCTTCCTCGATGTCGCTGAAAGTGGTCATCATGTCAGTAATCTCATTCTCCTTCTGGGCAATGATCTGATTGAGAGAGTCACGCTGCATCTCGGCAGCGAGCTGGGCTTGTTTCACTCCGTCAGTACAACTGGCTACTGCCAGCGCACACACGGCCAAAAATGCTAATTTCTTCATAATCTAATATATTAAATACTTCATTTACTTTTTCACTTTTTCAACTTTTCACCTTTTCAACTCTTGCCCGCCAAGACGATAACAATCTCTCCCTTCGGCACATGCTCCTTGAAATGGGCAACAACCTCCTCCAACGTGCCGCGCACGCTCTCCTCGTGCACCTTGGAAATCTCGCGGCAGACACTCACTCGACGGTCTGAGCCATAGACCTCGGCAAACTGCTCTAGCGTCTTCACCAGCCGATAGGGCGACTCGTAGAAGATCATCGTGCGCTCCTCGTCCTTCAGTGAGAGGATTTTCGTCTGCCGACCTTTCTTCTGAGGCAGGAAGCCCTCGAAGGCAAAACGGTCGCAGGGCAGTCCGCTCGACACCAGAGCCGGCACGAAAGCCGTAGCCCCAGGCAGGCACTGCACCTCTACCCCAGCCCTGACGGCCTCGCGGACGAGGAAGAATCCGGGATCGCTGATACCAGGCGTGCCTGCATCGCTGATCAGGGCGATATTCTCACCTGCCAGCAAACGATTGACGACAGCCGCCGAGGTGCCATGCTCATTGAACTTGTGGTGCGACACCAGCGAGTTCTTAATCTCATAGTGCTTTAGTAGGATACCCGACGTCCGGGTATCTTCCGCCAGCACCAAATCCACCTCCTTCAATATCCGGATGGCACGGAATGTCATATCTTCCATATTCCCGACAGGGGTCGGTACAATATACAATATGCCCATAACAATCGGCAAAATTAGCCTAAATAATCATAACAGACAAAAAAAACACGAAAAACTTTGCAATTTTTAAAACGTATTTGTAATTTTGCAGAAAATATAACGCAAATGACAGGAAATATCGCAGGAGAGTCACATCGTCCCGGAAGAATAGAAGTGGTGTGCGGTTCAATGTTCTCAGGCAAGACGGAGGAACTCATTAGAAGGCTCCGCCGCGCCCAGTTCGCCAAGCAGAAGGTGGAGATCTTCAAACCCGCCATCGACGTGCGCTACTCGGAGGAGGATGTGGTGAGCCACGACCAGAAGCATATCCAATCGACCCCTATCGACTCGTCGGCCAGCATCTTGCTGCTGTCGTCGGACATCGACGTGGTAGGCATCGACGAGGCACAGTTTTTCGACATGGGACTGGTGGATGTCTGCAACGAACTGGCCTATCGGGGCGTGCGCGTCATCATCGCCGGCCTCGACATGGACTACAAGGGCATACCCTTCGGCCCCATGCCGGCCCTCTGTGCCATTGCCGACGACGTGACGAAGGTACATGCAATCTGTGTAAAGTGCGGCAACCTCGCCTATGTCAGCCACCGCACCATTCAGAATGACAAGCGCGTATTGCTCGGAGAGACGCAGGAATACGAGCCACTATGCCGGGATTGTTATCAAAAAGCACTCGAAAACAAAAAATCCTCTCAATAAATTTGGCAGATTGAAAAAATATGCCTACCTTTGCACCCGCTTTCGAATGAAATGCAAATAAGGTCGATCCGTTAGCTCAGTCGGTAGAGCACAACACTTTTAATGTTGGGGTCTTGGGTTCGAGCCCCAAACGGATCACCAAGAACAATCCGCAAGAAAACTGAATATCAGTCGCTTGCGGATTTTTGCATCTATAAAGGTTTGCCGCTAACGGAACATCAGATTATATGCCTGAGATTTCGGACAAACCGTACCCAGGGGGGTAAAACCCTGCCCTAAATCTGGTTCATACTTATGCACGGGGGGTAGAAACGTGCCCCAGATTTAGGGCAGACTTTTGTACGGTTGAACCACCTTCTTGCCGTTTTTGATATACACTCCCTTTGATGTCGGTTCCTGTGTATAGCGGCGGCCTTGAAGATCGTAGTAATAGTCAACAGCATCGTCATCGTCTGCCTTGAGTGTCTTCACACCTGTCGGTGCCGTCTGCCCGGCCTTATATATCAGGCGGTCATAGTTATAGTAGCCACCATTTGCAAATGGCATTATCTGCGTCAGCAGATCGTGGTTGGTAAAGATAATTTCCTTTGGTGCCTCCTCCGTGATGGCCGGTCCTGTCCATTTCCATATCTTGCGACCGTTGGCGGTAGTGCCCACCATCACGCACTGGTCTCCATCCATGTTGCTATGCAGGTTCACATCATCACCAGCCTTGCGCACCTTGCACCAGACGGGCTCATCCCAGCAGAAACGGGGCAACTCGAAGTAGGCGCAATAGCGGCCATCATCTACCTGCACGCATTCAGGCGCATCAGCCGGACGGGTATAGTCGGGTACGGGTTGCTCTGATGGCTGAGCCTTTGTGTCAGGGAATACCGTCAGTCGCAGTTCCGTACAGCCGTATGGCACCAGTTCTATGTATGTCCGCTCGTCGTCCAACAGTGTCAGATGTCCCTGTTCTGGCAGATGCGGCGTATAACGGTTGTCTACCAGGTCCCATTTTATCTGCTTTACGGGAACACGCAGTTTAACTGTAGTATAAAGTAGATCGAAAGGTATGGTTCCGTTTATCTCTTCGATGGCAGGATAATTTACAGCCACCGGATGACCGTCATCGTCGTAGGCATAGTTGAAGTCGCCCGTCGGCGTGATGTTCCAGCATTTGAAGTCTGGATTCTCTGATTCCTTGCCGTGCATGTTTTCATATACCTCCGTATCCTCCTCCATCTTCTGCGGTATGGCATAGGCAAAGAGCAGTGGACCGCGCTGGAAGTATATGCCTTGTCCTTCAAGAATCTTCTTCTCAACGGTCATCGGCAGTGTCAGTGTGATGACATCGCCATTCTTCACCTCTTCGGGCAGTTGTGCGAAGGTGCCTGCCTGCAGTTCCACGCCTGCTGCTGCTCCGTTGATGCTCACCGTGGCATTGTGGCACCATGTCGGGATGCGCAGTGTCAGCGGTATCGACGCCCCTTCTTGTCCGCTGACGCTGAATGTCAGCACCTCGCCGAAGGGATATTCCGTAGCACAGGTGATGGTCAGGTCGCCCTGTGCCGTGGTGAAGGCAGCCTCACTGGGTCCGTAGATGGTGGCCACAGCCCCACCATCGCTGTCTTTCATCCACATGCGGCTCACCATATTCGGCAGCATACGGTTGACGTTGCCAGCGCAGCATTCCGTCTCGTGTGTTGGACGATAAGCCATCCATGTGGAGCCGTGTTTATAAATGTTGTGGTTTGATGTTCCCGTAGCGATAAACTGATTGAGCGACGAGAAATACTGTAACGAACGGAAGTCCTTGGTGATGGCACCCAGTCCAGCATTATACACCGCCGTCTCTATCTTGTCTGCCCATTCTGCCTCGCCCGTCACGGCAAGGTAGTGATGCAAGGTCCATGTCAAGTCCACCACGTCGCAGGTCTCGTGGCTATGATGCACATCCGTTCCCAAGAGATACTCTGCACTCGACGGCACCCCGTCGGGGAGCATCGACTCCTGCTCCATCTTCCTTACTGCCGTCATGGCGAGGTCCAGGTATCTGGTCTTTCCCGTATAGGCATACAGCAGCAGCGGCAGTTTCAGCATCTCGCAGAATGTCACACTGTGCATATAGAACGGTTCGCTACTGGTGATAGCCGTCTCATCGACAGCAAATCGATCCTGTATAGCCCATGCGTCCTCAGCCAGTT
>CAJODF010000048.1 GCA_905233555.1 uncultured Prevotella sp. | reverse complement strand
TCGTTTCTCAGTTCTTTTGGTGTCATATTCGTTGGATTTTGGTGCAAAGATATGAAATTCCTTTGAATTATCAAAAAGAATTCATATCTTTGCGCAGAAAATATGAGAATAATTGTAATAATCATAATAGCAATGATGATGAATGCGTGTGATGGTCAGACGAAGCAGGCAGTCATAAGGCCTGCGACACAGGCAAACCGCTTTTATACAGGGGATGCTGAGGAACTAAGAGAAGAAGTGGATAGTTTCCTTTCGCTTCACAAGAAGAGCCGAGTGTTTGAAAATGTGGCAGCGGTGATTGTGCCGCATGCAGGATATTATTATTCTGGGAATGTGGCAGCATCAGCATATATGTCGATTGATGCAAAGAAACCGTACAAACGAATCTTCTTGCTTGGGCCGAGTCATCATGAGTGGCTCGATGGGGCTTCGGTGAATACAGAGGCAGACTATTATGCCACGCCACTGGGAAATGTAAAGGTGGACGGCGAGACGGCAGACAAACTAACAGAAGACTCCGTGTTCTTCTATCGACCAAAGGCACACGACAGGGAACATTGTTTGGAGGTGCAGTTGCCGTTCTTACAGCGCAGGTTTGGCGAGCATTTGCCACCCATCGTACCGATTATCATTTCCACCAACGACTATCAGAAGTTGAAACGGATGGCAGAGGTGCTGAAACCATATTTCACAGAAGAAAATCTGTTTGTGATTAGCAGCGACTTTTCGCACTATCCGGACTACGAGGATGCCTGTGAGGTAGATGCTCGGACGGGAAAGGCGATTGAGACAGGACTGGTGGAGGAGTTTATTGCCACCATCGAGGCCAATGAAAGATTAGGTAAGCGGAACCTGGCCACGAGTGCCTGCGGACAGTTTCCGATTATCACGCTGATGCTGATGCTCGACGGTCACTACGAAATGAAGCACCTACTCTATCAGAATTCAGGCGACATCAGTGGCGATCATTCTCGTGTGGTGGGCTATCACTCATTTGCCATCCTGCGGAAAAATAGCACAGACTTCGTACTTTCTGACGAGGAAAAGCATCTGCTGAAAGAGATAGCCTTCCAAAGCATCAAGGACTCTCTCGATGGCAAGCCCATCGCGCAGCCCTCTCTTAATTCCCAATTCGATAATCTCAACTCGAAATGTGGTGCTTTTGTATCACTGCATAAACACGGACGACTTCGTGGCTGTATCGGACACTTCGGCGAAGATGTTCCCCTGCATGAGATTGTGGCAGAGATGGCACGCGCTGCAGCCTTTGAAGACCCACGGTTCTCGCCCGTCCGTCGCGAGGAATTGGAAGATATTGATATCGAGATATCCGTGCTCACACCTATGCGACGCATCCAAAGTCTCGATGAGTTTGAATTGCACCGTCATGGAATCTATATCCGTAAAGGCTATCGCAGTGGTACGTTCCTGCCACAAGTGGCCGATGAAGTGAACTGGACCAAAGAAGAATTCGTAGGGCACTGCTCGCAGGACAAAGCCGGACTCGGTTGGGATGGCTGGAAGGATGCGGAATTGTATGTTTACGAAGCTATTGTTTTCTGATGGAGTGCCGGTATTATCAGCGTTTGGATGATGGGAGAGTGGAATGTCTGCTCTGTCCACACCATTGCCGCATATCCGATGGCAAGACGGGCATCTGTCGCAGCCGAAGAAATCATGGTGGCACACTCATCAGCGAGGTCTATGCCAAACCTTGTGCGCTGGCCATCGATCCCATCGAGAAGAAGCCACTCTACCATTTCCATCCCGGCACCACCTGTCTCTCCATCGCCTGTACAGGCTGCAATTTCCGTTGCCTGAACTGTCAGAATCACGATATCTCACAGGTCTTGCCCTCGGATGTTAATCATTATGAGTTATCACCAGAAGAAGTGGTAGCCCTCTGCCAGAAGCATTACTGTCCTGGTATCGCCTACACCTACACCGAGCCGCTCACCTACATCGAATACATCATCGATTGTGCCCATCTGGCTCACGAGGGTGGCCTCTGGAATATACTCGTCACAGCAGGCTATGTTTGTCAAGAGCCATTAAACGACCTCCTGCCCTACCTTGATGCTGCCAATATCGACCTGAAATCGTTCAGCGACGACATATACAATAAGGTAAGCGGTGGTCATCTCCAACCCGTACTTGACACTATCCTCGCGATGCACGAAGCCGGGGTGTGGATAGAACTCACCAACCTCGTCATTCCTAGTGTCAACGATGATATGGACATGATTCGCCAGATGTGTCGTTGGCTCGTCGAGAACGGTCTTGCCAATGCCCCACTCCATTTCAGTCGCTTCTTCCCTCGTTTCAAGATGCAGGACAAGCCCCCTACTCCCATACAGACATTACGGGCCGCCAAACAAGTGGCCGAGGAGGAGGGCATCACACATGTTTATTTAGGAAACGTTTGATTTCTTTGCATGCAAAATTCACTTTTTCCCTAAAACAATGCAACTATATGCAGAGAATTTCGTAATTTTGCGGGCAGAAACAAGATTCGAATATGATACTGAAGTATGATGTCATTGTCATTGGAGGAGGTCATGCGGGTTGCGAGGCAGCCTGCGCCAGTGCCAATATGGGTGCCAAGACCTGTCTGGTGACGATGGACATGAATAAGATTGCGCAGATGTCGTGTAATCCTGCTATCGGAGGCATCGCTAAAGGTCAGATAGTCAGAGAGATAGATGCTCTTGGCGGACAAATGGGACTGGTGACAGATGCCACATCGATACAATTCCGGATGCTGAATGTAGGCAAAGGGCCTGCCGTTTGGAGTCCTCGTGCTCAATGCGACAGAGGGAAATTTATCTGGGAGTGGCGCAGGCATCTCGATGAAACGGAGAATCTGGAAATCTGGCAGGATCAGGCTGATGAACTGATCGTGGAAGACGGAAAAGCCATTGGTGTACGCACTATCTGGGGGGCAGAGATTTATGCCAAATGTGTCATTGTGACTGCAGGCACTTTCCTCAATGGCTTGATGCATATCGGACGGAAGATGGTGGCAGGAGGTCGTATTGCAGAACCGGCAGTGCCTCATTTCACAGAAAGCATCGCTCGTCATGGAGTCGTATCAGCAAGGATGAAGACAGGAACCCCCGTGCGTATCGATAAGCGTTCTGTGCATTTCGAAGACTTGGAAATCCAGCCAGGCGAAAGCCGTCCCTATCAGTTCAGTTATATGAACCAATGTGGGGCTTTGAAACAACTGCCTTGTTGGACGGTGAACACCAATGAGGAGGTGCATGAAATCCTGAAAAGCGGTTTGGAGGACTCACCTTTATATAATGGACAGATACAATCGATAGGTCCTCGCTATTGTCCTTCGATAGAGACGAAACTCGTCACCTTCCCTGAAAGAGAAAAACATCCGCTGTTCTTGGAACCAGAAGGTGAGGATACCAATGAGATGTATCTAAATGGCTTCTCCTCTTCGCTGCCTATGGATGTTCAGATAGAGGCGCTGAAAAAGATGCCTGCTTTCAGGGATGTAAAAGTGTATCGTCCTGGCTACGCTATCGAATACGATTTCTTCGACCCAACCCAATTAAACCATTCGTTGGAATCGAAGATAATATCCAACCTCTTTATGGCTGGACAAGTGAATGGCACGACGGGCTATGAAGAGGCAGGAGGTCAAGGAACGATTGCTGGTATCAATGCCGCCCTCAAGGCGGGTACAGATAACGATAGTTCTTACAATCCTTTCGTTCTCCATCGCGATGAAGCCTATATTGGTGTACTCATCGATGACTTGGTGACAAAAGGCGTGGATGAACCCTATCGGATGTTCACATCGAGAGCCGAGTATCGTATCCTGCTAAGACAGGAT
Organism: uncultured Prevotella sp.; assembly: GCA_905233555.1. GTDB lineage: Bacteria > Bacteroidota > Bacteroidia > Bacteroidales > Bacteroidaceae > Prevotella. The sequence goes on along the minus strand of CAJODF010000048.1, from coordinate 15,207 downwards.
GATGCAGATGCCCGTCTCACCGAAAAAACGTACGAATTAGGTCTGGCAAAGAGAGAAAGATACGATTGGTGGAAGGAGAAAAAACAGCACATCGAAGAAATCGAATCTTTCTGTCAGAACTTTGCGATAAAACCGAAGTTAATAAATTCGGCACTCGAGGCCCTTGGCACTACCCCACTCCAATTTGGTTGTAAGTTGGTGGATTTGGTGAACCGCCCCCAACTCAATCTCGCCAACCTTTCAGAAATTATTCCTCAATTAAAGGAGGTATTAAATCGCCCAGTTAATCGCAAGGAAGAAATTGCAGAGGCTGCGGAGATAAGGATGAAATACAAAGGATACATCGAACGGGAAAAGATTGTTGCCGAAAAAATGCATCGTCTAGAGAATATCAAGATTAAAGGGCACTTCAATTACGAAGAATTGCAAGGTCTCTCCACCGAGTGCCGTCAGAAACTGATGAAGATCCAACCCGAGACTTTGGCACAGGCGAGTCGAATTCCTGGTGTCTCTCCGAGTGACATCAACGTACTCTTGGTACTGATGGGGAGATAATGTTTCACGTGAAACAAACAACAAGTAACAACAATTATAACTCACTGATTATGAACGAGAAATTACTGATTGACAATCTGCGCTGCGTGCCAGATTTCCCAAAGAAGGGAATCAACTTCCGTGACGTGACAACGCTCTATAAGAGTGCCGAGTGTATGAAAGAAATGCTTGACGAGATGGAACGACTTTACAAAGACAAAGGGATTACTAAAATCGTTGGCGTTGAGAGTCGTGGTTTTGTGATGGCTTCAGCCCTTGCGGGACGATTGGGTTGCGGTGTGGTACTTGCTCGCAAGCCAGGCAAACTTCCTTCAACGGTCATCAAGGAGTCTTTCTCAAAGGAATATGGTGTCGATACCGTTGAAATGCATCTCGACTCCATCGAACCGGATGACGTTGTACTAATTCATGATGACCTTCTCGCAACAGGTGGTACAGCAAAGGCTGTTTACAAACTCGTGCAGCACTTCCATCCGAAGAAGGTCTATATGAATTTCATCATCGAAATTACAGACGAGGGGTTGCACGGACGCGACCTCTTTGAGGGTATTGAACTCACAACACTCTTGACCGTGTAACAATGTTCCACGTGAAACAATTTCTTGCGAGAGTCCTATAAACAAAGGGTTTCACAAGATTGACACACAAAAGTACGCAAGATGACAAGGGAGGAAAACGAGAAACGGTTAGAGCATCTGAAAGGGATTGTAAGGCGCTTGCCTGACAAGCCTGGGAGTTACCAGTTCTACGACGAAGATCACACCATTATCTATGTAGGTAAGGCAAAGAGTCTGAAAAACCGTGTGGCGAGTTATTTCCATGCGGAGGTGGATCGTTTCAAGACAAAAGTACTCGTCAGCAAAATCTTCGACATCAGCTATACGGTGGTCAATACTGAAGAAGATGCCCTACTCCTGGAAAACTCCCTCATCAAGAAATACAATCCCCGTTACAATGTTTTGCTGAAGGATGGCAAGACCTACCCTTCCATTTGTGTCACCAACGAGTTCTTCCCTCGCATCTTCAAGACACGTACCATTAACAAGAAATGGGGTACCTATTTTGGTCCCTATGCACATGTGGGGGCAATGTATGAGATCCTCAACCTCATTAAGGAACTCTACCATCCACGCACCTGCCGACAACCCATAACAAAAGAGGGAGTAGAGACAGGGAAATATAAGGTGTGCCTCGACTATCATATAAAAAAATGTATGGGACCATGCGTGGGCAGACAAGGCATCGAAGACTATAAGAAGAATATCACCCAGGCACGTGAGATTCTGAAAGGAAACACACGTCAGGTACTGAAAGAACTTAAAGAGGAGATGCTTCAACTAAGCGAAGAACTACGCTTCGAAGAGGCAGAGGAAGTGAAGCGGAAATATCTGGCACTTGACGGTTTTGTGAGCAAGAGCGAAGTGGTCAGCCATACGATTAACAACGTCGACGTGTTCACCATTACATCCGACGAAAAAATGGCCTTCATCAATTACCTCCACGTCTCGAATGGCAGTATCAACCAGAGTTTTACTATCGAATATAAGAAGAAACTGAACGAGACGGATGAGGAACTTCTGCAACTGGGTATCGTTGAATTACGTGAACGTTTCAAGAGCGATTCAAAGGAAATCATCTTAGAAAAAGAGGTGGATATAGAACTGGAAGGCGTGAAGTTCACGATTCCAAAACTGGGGGACAAAAAGAAACTCCTTGACCTCTCGATAATGAACGGAAAACAGTATAAGGTAGACCGTTTGAAACAAGCGGAAAAACTCAATCCAGAACAGCGTCAGACACGCCTGATGAAGGAACTCCAAGACAAACTCCATCTACCCAAACTACCCTACCAAATCGAGTGCTTCGACAACTCAAATATATCTGGCACAGATGCTGTTGCCTCGTGTGTGGTCTTCAAGGCTATGAAACCCAGCAAGAAGGACTATAAACGCTTCAATATCAAAACGGTAGTAGGCCCTGACGACTATGCGTCGATGAAGGAAGTAGTGAGTCGCCGATATCGCAGGATGCTGGATGAAGAACAGCCCCTACCCGACCTAATTATTGCCGATGGTGGTAAGGGCCAGATGGAAGTGATTCGTGAGGTCATCCAGAACGAACTCAACCTTGATATTCCCATTGCCGGACTCGCCAAAGACGACCGTCATCGTACCAACGAACTACTCTATGGCTTCCCTCCGTTGAAGGTGGCGTTGAAGATAGATTCAGAACTCTTCCATGTGCTCACGCAGATACAGGACGAGGTGCATCGCTTTGCCATCGAATTCCATCGAAACAAGCGTTCTAAACGGGCTTTACACTCCGAGTTGGATGATATCAAGGGCATCGGCCCCAAAACGCGTGACGAGCTTCTAAAGGGCCTTAAAACGGTTCGTGCCATCCGTGAGGCAAACCTCGAAACGCTCAGTGGCCTTATTGGCGCTGCCAAAGCCAAAATTATCTACGACCATTTTCACAGGCAAACAGATAATTAATTTGTAACACAATTTCAAAGAACACCTTTGTCTATCGAAAAAGCCTGTATTTCGTGCTATTAATGGAAAATTTTGCTACTATTAATGCGCGCAATATCTAGATTTAAATCTCGCAATTTTTACACTTAAAGACCGCCTTTCCACTTTTTCAATTTGACACTGCAAAGGTAAGAACTTTTGATTGCGGTTCACGAATTCTTCGCAAGAAATTATTCATTTTTCTGCGATTTATTTCTTTGTCGATTGACACATTTTGCGGTCAAGATGGTCAAGATGGTCATTTGTCAAAATCGAAAACAGATTCTCAAAATTATCCACTATATTATAAATATAAATATATTTATATATAGTGAGGTAATAACCGAGTTCCCGAATCGATTTTGACCAAAATGACCTTGACCAAAATGACCACAAAGACAATTGTTCAAACGAAATTTGGTAGTCTCGAAATAAAGTTGTATCTTTGCCGAAAATTCTAAGAATAATGAGAGCAGTGATACAACGCGTCACCCACGCCAGCGTCACCATTGAGGGCAGCATGAAGAGTCAGATAGGACCAGGATTCCTGATTCTGTTGGGCATCTGTGACGAGGACACAAGCGAGGATGTCGATTGGCTGGTGAAGAAGATCGCCAACCTGCGGGTGTTTGATGATGAGAACGATGTGATGAACCGCAGTATCCTCGATGTGGATGGCAACTGCTTGGTTGTCAGTCAATTCACACTCTATGCTTCCTACAAAAAGGGTAATCGTCCGAGTTGGTTCAGGGCAGGTTCCCACGAGCACTCTATCCCACTCTACGAGGCCTTCTGCGCCCAACTTTCCGAGGCCATAGGCAAGCCCGTAGGTACTGGCGAATTCGGCGCTGATATGAAGGTAGAATTGCTCAACGACGGACCCGTCACCATCTGTATGGACACCAAAAACAAAGAATAACTATGGACAAAAGACAATTAACAAATTACGTGAATTTCGCGGCCCTGATTTGCTATATCATCGGACGCGTTGCAAACATGGGCATCCTCATTTGGATTGGTCTTGGTATCATGACCCTTTCGAGCATCTGGACCATCATCCACTGGAAGGAGAACGACAAAATCTCAAACTACATCTCCGTTGCCTTTTTAGTACTCGTTGGACTATCACTTTTAAGACTTTAAAGCATGATAAAATATCTAAGAGAAATAGAATTGTCAGGCGTGATTCTAACTGCTATTGGTATCATCTGTTCTGTAATATGCTTACAATCCGGCTATGAAAGAGCGGCTAATTTTGGACTGTGGGCCTGCGGGCTCGGATTGGTATTATTATTCTCCGTCATCCTTTACAAAGCGTTCCATTGGAAAGAATACGAGCGCGATAATAAGCGGTATATTTTTTGTATGCTTTTTGCTATAGCTTATCTTTTCATTCGAATGTTACTCAAGCGATGACAATCAAAGAAGCACAGGAATTGGTAGACCGCTGGATTAAAGAATACGGCGTGCGCTACTTCTCGGAACTGACGAATATGGCAGTGCTGACAGAGGAAGTGGGTGAACTGGCACGAATCATCTCTCGCAGATACGGCGATCAGTCGTGGAAAGCAGGCGATCCGCGTAGCGAAGACAACGGCAAACAGGCGCTTGGCGAGGAAATGGCCGACGTGCTCTGGGTACTGCTCTGTCTGGCGAATCAGACAGGCATAGACCTCACTGTCGAACTCGAAAAGAGCATCGAGAAGAAGACCCAGAGAGACTCATTGAGACATATTCATAACAAGAAATTATTAGCATAAAACGAATAAGATTATGGCAGAACACAACCACGAGCATCATCACCACGAGATGCCACAAAAGAGCCGCATAGAAGAGGCTCTGAGCAAGTACAACCTCGACGTGAAAGACGAGGATGTGAAGGAAGCAGTGAAGAAAATCATTGCTGAGAAAGTACACGAGAACGATACCCTCGAAGTGAAGAAATTCCTGATGGGCAGCGTGGAACTCACCACCCTGAAAACTACCGACTCCGATGAGAGTGTGCTGGCCTTCACGGAGCGTGTGAACCAGTTCGAGGAGGCCTACCCTAACCTACCCCATGTGGCCACCATCTGCGTCTATCCCCGCTTCGCCAAGATCGTCTCTGAGACCTTGGAGGTAGAAGGTGTCGAGGTGGCCTGCGTATCAGGCTCATTCCCGTCCTCTCAGGCGCTGATTGAGGTGAAGACGATAGAGACCAGCCTGGCTGTAAAAGACGGCGCCACGGAGATCGATATGGTGCTCAGCGTGGGTGATTTCCTCAGTGGGGATTACGACACTGTCTGCGATGAAATCCAACAGATGAAGGAGGCCTGTGGCGACCAGAAGATGAAGGTAATCCTGGAAACAGGTTGTCTGAAGACTGCTACGAACATCAAGACGGCCTCTATCCTCGCGATGTATGCAGGTGCCGACTATATCAAGACCTCCACAGGCAAACTCGAACCAGCCGCAACCCCAGAGGCTGCCTACGTGATGTGTCAGGCCATTAAGGAATACTACGATGAAACGGGCATACAGATTGGTTTTAAGCCCGCTGGCGGCCTTAATTCGGTGATGGATGCACTGATCTACTACACCATCGTGAAAGAGGTCCTGGGCGAGAAATGGCTAACAAATCAGTGGTTCCGTATGGGTACCTCGCGACTTGCAAATATGCTGCTCAGCGAAGTCATTGGAGAGGAAACAAAGTTCTTCTAAATAAAAAGCCCTCGCAATTGCGAGGGTTTTTCATTATATATTCCGTTGTATCACGTATTCGAGGTAAGCCTTGAAGGCATCCTTCAATTCAGGTTTCACGCATTCATCGACGTATTTCTGCGCCTCTTTGGCAAACTCTTCCATCTTGCGTTCTGCATATTCTATACCACCTGACTGTTTGGTAAACTCCACCAACACAGCGATTTCATCGGAATTAATCGTGCCTGCCTTTACCTTCTTAGCCAGTGTCTGCATCGACTCATAGTTGGAATTAGTCAGTGCGTAGATTACAGGCAGCGTCAACTTGCCTTCCGTCATATCGTTACCAGTAGGCTTACCTATCTCTTTCGAATCGTAATAATCGAAAATATCATCACGGATCTGGAAAATCATACCGATACGATGTCCGAATTTTTTTGCCATTTCTATATCTTCATCCGACGCACCTACTGAGATGGCACCCAAAGCAGAACAGGCTTCGAAGAGTGAAGCGGTCTTTTTCTCAATTACTTGATAATAAGACTCTTCAGATATTTCTTGATTAGAGATGTTTGACAACTGAAGGATTTCACCTGCTGCCAATATTCTACCTAACTCAGCCAGACTTTGTACGATTCTTTTATTATTTGACAAGGCCACACGCAAAAGAGCGGTAGAGAGGATATAGTCGCCTACAAGCACTGCTACCTTATTATTATAGGAGGCATTCACAGAGGCCTGACCTCTGCGCTCATTACTCTCATCAACCACATCATCGTGCACCAAACTGGCAGTATGAAGCAATTCAAGGCCAAGCGCAGCATTCTGGGTGACATCTGAAACCTGACCATAATTATTGGCAGTCAAGAACATCAAGATAGGACGCATACGCTTGCCACCCCGTTGACGGATATGTGACAGCACATCACCAAGCAATCCTTCCTCCTCAGACAAACAGTTATTAAACAACTCGGAAAAGTTGTTTAATTCCTTCTCGATAGGTCTTTTGATAATCGATAAATAATCCATTTCGCACAGAATTTCGATACAAAATTAGTAAAAACCGATGGAATTAGAAGAATTTTAAGTAATTTTACACCGAAAATTAAGAAAGTTATGCAGAAATTGTTCCTTTTAGACGCTTATGCACTGATTTATCGCAGTTATTATGCCTTCATCAAGAACCCTCGGATCAACTCGAAGGGCTTGAATACCAGTGCGATTGTTGGTTTCCTGAATACCCTGAACGAAGTGTTGGAGAAAGAAAAGCCTACCCATATCGGTGTGGCCTTCGACCCCCACGGGCCTACCTTCCGCAGCGAGGCTTTTCCAGAGTATAAGGCCCAGCGCGAAGAGACTCCAGAGGATATCCGCAAGGCTGTGCCTATCATCAAGGATCTGCTTCGAGCCTATCGCATCCCTATCCTACAAGTGGATGGTTTCGAGGCAGATGATGTCATCGGAACGCTAGCTAAAAAAGCCGGTTCCATCGGTGTGGAGACCTATATGCTGACACCAGATAAGGACTATGGACAGTTGGTAAGTGACAACGTGAAGATCTTCCGACCTCGTCACGGAGGGGGTTACGAGACGATGGGACCCAAGGAAGTCTGCGAAAAATACGGCATTCCATCGACAGAATCAGTGATAGATCTGCTGGCATTGATGGGTGATTCTGCAGATAATTTCCCAGGTTGCCCTGGTGTGGGTGAAAAAACGGCTGTGAAACTCATCAATGAGTTCGGTTCCATCGAAGGATTACTCTCCCGTTCGGCTGAAATCAAGGGCAAACTTCGCGAAAAAGTGGAAGAACATGTTGAGGATATCAAGATGAGTTACTTCCTCGCCACCATCAAAACGGATGTGCCCATCGACCTCGATATGGAAAATTTGAAACTCGTCGAACCGAATCAGGACGAATTAGGCAAATTACTCCTCGAATTGGAGATGAAGTCCTTTGCCGACCGAGTTCTTAAAAAAAGCCAAAAACAACAAATACCTGTTAACGCACAACTCGATCTCTTTGCAGAATTTCCCGTCGATGGGTCGAATCTGAGCGAAAATTCGAGTTTTGAGAGCCTTAAAACGACCCCTCACGATTACAAACTCGTTGAAAATGAGGACGATTTGAAGAAACTTTGTGATTATTTCTTGACAAACGAAATTCTCAGTCTAGATACGGAAACCACCTCAACCTCATCAATTGATGCCGAATTGGTTGGTTTGAGTTTCGCTGTGAAGGAATTCGAGGCATTTTACGTACCGATTCCTGCCGAACGTGAAGAAGCGTTGCGAATTGTTAATATCTTTAAAGAGATGTACGAGAATGACAAAATCCTCAAAGTTGGACAGAATTTGAAGTACGACCTCGAAGTGTTGCGCAACTATGACATCCATCTGGCAGGTCCGATGTGGGACACGATGATCGCCCACTACCTCATCCAACCCGAACTTCGTCACAACATGGACTATATGGCAGAGATTTATCTCAACTATCAGACCATCCATATTGATGAACTCATTGGGCCGAAGGGGAAGAACCAGAAATCGATGCGCTCTCTCCCACCCTCGCAGGTCTATGAGTATGCTGCCGAAGATGCAGATGTTACCCTCCGTTTGAAGAACAAATTGGAACCCGAACTGAAAAAGTTTGAGTGCGAAAAACTATTCTATGAGATAGAGATGCCCCTGATGCCTGTGCTCGCAGAGATGGAGATGAATGGGGTTTGTCTCGATACTGATTCGTTGCAAGAAACGTCAAAAGTTTTGACTGATAGGATGAACGAATTGGAAAGACGTATCTATGAATTAGCAGGTCTTCAATTCAATATCGCATCGCCCAAACAAGTGGGTGAAATTCTCTTCGACAAACTCAAAATCATTGAGAAACCCAAGAAAACAAAGACGGGTCAGTATGTCACTTCTGAGGATGTACTTCAACAACTGCGCAACAAGCACGAAATTGTGGCTGACATCTTGGAACACAGAGGTTTAAAGAAACTTATCGGTACCTACATCGAGGCATTACCAAAGTTGATTAATTCTCATACGGGACATATCCACACCTCATTTAATCAGACAATTACTGCCACAGGACGCTTATCAAGCAGCGATCCTAATTTGCAAAATATTCCTATCAGAGGTGAAGATGGTAAGGAGATTCGTAAGGCGTTCATCCCTGAGCCTGGTTGTTTATTCTTTTCAGCAGACTATTCGCAAATTGAACTGCGTGTAATGGCGCATCTCTCGCAGGATCCTCAGATGATTGAAGTGTTCCGTGAAGGCAAAGACCTCCATGCAGCCACAGCAGCGAATATCTATAAGAAACCCATCGAAGAAGTGACTCGCGATGAACGCACCAAGTCGAAGCGAGCCAACTTTGGTATCATTTATGGTATCACCGTCTTTGGTCTCGCAGAGCGCTTAGATATCCCTCGCGACGAAGCCAAAATGCTGATAGACGGCTATTTCGCCACTTTCCCACAGGTACACGACTATATGGAGAAATCGAAGGAAGTGGCTCGTCAAAAAGGCTATGTCACTACCCTATTCGGACGCCGTCGCTACCTGCCGGATATCAATTCCCACAACGCTACCGTGCGTGGTTTTGCAGAGCGTAACGCTATCAATGCTCCTATCCAGGGTACGGCAGCAGATATCATTAAGGTAGCGATGATCCATATTCACGAACGCTTTAAGAAAGAGGGCATCAAGAGCAAGATGATCCTCCAAGTACACGACGAACTTAACTTCTCCGTCTATCCAGAAGAAAAGGAGCAGGTAGAGCGCATCGTCATCGAGGAGATGCAGGCCGCTTTCCCCCTCATCGTTCCCCTTGTGGCTGATTCCGGCTTCGGACAAAACTGGCTCGAAGCCCACTAAATAATAAAGGTCAGGTTTGAATGCCTGACCTTTTTGCTATTTGATCTCTGAGATGTTGCCTACCATCGAGGATTTATCGAGTTGTGCACCATGCGGATTGCCTGCATATTCCAAGCCTCCAACACCAGAGACACGCCCCTTGATAAAATCTGAGGCGAAGCACTTGATACCCCCTACTCCACTGACCACAGCCTCCACACGAAGGGCTTTCAAATCTACGGCATTGATGCTGCCCACGCCACTACATTCATACTCGGCTTCCTCAGTCTTGCCACTCAATTTGATGCTACCTACACCACTACATTTCACCTCCACTTCACGAGCCCTGATATCAGCCAGTTCGAAGGCGCCAACACCAGAATTGTCGATCTCCAATTCATCGGTAGTCAGACTATCCACACGGATATCAGCCGCCCCGGAATTCTTGACTTTATGGAGGTTTGGCGTATAGACGATAAAGGTGATATTGCTGGCATCAATATTGATATTATCCTTCGCGAAGTTAATCTCCAACTTCCCGTGATCGTTGTTGACACTGAATAAATCGACATAGTTCTCAGGGGCCGAAAGGGTCACACGACTCTGGTCACTCTGCACCAGTTGGATATTACCCACCACGTGACTTTCCACCTTATCGAAAGCATCCATCGGATACTTGGTCTTGACGATCTTCGAACTGGGTTCTATCCTTTCAGAACCCTCTCCAAGATTGACTGAACACGACGATGCTGAGAGCAGCACGGCAAACAATGCCAATAACAGATTTGTCTTCATATTCCTTCGCTTTTTTGTTTCACTTTGACTGTTTGACGTTACAAAGATACAAAAAGTTGCAATGATATCAAATAATTATGAATTATGAATTATGAATTATGAATTATTTTGTACCTTTGCACCCAAATATAAACGTTTATAGAAGAAAATGGCATTAAAATGTGGTATTGTGGGACTGCCGAATGTGGGCAAGTCCACCTTGTTTAATTGTTTGTCGAGTGCAAAAGCACAGGCAGCAAACTTCCCCTTTTGTACGATTGAGCCCAATGTGGGTGTCATCACCGTTCCTGATGAACGACTGACGAAACTCGCCGAATTGGTGCATCCGGGTCGTATTGTGCCTGCCACCTGTGAGATTGTAGATATCGCAGGTCTGGTGAAGGGTGCCTCGAAGGGTGAGGGACTTGGCAATAAGTTCTTGGGAAATATCCGTGAAACGGATGCAATCATCCACGTGCTCCGTTGTTTCGAAGATGAGAATATCACCCACGTGGATGGCACCATCGACCCCATCCGCGACAAGGAAATCATCGATACAGAATTGCAACTAAAAGACCTCGAAACCATTGAGAGTCGCTTGGCCAAGACGGAGAAAGCCGCTGCTGCCGGCAATAAAGATGCGAAGATAGAGGTCACCGTTTTGAAGGCTTATAAAGAGGTGTTGGAACAGGGTAATAACGCCCGTATCGTGGAGTTCGAGACAAAGGACGAACAGGACTGTGCCCGTAATCTCTTCCTGCTCACTTCAAAGCCTGTGCTCTATGTCTGCAACGTCGGCGAGGCTGATGCCAAAAGCGGCAACGACTTTACGAAGAGGGTAGGGGAGTTGGCTCAGGAAGAGGGTGCCGAGATGATGATCATCGCTGCCAAGACGGAAGAGGATATCGCAGAACTCGAATCGTACGAGGACAAGCAGATGTTCTTGGAAGAATTAGGCTTGGAGGAGAGCGGTGTGAATCGCCTCATCAAGAAGGCTTACGCCCTGTTGAACCTCGAGACGTTCATCACCGCAGGCGAGATGGAGGTGAAGGCCTGGACTTATAAAAAAGGTTGGAAGGCGCCTCAGTGCGCTGGTGTCATCCACACCGACTTCGAGAAGGGCTTTATCCGCGCCGAAGTCATCAAATACGACGACTATATCCAGTATGGCTCTGAGGCGGCTGTCCGTGAGGCAGGAAAACTCGCTGTCGAGGGTAAGGACTACATCGTTCAGGACGGTGATATCATGCATTTTAGATTCAACGTATGATGACGCAACTGCTCAGTTATATTGTCTGGAATCCAGACTTGGAGGCGTTTCATTTAGGCCCCATGACGGTGCGCTGGTACGGACTGATGTGGATCATCGGACTGGCACTCGCTTATCTCGTCGTGAAGCGGCTCTATAAGGAACAGAAGATCAAGGATGAACTCTTCGATCCGCTCTTTATCTACTGTTTCTTCGGCATCCTGATTGGTGCCCGTCTGGGACATTGTATCTTCTACCAGCCACAGGACTTCCTGACCTCGTGGCAGGGGTTTGTGGAGATGCTGTTGCCTATCCACTTCCTGCCCGAAGGTGGCTGGAAACTGACAGGCTATGCAGGTCTGGCATCGCATGGTGGTACCTTAGGCTTGATGATTGCCCTTTGGCTCTATGTCCGCAAGACCAAACTCAGCATCTGGACGGTACTTGACAATATCGCCATCGCCACAGGAATGACGGCCTGTTTCATCCGCTTGGGCAACCTGATGAACTCTGAGATACAGATGTGCCCTGGGCTTTTATCTTCGAGAAAGTCGATGCTGTACCTCGTCATCCAGGACAACTCTACGAGGCCATCGCCTATGCGATTCTCTTCTTTATCATGTGGTTCCTCCATAAACGTATGCCTGAGAAGATCGGCACAGGCTGGTACTTCGGCTTCTGTCTGACGTACATCTTCACCTTCCGCTTCTTCATCGAATATACCAAGGAGATTCAGGAAGCCTTCGAAGCCTCTCTTCCCATCGACATGGGGCAGATCCTCTCTATCCCCTTCATCATCCTTGGTGTCTATTGTATGCTGAGGGCGAAAAAAAGGGTATAATAATGGTGTAGTTTTATCAAACAATGCCTTTGTTTTAATAAATCACGTCGCTGTTTTAATAAACACCGACGTGATTTTAATTTTAGAACGTACCTTACAACCTTTGAGGACGGCACTTTCTACCTTTTAGCAGGAATCTCCGTTATTTACCAGAGACGATCTTCTTGATGTCGTTGAGTTTGTTGAGGGCTTCGAGGGGAGTAAGGTTGTTCACATCGAGGCCAAGGATTTCGTCGCGGACTTGGCAGAGAACGGGGTCGTCGAGTTGGAAGAAGGAGAGTTGCATACCTTCGCGAGAGGCGGCAATCTCGGCGGTGGGTTTGCCCACGGAGCCGACAGAAGCATTCTCGGCCTCCAACTGCTTTAAAATCACATTGGCGCGCTTCACGATGCTGCGAGGCATACCTGCAATCTCTGCTACATGAATACCAAAGGAGTGCTCAGAGCCGCCCCTTTCGAGTTTGCGCAGGAAGATGACCTTGCCATCGACTTCCTTTACAGAGACATTATAATTCTTGATACGGGAGAAGTTCTTCTCCATCTCATTGAGTTCGTGATAGTGCGTAGCAAAGAGGGTCCGCGGATGACCTTTGGCATTCTCGTGGAGATACTCCACAATCGCCCAGGCGATGGAGATACCATCGTAGGTGCTGGTGCCTCGACCTAATTCATCGAAGAGCACCAACGAACGAGACGACACATTATTTAATATATTAGATGCCTCCGTCATCTCCACCATAAACGTGGATTCGCCAAGGGAGATATTATCGCTGGCTCCCACACGGGTGAATACTTTATCCACCAGACCGATTCTCGCAGCCTCTGCTGGCACAAAACAACCAATCTGGGCAAGTAATACTATCAAGGCCGTCTGACGCAACAGCGCCGATTTACCAGCCATATTCGGACCTGTGATGATGATAATCTGCTGGCGCTCATTGTCAAGCAGGATATCATTCGGTACATAGCGTTCGCCAAGTGGCAGTTCCTTTTCAATCACAGGGTGGCGACCTTGCTTGATGTCAATCACCTCTGTTTCGTCAATCACAGGACGCACGTATTTGTTCTCCTCTGCTGCCTTCGCAAAACTCAACAAACAGTCGAGACGGGCCACAATGTTGGCATTAATCTGAATCTGCGGGATAAACTCCTGCATACCCAAGATGAGGTCGTTGAAGAGTTTAGCCTCCAAGGATAGTATCTTATCCTCTGCGCCAAGGATTTTCTCTTCGTACTCCTTCAATTCCTGCGTAATATAGCGCTCTGCCTGAGCCAACGTCTGCTTGCGCACCCACTCCTGCGGCACCAGGTCCTTATAGGTGTTGCGCACTTCAAGGTAGTAGCCGAAGACATTGTTGTAGCCGATTTTCAAGGAAGAAATACCCGTCTCTGCAGCCTCACGCTCCTGAATCTTCAACAGATAGTCCTTGCCGCTATAAGCAATGCTGCGGAGTTCGTCGAGTTCGGCATTCACGCCGTCGCGAATCACGCCTCCCTTGGCTACCAACTGTGGCGGATCATTCTGGATTTCTTTCTCGATTCTGTCGCGCAACGACTCACAAAGATTCAACTGCTCACCTACACGCTTCAAAGCCTCATTCTTGGCATAAAGACAAGCCGTCTTGATAGGTTGGATAGCCTGCAAGGCTGTCTTCAACTGCACCACCTCACGAGGCGATACGCGTCCTACTGCCACTTTGGAGATGATACGCTCCAAGTCGCCGATGCGATGGATCTGATCGTCAATACACTGCCGGAACTCAGGTTCACGGTAGTAATACTCCACGATGTCGAGGCGTTCGTTGATGGGTTTTTCATCCTTCAACGGGAACACCAGCCAACGGCGCAACAAACGTCCTCCCATCGGACTCACCGTCTTATCAATCACATCCAACAGCGACTTACCATCGTCCTGCATCGGATGGATCAATTCGAGACTACGAATAGTAAACTTATCCAGTCGCACGTACCTATCCTCCTCGATACGGGAAATCGAGGTGATATGGCCTATCTGCGTGTGTTGCGTCTGTTCGAGGTATTGCAGGATGGCCCCAGCGGCGATGATGCCATTCTGCAAATGATCCACGCCAAAGCCTTTCAGGTTTTTTACGCGAAAATGCTTCAACAACTTCTGGCGCGAAGTCTGGTCAGTAAACACCCAGTCGTCGAGTTCGAAGGTAAAGAACTTATTACCAAACCGCTGTTCGAACTGCTGTTTCTTGCCCCGTTCGAAGAGTACCTCCTTTGGTGAGAAATTGCCTAAGAGTTTCTCCACATAATCCTGTGTACCCTCGCCAGTCAGAAACTCACCCGTCGAGATATCGAGGAACGCCACACCATAGGCCGTCTTGCCAAAATGCACAGCAGCCAGGAAATTGTTTTCCTTGTAGTTCAGCACATTGTCGGAAAGGGCCACACCAGGCGTCACGAGTTCCGTGATACCACGCTTGACGAGTTTCTTGGTGAGTTTGGGGTCTTCGAGTTGGTCGCAGATCGCCACCCGTTTGCCAGCCCGGATGAGTTTGGGCAGATAGGTGTCAAGAGCGTGATGGGGAAAGCCCGCCATCTCATCACCCTTGTTGTAACCGTTGTTACGATGGGTCAGGGTGATACCTAGTATCTTAGCAGCCGTTACGGCATCTTCGCAATAGGTCTCGTAGAAGTCACCACAACGAAACAGCAGCACAGCATCGGGATGCTTTGCCTTCAAGTCGAAGAACTGTTTCATCATCGGG
>CAJODF010000047.1 GCA_905233555.1 uncultured Prevotella sp. | reverse complement strand
TGCAGAAGAGTTGGTAAACCTTACTGTAAAAGAAGTAAACGAGTTGGCAACAGTCCTGAAGGACGAGTATGGAATTGAGCCTGCTGCTGCAGCCGTTGCTGTAGCTGCTGGTCCCGCAGCCGGTGGTGAGGCCGCTGCTGCTGAGGAGAAGTCTTCATTCGACGTGGTTCTGAAGTCAGCTGGCGCTGCTAAGCTCCAGGTGGTGAAGGCCGTGAAGGAGGCTTGTGGTCTTGGTCTGAAGGAGGCTAAGGATCTCGTTGACGGTGCTCCCGCTACCGTTAAGGAAGGTCTGAGCAAGGAAGAGGCTGAGAACCTGAAGAAGACCATTGAGGCTGCTGGTGCCGAGGTTGAGCTGAAGTAATTCATAAGCACAACAAATACCAACGTGGTTGGGGACTCTCCAGTCGAGGGTTCCCGACCATTTTTTATCTTTAATAAATAATAGATATGACGAAGAAAACCATTGATAACAGAGTAAACTTTGGCAGCGTCAAGAGTCGTTCAAAGACTTCCTGCAGTTGGACACTCCGCCTGAGGAACGCAAGAATGACGGCTTGTATAAGGTGTTCGCAGAGAACTTCCCTATCACCGACACGCGTAATAACTTCGTTCTTGAGTTCCTGGATTACTATATCGATCCGCCTCGTTACACCATTGATGAGTGTCTTGAGCGTGGACTTACCTATAGCGTACCTTTGAAGGCTAAGCTGAAACTGTATTGCACCGACCCGGATCATGAGGATTTCGGAACGGTCATTCAGGATGTGTTCCTGGGTCCGATTCCCTATATGACCGCCAACGGTACATTCGTCATCAATGGTGCTGAGCGCGTCGTCGTGTCTCAGTTGCACCGTTCACCTGGCGTGTTCTTCGGTCAGAACGTACATGCTAACGGAACGTTGCTTTACTCTGCACGTATCATTCCGTTCAAGGGGTCTTGGATCGAGTTTGCTACGGACATCAATAATGTGATGTACGCCTACATCGACCGTAAGAAGAAGTTGCCCGTGACGACGCTGTTGCGTGCCATCGGTTTCGAGGCCGATAAGGATATCCTCGAGATCTTCAACCTGGCCGAAGAGGTGAAGGTGAACAAGAAAGCCTTGAAGGCTGTGGTTGGCAGCAAACTTGCTGCCCGTGTGCTGAAGAGTTGGAACGAGGATTTCGTGGATGAGGATACTGGTGAGGTTGTATCTATCGAGCGTAATGAGGTCATCATGGAACGTGAGACCGAGATTACCGATGAAAATATGATGGATATTCTGGAGAGCGGTGCCCAGACCATTCTCGTGCATAAGGACGAGCAGGTGGCGCAGGCTGGCCAAGGACCCCAGTAACTCTGAGAAGGAGGCTGTGCTCTACATCTACCGTCAGTTGCGTAATGCCGACCCGGCCGATGATGCCAGTGCCCGTGAGGTCATCCAGAACTTGTTCTTCTCTGACAAGCGCTATGATCTTGGCGATGTAGGTCGCTATCGTATCAATAAGAAGTTGGGACTGGAAACAAGCATGGATGTCCGTGTCCTGACGAAGGAGGATATCATTGAGATTATCAAGTATCTGATTCAGTTGATCAACTCGAAGGCTGCTGTCGATGATATCGACCACCTAACCGTCGTGTACGTACCGTTGGTGAGCAGTTGTCGAACCAGTTCTCTATCGGTCTGGCCCGTATGGCCCGTACTATCCGTGAGCGCATGAACGTACGTGATAATGAGGTGTTTACTCCGACTGACCTGATTAACGCAAAGACTATTTCCAGCGTCATCAACTCGTTCTTCGGCACCAATCCGCTGTCGCAGTTCATGGACCAGACCAACCCGCTGGCTGAGGTGACCCACAAGCGTCGTCTCTCTGCACTGGGTCCTGGCGGTCTGTCCCGTGAGCGTGCCGGCTTTGAGGTGCGTGACGTACACTATACACACTATGGTCGTCTGTGTCCTATTGAGAGTCCTGAAGGTCCGAATATCGGTCTGATCTCGTCGCTCTGTGTGTATGCAAAGATTAATGAACTCGGCTTCATCGAGACACCTTACCGTAAGGTGGAGAACGGTGTGGCCAACCTGAATAACGACGATATTGTCTATCTGACTGCCGAGGAGGAGGCAGAGCACGTGATCGGTCAGGGTAATGCCCCGCTGAACGACGATGGTACCTTTATCCGTAAGGTGGTGAAGTGCCGTCAGGATGCTGACTTCCCCGTGGTGCCGCCTACAGATGTCGATCTGATGGACGTGTCGCCTCAGCAGATTGCTTCTATCGCCGCTTCGCTGATTCCGTTCCTGGAGCACGATGATGCCCACCGTGCGCTCATGGGATCGAACATGATGCGTCAGGCTGTGCCTCTGCTTCACAACGAGGCTCCTATTGTGGGTACTGGTATTGAGAAGCAGGTATGTGAGAACTCTCGTACGATGGTGACTGCCGAGGGCGATGGTGTTGTGGAGTATGTGGATTCCACCACTATCCGTATCCTTTATGATCGTACAGAGGACGAGGAGTTCGTCAGTTTCGAGCCGGCTCTGAAGGAGTACCGTATCTCTAAGTTCCGTCGTACCAACCAGAACATGACCATCGACCTGCGTCCTATCTGTGACAAGGGCCAGCGTGTGAAAAAGGGCGACATCCTGACCGAGGGCTATGCTACCGAGAATGGTGAACTTGCTCTGGGTCGTAACCTGCTGGTGGCTTACATGCCTTGGAAGGGTTACAACTACGAGGATGCCATCGTGCTCAACGAGCGCATTGTGCGTGAGGATATCCTGACCTCTGTCCATGTGGACGAATACTCTCTCGATGTGCGTGAGACCAAGCGTGGCGTTGAGGAGTTTACAGCAGATATTCCTAATGTTAGTGAGGAGGCCACGAAGGACCTCGATGACAATGGTGTAATCCGTGTGGGTGCCCGTGTGGAGCCAGGTGATATCCTGATTGGTAAGATTTCTCCGAAGGGTGAGAGTGATCCTTCACCTGAAGAAAAACTGCTCCGTGCCATCTTCGGTGACAAGGCAGGTGACGTGAAGGACTCTTCTCTGAAAGCCAACCCGTCGCTGACAGGTGTCATTATCGATAAGAAACTATTCAAGCGTGCCATTAAGGACCGTAAGTCGAAGGCACAGGATAAGATTACGCTCAAGAAGATTGATGAGGAGTATGAGGCTAAGGTTGATGACCTGAAGGACATCCTGATTGACAAGTTGGTTGAACTCACCAAGGGTAAGACCTCTATGGGCGTGAAGGACTATATGGGTGCTGAGATTATCAGCAAGGGCAGTAAGTTTACGGTTACAGCTCTGAAGAACCTTGAATATAGTGATATCCAGACCAGCAACTGGACGAGCGATGAGCATAAGAATGAGTTGATCGCCAAGTTGATTATCAACTTCCTGAAGAAATATAAACTGCTGGATGCTGAGATGAAGCGCAAGAAGTTCGCCATCACCATTGGTGACGAATTGCCTTCTGGCATTCTGGAGATGGCTAAGGTCTATGTGGCTAAGAAACGTAAGATCGGTGTGGGTGATAAACTCGCCGGTCGTCACGGTAACAAGGGTATCGTATCGAAGGTGGTACGCCAGGAGGATATGCCGTTCCTCGAGGACGGTCGTCCCGTTGATCTGGTGCTGAACCCGCTGGGTGTGCCTTCACGTATGAACCTCGGTCAGATCTTTGAGGCTATCCTCGGTGCTGCCGGTAAGCGTCTGGGCGTGAAGTTTGCTACACCTATCTTCGACGGTGCCAAACTCGATGACCTGGCTGAATGGACCGACAAGGCCGGTTTGCCACGTCTCTGCTCCACCCACCTCTATGATGGTGAGACGGGTGAGATGTTCGACCAGCCTGCTACCGTAGGTATTACCTACTTCCTCAAACTCGGTCATATGGTTGAGGATAAGATGCATGCCCGTTCTATTGGCCCGTACAGTCTGATTACCCAGCAGCCGCTCGGTGGTAAGGCTCAGTTCGGTGGCCAGCGTTTCGGTGAGATGGAGGTCTGGGCTCTGGAGGCATTCGGTGCCAGCCATGTACTGCAGGAGATCCTGACCATCAAGTCTGATGATACCGTAGGTCGTTCGAAGGCTTACGAGGCCATCGTCAAGGGTGAGCCCATGCCGACTCCGGGTATTCCTGAGTCATTGAACGTGCTGTTGCACGAACTCCGTGGTCTTGGACTGAGCATCACGATGGACTAAGAGATAGGTAAAAAAGTAAAAAAAGGTAAAAAAGTAAAGAAGTTATGGCTTTCAAAAAAGATACAAAGACAAAGAGTAATTTCACCAAGATTACCATCGGACTTGCTTCACCGGAACAGATTCTCGAGAACTCCTTCGGCGAAGTCACCAAGCCGGAAACCATCAACTACCGTACCTATAAGCCAGAGCGCGACGGTCTGTTCTGCGAACGCATCTTCGGTCCGACAAAGGATTATGAGTGCGCCTGCGGTAAGTACAAGCGTATCCGCTACAAGGGCATCGTCTGCGACCGTTGCGGTGTTGAGGTGACAGAGAAAAAGGTGCGTCGTGAGCGTGCCGGACACATCGAACTGGTGGTGCCTGTAGCACACATCTGGTATTTCCGCAGTCTGCCCAATAAGATCGGCTATCTGCTCGGTCTGCCTACGAAGAAACTCGATGCTGTCATCTACTACGAGCGTTATGTTGTGATTCAGCCAGGTGTCATGGCTGGTAAGAAGGATGCTGAGGGCAATGATGCCATTGGTGCCAATATGTACGACCTGCTTTCGGAGGAGGAGTATAATGAGATTCTCGATAACTATGTGTCTCCGGAGAATGACTATCTGGATGACAAGGATCCTAATAAGTTCATCGCCAAGATGGGCGCAGAGGCTATTTATGATCTGCTTACCCGTCTCGACCTCGACTCTCTGTCGTACGAACTGCGCGACCGTGCTAACAGCGATTCTTCTATGCAGCGCAAGAACGAGGCTCTGAAGCGCCTGCAGGTGGTGGAGGCTTTCCGTCAGAGTGTGGAGAAAGGTGTCAATCGTCCCGAGTGGATGATCATGAAGATCCTTCCTGTCACACCACCGGAACTCCGTCCGCTCGTGCCTCTGGATGGTGGCCGTTTTGCTACGTCCGACTTGAACGACCTCTATCGTCGTGTCATCATTCGTAACAACCGTCTGAAGCGTCTGATGGAGATTAAGGCTCCTGAGGTGATTCTCCGAAACGAGAAGCGTATGTTGCAGGAGGCTGTCGATTCTCTCTTCGACAACTCGCGTAAGTCGTCGGCTGTCAAGAGCGATTCTAACCGTCCGCTGAAGTCTCTGTCCGACTCCCTGAAGGGTAAGCAGGGCCGCTTCCGTCAGAACCTGCTCGGTAAGCGTGTTGACTACTCAGCCCGTTCGGTGATCGTTGTCGGCCCTGAGTTGAAGATGGGTGAGTGCGGTCTGCCGAAACTGATGGCAGCCGAACTCTATAAGCCATTTATCATCCGCAAACTCATTGAGCGTGGTATCGTGAAGACGGTGAAGAGCGCCAAGAAGATTGTGGACCGTCGCGAGCCGGTTATCTGGGATATCCTGGAGAATGTGATGAAGGGTCATCCCGTGCTGTTGAACCGTGCACCAACGCTGCACCGTCTGGGTATTCAGGCCTTCCAGCCGAAACTCATCGAGGGTAAGGCTATTCAGTTGCATCCGCTGGCATGTACGGCTTTCAATGCCGACTTCGACGGCGACCAGATGGCTGTCCACCTTCCGTTGTCAAACGAGGCTATTCTCGAGGCTCAGTTGCTGATGCTCCAGAGCCATAACATCCTGAATCCTGCCAATGGTGCACCTATCACCGTTCCTTCACAGGATATGGTGCTTGGTCTCTACTATATCTCTAAGATCCGTCCGGGTGCTAAAGGTGAGGGATTGTCGTTCTATGGTCCGGAGGAGGCTATCATTGCCCATAATGAGGGTAAGTGCGATCTCCACGCTCAGGTAAAGGTTGTGGTTGACGACCGCGATGAGAATGGCAAGCCTTACAAGCATACGGTCGAAACGTCTGTCGGTCGTGTCATTGTGAATGGCATCATCCCCGACGAGGTGGGCTATGTCAATAAGGTCATCTCTAAGAAGAGTCTGCGTGATATTATTGCTGATGTCATCAAGAATGTGGGCTTTGCTGAGGCCTGTGAGTTCCTCGATGGTATCAAGAACCTTGGTTATCGTATGGCTTACGAGGCCGGTCTGTCATTCAACCTTGACGATATTATTATCCCGAAGGAGAAGGCCGATCTGATTGAGAAGGGTAACCAAGAGGTGCAGCAGATTACTGACAACTATAATATGGGCTTCATTACCGATAATGAGCGTTATAATCAGGTGATTGATACCTGGACGCACGTGAACAACGATATCGGTAACATCCTGCTGAAACAGATGACCGAGGCCGACCAAGGTTTCAATGCCGTGTTCATGATGCTCGACTCTGGTGCTCGTGGTAGTAAGGACCAGATCAAGCAGTTGTCCGGTATCCGTGGTCTGATGGCCAAGCCGCAGAAGGCCGGTGCCGAAGGACACCAGATTATTGAGAACCCAATTCTGTCGAACTTCAAGGAGGGTATGTCCGTGTTGGAGTACTTTATCTCTACCCATGGTGCCCGTAAGGGTCTTGCCGATACCGCTATGAAGACAGCCGACGCAGGTTATCTGACCCGTCGTCTGGTTGACGTCTCCCACGATGTGATCATCAATGAGGAGGACTGCGGTACGCTGCGTGGACTGGTTTGTACAGCCCTGAAGAATGGCGATGAGGTCATCTCCAGTCTCTCAGAGCGCATCCTCGGACGTGTGTCCGTTCATGATGTGGTGAATCCGAAGACCGGCGAGATTATCGTGAATGCCGGTGAGGAAATCACTGAGCCGCTGGCTGAGGCCATCGAGAAGGCTGACATCGAGAGCGTAGAAATTCGTTCGGTACTCACCTGTGAGTCGAAGAAGGGTGTCTGCATGAAGTGTTATGGCCGTAACCTCGCTACCCGTCGTATGGTACAGAAGGGTGAGGCTGTCGGTGTGATTGCCGCCCAGGCTATTGGTGAGCCGGGTACACAGTTGACCCTCCGCACGTTCCACGCCGGTGGTGTGGCAGCCAATGCTGCAGCCAATGCCACCATTATGTGTAAGTATGATGCCGCCAAGATTGAATTGGAAGAGGTACGTACTGTTCCGTTCGACGAGGATGGTCGTGATTGCGAGATGGTAGTCAGCCGTCTGGGTGAACTCCGTTTCGTCGATCCTAATACAAAGATTGTGCTTTCTACGGTCAACGTGCCTTACGGTTCTTCTCTTTATTTCCGCAATGGCGATGAGGTGAAGAAGGGTGATAAGATTGCCCAGTGGGATCCGTTCAATGCTGTTATCGTGACTGAATATGCCGGTCGTTTGAAGTTCAACGATGTCATCGAGGGCGTTACCTTCCGTGCTGAGACCGACGAAACCACAGGTCTGACTGAGAAGATTGTTACCGAGTCGAAAGACCGTTCAAGGGTACCGACCTGTGACATCATTGATGCCAACGGCGAGATCGTCGGAACCTATAACTTCCCGGTGGGTGGTCACGTGGTTGTCGAGGACGGCCAGACCGTCAAGACCGGTGAGACACTTGTGAAGATTCCGCGTGCTGGGTGATATCACCGGTGGTCTGCCGCGTGTCACCGAGTTGTTCGAGGCTCGTAACCCGAGTAACCCTGCTGTCGTCAGTGAGATCGACGGTGAGGTCACCATGGGTAAGGTGAAGCGTGGTAACCGTGAGATCATTGTCACTTCGAAGACCGGTGAGCAGCGCAAGTACCTTGTGTCGCTGTCTAAGCAGATTCTGGTACAGGAGCACGACGCCGTGCGTGCCGGTACACCGCTCTCTGACGGTGTCATCACACCGGCCGACATCCTGGCCATCAAGGGTCCCACCGCCGTTCAGGAATATATCGTGAACGAGGTGCAGGATGTGTATCGTCTGCAGGGTGTGAAGATCAACGACAAGCACTTCGAGATCATCGTGCGTCAGATGATGCGTAAGGTTCAGATCAATGAACCGGGTGATACCTCGTTCCTGGAGCAGGAAATTGTTGATAAACTCGACTTTGCCGAGGAGAACGACCGTATCTGGGGTAAGAAGGTGGTGACCGATGCCGGTGACTCCGAGAACCTCCAAAAGGGTCAGATTGTGACGGCCCGTCGTCTGCGTGATGAGAACTCTATGCTGAAGCGCCGTGACTTGCGTCTCGTCCAGGTGCGTGATGCTGTGCCTGCTACATCTACTCAGATTCTGCAGGGTATCACCCGTGCCGCCCTTCAGACCAAGTCGTTCATGTCTGCCGCTTCGTTCCAGGAGACGACGAAGGTGCTCAACGAGGCTGCCATCCGTGGTAAGGTCGATTATCTGGAAGGAATGAAGGAGAACGTGATTTGTGGTCACCTGATTCCTGCAGGTACTGGTCTGCGCGAATTCGACAAGATCATCGTTGGTTCCAAGGAAGAGTATGAACGCATGCAGGCTAACCGCAAAAATGTGCTCGACTTCGCCGGGGATGTCGTGCTCGACGAGCAATAAATTATCCGCTCAATCATAGATAAAAGCCTCGCTCCAACTAGCGAGGCTTTTTCTTTTTTATCTGTTTTGTTAGAAAGAACACATTTTTGGAAAAATAGAACAGCGAAATTTGGATATTTTTGCCGAACTTTGCACCCGAAAAGAAAAAATGGACATCATGGAGATACAAGACCTCAAACCAAGGAGTGGTTCAGACACCCTGCGGATAGATGATAGCGACGAGTTGGTTGTGATGGAGAACTTTGGAATGTTGCCAAAGGGTAAACTTCGTCTTAACGATCAAGGACTCATCGTGATTTGCACTGAGGGTATGGCGCAGTTTGACTATGACGGACAGCAGATTCAACTCCGCAAAAACGATCTTTTCCTCTATATGGCGCACAGCGTTGCTTCGAATTTTATGTCCTCGCCTGATTTCAACTGCCGCCAGATTTGGTTTACCAGAAGCGAATTATGGAACATCAACATGTATGGTGAGGTGAGTCTGGCAGATTTGACTTATCTTAAGCAGCATCCAATGGTACATCTTACAAGTGACGACGTTAAACTACTTGATGATTACTTCCTGTTGCTATGTCGCCGGATGAGAGACCGTTCGCCGTTGCTTTATACTGATATTGTGAGGTCGCTTGTCAGCACCATGATGCTTGAAATTCTCTGCATGATGCGGCGCGACAAAATTCAAGATGCTGTGTCGAAAGATTCAGAGAACATGAATCCTGGTGTTCACAAACGACTGCTTGCCGACAAGTTTATACAATTGGTTGAACAGAGTGACGGACGCATCCGTAAGGTGGATGACTTTGCCAAGCAGTTGAATGTCACGCCTAAATACTTGTCGGCCATTTTGAAGGAGACGATCAATCGCCGGCCAAGCATGATGATAGAGCACTTCACGATGGGAGCCATCGAGCGCCGCTTGCGCTATACCGATTTGACGATGCAGGAGATTGCTAATGATTTGAATTTCCCTAATGCCTCGTTCTTCGGCAAGTATTTCAAGGAACATTCAGGCATGACGCCATTAGAGTATAGAAAAAAATTTCAGAAATAAAGAAAATGAAAAAGATAATCATGATCTTAGTAGCCGTACTGATGTGTGGTGCGGTGAGTGCACAAAAGGAGAAAGAGCGTAAAGAGCCGCCGAGAAAAAAGGTGGCCGTTGTGTTGAGTGGCGGCGGTGCGAAAGGTATGGCACATATCGGTGTGCTGAAAGTGTTGGAGAAGGCGGGTATCCCCATCGACATTGTTACAGGTACTTCGATGGGCAGCATTATCGGTGGACTCTATGCTATCGGCTACAATTCTCATTCGCTCGATTCGATGGTGCGTGTGCAGGACTGGGGCTACGTCATTACTGATAAGGAAGACCTGCGCCACCAGAGTCTTAGTGACCGTAAGAAGCAGAATACTTATCTCTTCAACACGGGGCTGACCATTGGCAAGAAGGACAATAACGCGGGTGGCATTATCAAGGGTAAGAATCTGGCCGAACTGTTCCAGCAACTCTGTACGGGTTATACTGATTCGCTCGATTTTTCCCGTGATTTGGAAATCCCCTTTGCCTGTGTAGCGACGGACATCATAACCAATGACGAAGTGGATTTCCATAGTGGACGACTGCCGCAGGCCATGCGCGCCTCGATGGCCATCCCCGCAGCCTTCTCGCCTGTGAGAATTGGAAACAAAGTGTTGGTAGATGGTGGCCTGAAGAATAACTATCCCGTGGATATTGCCCGTGAGATGGGCGCCGATATCGTGATTGGTGTCACCGTACAGGGACCGGCGAAGGAGGCGGGGGACATGGGTGGTACGATGAGCATCCTGAGCCAGATTATCGATGTGAACTGTAAAAACAAAGTAGATGAGAACATCAAGATGACCGACCTGCACATGGCTGTGGATACAAAGGGCTACAACGCAGCGAGTTTTACGCTGGCTGCCATCGATACCCTCATCCGCCGTGGTGAAGAAGAAGCCATGCGCCATTGGGATCAGATCATCGCTCTGAAAGAGCGCATCGGCATCGACGATTCTTTCAAACCCGTCATCCACTATCCACTGCGTCCAGAGGTGATGACCGAGAAACACAGCATCATAGATGTCACCTTTGAGAATATGACACCACAGGATGAGCGCTTCCTTCGCCAAAAATTTGACTTGAATCAGGGAGACATCATCGATGCTACATTAGAACAGGAGATCACCACATCCATGCGCGTGGATCTGTTCTACCAGACAGCCGAATGTCGCGTCGTTCCCGGAAAGAGGTCCAAGGCAACTCCACGTTCCATCCGACCTTCTCTCGAAGCAGCATGGAATGAGGCCGACGGCGTCCATGTAATACTCACAGCCGGTGAACGCAAATCGATGCAACTGTATTTTGGCGCGCGTTACGACAATGAGGAATACGCTTCCGTGCAGGTGGGACTCGACATCCCGCTGAAGGCCGCCGTGCCTGTCAGTACCGACATCACGCTCCGACTCGGTAAACGCCTGATGGCGAAAGGCGAGTTGATGATCCATCCCCGTTCTTTCACCCGTCCGACACTCAGTTACGCCTTCCGTCGCAACGACGTGGATGTCTATCTTGAAGGCGACCTCGACTATAACATCCGATATAACCAGTTCCTGGCAGAACTCACGCCAATTAACTTTGATTTGCGCCATTTCAACCTTCAATTTGGTTTACGCTGGGACTATATGCACTACCGCAACAAACTCGGTGTAGAGGGTTCCCCACAGGTCACACTCGAGAACGAGCACTTCTTCAGTTACCGCGCTCGGTTGAATTTCAATAGTGAGGATAACTGGAACTTTCCTACGCGAGGTAGTCGCTTTAATGCTGAATATGTCTATGTGACCAATGATTTCGCCAAACTTAACGAACGAGCGGCTGACGGTAGCAAAATTGGCAAGAAAATCGGCATGAGCGATATCAGTGCCGATTGGCGTACGTCGTTGACCATCGGTGGACGTTTTACCCTCCAGCCGATGCTCTACGGTCGTCTGCTCTTCGGCTCCGTCATCCCCGCTGTCTTCGGCAACACCATTGGCGGCGACTGGTTCGGTCACTATGTGGAACAACAGATGCCCTTTGCCGGCATTGGTAATATGGAGTATGTTGATAAGCAGTTCGTGGCAGCCCAACTTCAGGCCCAACAGCGCATCGGCAGCAGCAGTTATATCCTGCTCCGCGTGGCTGGAGCCCAACAGGCTAGCAAGGTGAAGAATCTCTTTGACCATCGCACATTGCTCGGCGTACAAGGAGCCTACTTCTATAACACGATGTTCGGCCCCGTCGGTGCCACCATCGGTTACAGCAACCGCACCAAGGAACCGTACTTTTTCCTGAATCTCGGATACGAATTCTAAAGTTAGAAGAATAATTAAACAAAATATCAATGATAATAATGAAAACAAAAAAAACTTTGATGGCTGTAATGGTGCTGATGGCACTGTGCAGTTGCGGAGAGAAGAAACAGACTGCTACAGAGCAGACGGTGAGAGTGAAGGTTCAGCAGATACAGGCTGAGGCTGTGAACGGTGAGCAAGGATTCTCCGGCACTATTGAGGAGGCGAGTGGCGTGTCGCTGTCGTTTGCTGGTACAGGTACTATCAAACGTATTTACGTCAGCGCCGGTCAGACTGTACGTCAGGGGCAACTGATAGCAGAACTGGACCCCACAACGATGCAGAATGCCTATACCATTTCGAAGACCGCTCTGGAACAGGCTCAGGACACTTACAACCGTATGAAGGAACTGCACGAAGCAGGTTCTCTGCCAGAGATGCAATGGATTTCAATAGAGAACCAGTTGAAATCGGCTACGGCATCAGAGGCTATGGCTAGGAAGTCGCTGGCCGACACCAAACTCTATGCGCCTTTTAGTGGCTTTATTGCCAGCAAGAACGCAGAAGTAGGGGAGAATGCAGCACCGGGCATGCCGATTATGAAACTCGTGAGTATCGGTAGCGTCAAGGTGAAAATCTCGGTGCCTGAGGATGATGTACAGCGCATCAGCAAGGGCTCGTCGATGAAGATTATCGTGCCCGCACTGGGTAACCGTCAGTTTGAAGGTCGCGTGACTGAGCGCGGCGTGAGTGCCGATCCCCGTTCACGTACCTACGAGGTGAAGGCAACTATTGCAAATCACGATGGTCAGTTGCTGCCGGGTATGATCTGTCAGGCATTCACCAACTATATGCAGGGTACGACGGGTGTCTTTATTCCTGCCAACCTGGTACAACTTGATAGCGACAATAAGACCTTCGTCTGGGTGGTCAACGGCGATAAGGCCGTGAAGCGTGAGATTTTTATCAGCAACGAGACGGCTCAGGGCGCACAAGTCAGTGGCGGACTCTCTTCGGGCGACCAACTCATCGTGGCCGGACAGCAGAAGGTGAGCAACGGCATGAAAGTGGAGATTGTGAAGTAATGCACAATGCACAATTCATAATGCATAATTATTATGGAAGAGAAGAAAGAAAAGAAGATGAGCCTGCAGGAGTGGTCGATGCACTACCGGCAGATTATCATACTGCTCGTGAGTTGCTTGGTGGCTCTGGGCATCTATGGTCTCGCGAATATCAATAAGAACGAATTTCCTGACTTTACCATCCGTCAGGGCATTGTTGTCGCCGTCTATCCTGGCGTAACAGCACTGGAGATGGAGGAACAGGTGACGAAGCCGCTGGAGAAATACATCTTTACCTATAAGGAGGTAAAGAAAGAAAATACCATATCGTATTCTAAGGACGGCCTGAGCATCATTCAGGTGGAATTGAACGACGAGTTGACAAATAAGGACGAGTTTTGGTCAAAGTTCAAGCACGGTGTACAGGGATTCAAGGACGAATTACCAGACGGTGTGCTAGCTATCCAGGTGAACGACGACTTCGGCGACACCTCGGCACTGCTGTTGGCGATGGAGTCGGACGAAAAGACCTATCGCGAGTTGAACGACTATATGAACTCGCTGATTGACTCGCTACGCATGATACCGAGTGTGGGAAAAATGACGGTCTTTGGACTGCAGCACGACCAGATCAGCATCTACCTGAACTCTGATAAGTTGTCGCACTATGGCATCAGTTACCTCACCATAGCCCAGCAACTGCGAGGCAAAGGCTTTGTGACTACTGCCGGTCGCGTAAAGAACAATGGATACAAGTCGCCGATATATGTCGATCATGCTTTGAACAAGATTTACGATGTGGAGAACACCGTTATCTATACCGATGACGCTGGCAATACGGTACGTCTGAAAGACGTGGCTACGGTAAAGCGTGAATATCCGCAGCCTAAGTCGTATATCACCAACAACGGAACACGCTGTATCCTGCTGTCGGTGGAAATCAAGAAGGGACAGGATGTGTCGAGCATGGGTGAGGCCATCGACAAGAAACTGGAAAACTTCAAGCAACACATCCCCGACGACGTGCAGTTAAACGCCATTACCGACCAAGCCAAGGTAGTGGACGACTCTATCGATAACTTCCTCCACGAACTGATGATAGCCATCTGCACGGTCGTCCTTGTGGTGGTGTTGATTATGCCGTTCCGCGTGGCCGCCGTGGCTGCCGGCACGATGCCCATCACCATCTTTGTCTCGCTGGGCCTATTCTATATGTTCAACATCGAACTGAACACGGTGACGCTGGCTGCGCTGATTGTGACGCTAGGTATGATTGTCGATGACTCCATCGTGATCATCGACTCCTATTTAGAGATGATGGCCGAGGGAAAGACACGCTGGCAGGCTTCAATCGATGCCACCGTCCATTTCCTGAAGTCCATCTTCACCGCTACGCTTTGTATCTCGGTGACGTTCTTCCCCTTCCTCATCGTAATGACAGGACAATTCCATGACTTCCTGCTGTCGTTCCCTTGGGCCATCTCCATCGTGCTCTTCGCCTCGATGATTATCGCCCAGACGCTACTGCCTATCTTGCAGTACTTCTTCATCCGCAAACCTATGGAAACGAAGACGCGTGCAGACGGTAAGAAGCCTTTCAACCTGCTCGACATTCTCGACAAGTACTACCAGAAGTTGCTGGCCAAGTGTTTTGAGCATCCCTGGCTGACAATTGCCGGTGGCGTGGCCAGCGTGGTCATAGGTGGCTGGATTTTCAGCCATTTGCCACAGCGCATGATGCCCTTCGCCGACCGTAACCAGTTTGCCGTAGAAATTTACATGCCCACTGGAACAGGCATCGAGCGTACCACCGTGGTGGCCGACTCGTTGGAGCACATGATAGCCAAGAAGAAGGGTGTCATGAGCATTGCCTCATTCAAGGGCTGTGCATCGCCGCGATTCCATACGGCCTACGCGCCGCAGATTGCCGATGAGGGTTATGCTCAGTTCATTGTGAACACCAAAGATAACAAGACAACCGAACGCCTGGTGGATGAATGTACCGATGAATTCACAAACTATTTCCCTGAGGCCTACGTCAAGATTAAACAGTTGAGTTATTCGTCAGTGGCAGTACCCGTTGAAGTGCGTTTGAAGAGCGACAATCTGGAGCAGCTAGCACAGTACAGTGATAGTCTGGTAGGCATTATGCGCCAGATGCCTGAACTGCAACTCGTGCGCAGCAACATGCTCGAGCCGCTCTCTACCACTCGCATCAAGATCGACGACGAGAAAGCCTCGCGTCTGGGTATTACCAATGAGACCGTTGAGTTGCAGATGGCCTTCCGCTATGGCGACGGGTATCCTGTGAGCACCGCCTGGGAGGGTGACTACGACATTCAGGTGAAGATGAAGACCGACAATGCCGACCAAGCTACGAAGCAGGATGTCATGGACGAGTTGATTCCCATTGGACTCTCTGCCATCATCCCCACCACTGCCAGCGGCCTCTTCAGCATCGCTTCGAGCGGTGAGACGCAGCCCAGCGTGCCCCTGCGCCAGTTTGCTGAGATTGTGCCTACGTGGCAGTACGGCCAGATATGCCACCGCAACGGTCTGCGCACCGTGACGGTGATGGCCGAGGTGGCCCGTGGCAAGAATGTGGGCTTCGTCACGAATGATGTCATCAAGCGTCTGGAGAGTTTCCAGTTGCCTGAAGGCATGCAGATGGAGATTGGCGGCCAGTATGATGACGATAAAGACACCACCCCGAAGATTCTCAGTGCTCTGATTATCTCCATTGCCATCATCTTCTTCGTGCTGCTGTGGCACTTCAAGAGTGTCAGCGAGGCGATGCTGATTATGATTTGCCTGACGCTCTGCGTCTTCGGTACGGCAATGGGTATCCTCCTCGGAGGAGTTCCCGTATCTTTGACCGCCGTCCTCGGTTTCGTATCACTGATGGGTATCCTTGTGCGCAACGGTGTCATCCTCTTCGACTATGCCGCTGAGGTGAAGGAGTTGGAGAACCTCCCATTGAAGGATGCTATCCATGTGGCTGCTGAGCGTCGTATGCGTCCTATTTTCCTGACGTCGGCTGCCGCCTCGATGGGTGTTGTGCCGATGGTGTTCGGAGGCTCGGGCCTGTGGTCACCAATGGGATGCGTCATTTGCTACGGCGCACTGATCACCATGTTCTTCATCCTCACCATCATGCCGATTGCCTACTGGAAGGTGATGGGGAGAAGCGAAGAGAAGGTAACAGTGAAAAGTGAATAATTTGCTACCGCACATATAAAAAAATAGAGAGTTATGATTAACAAGATAGACAAAAGGCTTCTGATAAGTTTCTCATTTATCATTTGTCATTTATCATTTAGCGTAGCGCAGACCTATACGCTTGAGCAGTTGAAGCAGCTGGCCGTAGAGAATAACTACAGCCTGCGCTCCGCCCGCAACGCCATTGAGCAGTCGAAGGAAGTGAAGAGTGAGGCTTTCACGAAGTATTTCCCTCAGGTATCGGCTTTGGGTCTGGGATTCCAGAACAACAAGCCCATGATCGACTTGGACATCGAACTGCCTGATGTTATTGCACGCTTGATTCCGCAGGATCTGATTCCCGCCAACATCAGTCTGATGAAGAAAGGTATCTACGGCTCCGTTTCTGCTATACAGCCCGTATTCATGGGTGGTCAGATCATCAATGGCAACAAGCTGACGAAGGTCGGCGTCGAGGCCAGCGAACTGCAACTGGAGGCCTCGGAGGATCAGGTGGAGCTCACCACTGAGCAGTATTACTGGCAGATGGTCTCGTTGAAGGAGAAACAGCAGACGCTGAAGGCGGTGCTCGACATGCTCGAGACGCTGGAGAAGGACGTTAGTAATATGGTACGCGTGGGAGCTGTCAACCGCAACGACCTGTTGCAGGTGCAGCTTCGCAAGGGTGAGGTAGAGACCGCTCAGTTAGAGTTGGAGAACGGGCTTGCTACGGTTTCTCAGCTCCTGGCACAGCATATTGGCAAGACCGGTGAGACCATCGATGTGGTTTCGTCGGCTACGGAGGATGTTCCCGAACTCCCCGTCGGCCTGCGTCAGGACCATCAGACTGCCCTCGCCGCCACGCCGCAGTACCGACTGTTAGAGAAGAACGTCGAGAGCCATCGGCTGCAGCATAAGTTGAAGGTCGGCCAGAACATGCCCAACGTCGGTGTCGGCGCCAGCTACAGCTACAACGACTTCTTTGAAAAGAGTTCCAGTGCGATGGTCTTTGCGGCCGTTCAGGTGCCAATCAGTGGCTGGTGGGGCGGCTCGCATGCCATCAAGAAGCAGAAGCTCGCCCTCCAGGATGCTCAGGAGCAGATGGAGGACAACGGCCAGAAGCTCGTCATCCGAATGAACAATGCCTGGGCGGCCGTCGAGACTAGTCACAAGAAGCTGCTCATTGCGCACGACGCCATCGAGCAGGCCGAGGAGAACCTGCGCCTGAACCGCGACTACTACCGCGTGGGCTCGACGAAGATGAGCGACCTGCTCCTCGCCCAGCAGCAGTACCAGCAGGCCCGCGACCGCTACACCGACGCCTTCGCCGACTTCCAAACCAAGCAGTTAGAGTATCGTCAGGCCACAGGACAAGAATAAAAACTTTCAAAATAATATGATCATGAAAAAACAGAATTTCTTCGTGCTCCTGGCATCGGTGATGCTGGTAGCCATGAACCTTGCATCGTGCAAGATGAGTAACAAACCCGCCGCTGAGACTTCGAGAATCGGCGATATCCCCGAGGCTGCGCAGTACATCGTCGGACTGGAGAAGTTCGACTCCGTGATCGACTACAGTCAGGCTGCCAACTGGCTCGATGTGCCCGCAGCACTTGTTAAGGACGGCACGCTTGACGGCACCGTTGCCGACAGCCTCAAGGCCGTTGATGTGTTCTACATCTATCCGACTGTTACCGGCTTCCGTCCCGAGACTGAGGTCTGCGACATGACCGACTCGATGATGATTGCCGGTGCGCAGATGGTGCGCCGCGTTCAGACCGGCGTATTCGACGAGAGTTGTAACGTCTTCATGCCCTATTACCGTCAGATCTCCATGCCGAAACCCGGTAGCGACTATCGCGCTATCATCGACTACGTCTCTGGTTTCGATGCCACCGACGCCCTCGACTATTTCCTGAACAATTTGAATCAGGGCCGTCCCTTCATCATCGCTGGACATTCGCAAGGCGCATCCGTGGTCATCGCATTGCTCGAGAATTATATGACCAAGCATCCCGAGGCTTTGAAGCGCATGATTGCTGCCTATCCCATTGGCTTTGCCGTGACCAAGGACTGGCTTGCCAAGACCGGCCTGAAGTTCGCCGAAGGTGCTACTGACACGGGCGTCATTGTCTCGTGGAATACCGAGGGTCCCGCTAATCTGAAGGAAAAGAATATGACACTTGCCCCTGGAGGTATCAGCATCAACCCCATCAACTGGAAGCGCGATGATACCTACGCCTCGACCAAGGAGAACCTCGGCTCGCTCACCTTCGACGGCAAACTCGTTACTCCAGGCTTCGCCGATGCCCGTGTTGACACCGTCCGCGGCTCCGTCGTCGTCACCACCATCGACAAGCCCGAACTCTACGTCATCCCCGCCGACGGCGCCGAGATGTTCGGTCCTCAGTCCTACCACCTCCACGACTACGGCTTCTTCTTCAACAACTTTAAGCAGAACGTTGCCGACCGTATTAAGGCTTTTATGAGTAAGTAACCACATTTTTCCCCGAAAGTTTTGTGCTTTCGGGGATTTGTTGTATCTTTGCCCCGATATGAAGAAAAAGAGTAAACTGTCAAGGCGCATTACTTGGCGCGTCATCGGGATCATTGTATTCTTCAATGTGTTTATCATTGGAGCGGTCATCTTATTTGATTTTGTCATGGCGCTGCTTCAGAGTGAAACGCGTGCACAACATTTGATAGACGGAATCGAAGGCAAGTTGGAGACGATGGTGCAAGTGGTGAAGACGACAACTTTTAACAATCGGGTAGAGGTGGAAGCCCATTTGGACAGTCCTGAGACGGTCTTCGATGCCTTGGAGCGCGAACTGCGGGTGAACAAACGCCTCGTAGGCTGCTTTGCGGCTTTCGAGCCAGAGTATTATAAAGGTCAGGGCCGCTGGTTTGAAGCCTACGCCTATTATACCGATAGTACTCATATTGGGCGGCAACAGATAGGTTCGCCACGGCACGACTACTTCAACGGCGTGTGGTATAAGCAAGGATTTAGTTTAGACAGAAGTGCTGACGGCTACCTGACAGACCCGTATTTCGACGATTCCGTCGGTAGCAGCCTCTACTGTAGTTATGTCTTGCCCATCTGCGACCGCGAGGGTCAAAAAGTGGGTGTCTATGGTGTGGACCTGAACCTCGACTGGATCTATTCCACGATTAACGCGGATGAAAAGAAGGTGAAGAAAATGGAAAACGTGGAGAATGATCCGAATGATCCTGACGACAATGAAAATGCATTCTTCGTCCAGATTCTAGACAGTAAGGGTAAGAAGATTGCAGGTTCCGAGTCGTTTGACGACAAGTCGCTCTAGACAATCTTGAAAGAGGACAGCATCGGATTTAAGAGAATGAAGGTGAACGACATCACATATTTTGTCACCTCTAAGCGGATAACCAGTACAGGCTGGACCTTAGTCGTAGGACAACATATACATTTCGTGCTCCTTTCTGGCTACTTTCTTGGCATCATCATCTTGTTCTTTATGACGGTTGGCGGCATTGTCATCTTCTTCTTCATGAGTCGTAGTATCCGTCGTGCTACAGAGCCTTTGGGTTTTCTTTCCGAATCGGCACAGGAGGTTGCAAAGGGTAACTTCGATACGGAGTTGCCGACGTTCAAACATAATGATGAGATTGCCCAGTTGCGTGACTCTTTTGATGTCATGCAGCAGTCGCTGAAGCGGTATGTGGAAGAACTGAAGGAAACGACAACTGCAAAAGCCACGATAGAGAGCGAACTCAATGTTGCACACAGCATCCAGATGTCCATGCTCCCTAAGACGTTCCCCGCCTTCCCTGATCGCAAGGACATTGAACTCTATGCCTCGCTGACACCAGCCAAGGCTGTCGGTGGTGACCTTTATGATTTCTTCATCCACGACGAAAAACTCTTCTTCTGCATCGGAGACGTTTCGGGTAAAGGCGTACCAGCCTCGCTTGTCATGGCCGTCAGTCGCACGCTCTTCCGTAACATTGCCATGCATGTTGCTAAGCCGAGTCATATCGCAGAGACCATGAATGCGAACATCAGCAAAGGAAACGAAGAGAGTATGTTTGTTACCTTCTTCGTCGGTGTGCTCGACCTGCAGACAGGTCATCTCTGCTACTGCAATGCCGGTCACAATGCGCCGCTCGTCCAGTGCTCGATGCTTGACTGCGAGTCGAACCTCCCCATCGGTGTGATGCCTGACTGGCATTTCACGGAGCAGGAAATCGTTATGGCTCCGGGCACAACGATCTTCCTCTATACCGACGGACTGACGGAGGCCGAGAATGCCAGTCAGGAACAGTTCGGAGAGAAACGCATGACCGATGTCATCACCACCCAGATGGCAGTTAGTGCTTCGCCTCAGACGCTGATAGAGACCATGACCGATGCCGTACACCAGTTTGTCGGCGAAACCGAGCAGAGCGACGATCTCACCATGCTCGTTATTAAATACGTGAAATAATAAGATATAAAATGATGAAAAAACTACTGCTAATACTATTTGTATTTCATATATCACTTTTTACTGCCACGGCGCAGAAATTCCCAGTGGGTATCGTCAGCGTGCAGGACTCCGTGAAGGGCTTCCAGTTTGGCGTCATATCCTCGGTAGCCCCTGACGGTGGTCACGGTGTGCAACTGTCGGGTGTCTCGAACGCGACGGCGCATACCTTTAACGGTTTGCAACTGAGCAGCGTCAGCAACATTACGAGTGGCATGGATCGGGGTCTGCAGTTGTCGGGCATTCTCAATGTGTCGGAGGCCATGATGGGCGGCTGGCAGTTGGGAGCCGTCAACTTTACCGACTCGCTCAACGGTGCACAGATCGGTGTGTTCAACCTGGCCCGCAAGCGTCCTAAGGGCTGGCAGATAGGACTGGTCAACGTGTCGTACGACAGCATCGGCCATAATGTAGGTCTGGTGAACGTGAATCCGATGACCGACATCGACGTGATGCTGTATGGCGGTTCATCGACGAAGGCAAACATCGCCTTGCGCTACCGTAACAAGAGCACGTATAGCATCCTTGGCGTAGGTACCCACTTCATGGGGCTCGACTCGAAGTTCTCGGGTGCCGTGTTCTATCGCTTGGGCCAGTACTTCCAGTTGTCACCGAAGTGGAGCCTGAGCGGCGACTTGGGCTACTACCATGTGGAAACGTTCAAGAAGAACTCGGACGAGGGCCCCGAGCGCCTATACTCCCTGCAGGCTCGCATCAATGCCGACTACCAGATCAGTCAGAAAGTGGGTGCCTTCGCCTCAGTAGGATGGGGGCTCACACGCTACTACGACCGCAACGAGACCTACCGCAACCGTCCGCTGGTGGAGTTGGGACTGACGTTGCACCAACCCCGCAACCAGCACGACACGTGGAAGCGCGCCTGGGAGGATAAGCGGAAGGCATTGGTATTCAACGACTCTACCATGGCGCTGCCCGTGAAGAAACGCTACTGGCAGGCTGCTGCCGAGGTGACGGGCATCAACGTGGGCGTGCAACTCTTTGACCGCTATGCCCTCAACTCGGACTTTGCGCAGACCACCCTGAACAGCATCTGGCATAACTTCGAGACCGGTTTCGTCTGGGACAACGACTTCTTCATCACCAACCTCTTCGCCCATCCCTATCACGGCAACCTCTACTTCAATGCCGCGCGTACCAACGGACTCTCCTTCTGGGAGTCGGCACCCTACGCCCTGGGCGGTTCGCTGATGTGGGAGTTCTTCGGCGAGACCGAACCACCGGCCATCAACGATATCATCGCCACCTCATGTGGCGGTATGGCCATCGGTGAGATGACCCACCGCCTGAGTCATACCATCCTCGACGACCGCGACCGCGGTTTCAACCGCTTCCTGCGTGAGGCTGTTGCCGCCATCGTCAATCCCATCCAGGGACTGCACCGTATCGTCAGCGGCGATGCCTGGCGTGTACGCAGCGACCATTATCGCTACCACGACTTCAATAAGATTCCCCTCGATGTGTCGTTCTCCGTCGGTTGGCGCTATCTGGCCGACGACGGTGCCCTGTTCCGTGGCATCCATGCCCCCTACGTCAACCTGACGCTGATGTATGGTACCCCCGTCGATGGTGAGAAGCATAAAACACCCTACGACTTTTTCGACATCGAGTCGAACATGGCCTTCGGTGGTGGACAGCCGATGGTCAACACGCTGAACATCGTGGGCCGCCTGTGGAGTACGCCCATCCTCGACCAGAAGGACATGGCGGGTGAGTTCGGTATCTACCAGCACTTCAACTACTACGATGCCAAGCCCATCGAGGACGGCTCTGAACTCACGCCCTACCGCATCAGCGAGGCAGCAGGCTTCGGTCCCGGCTTCATTCTCTCACTCCCCCAGATGGGAAGCCTGTCGAAGTTGGAACAGCGCGTGTTCCTCAGCGGCATCCTGCTCGGCGGAACCAAGAGCGACTATTTCAACGTCATCGAGCGCGACTACAACATGGGTAGTGGATTCAGCATCAAGTCGAAGACCCAACTCGACTTCGGCAAGTTCGGCCGCTTCGTGCTCAATGCCAAGTACTTCCGCCTCTACACCTGGAAAGGCTACAAGCAAGAGGATATCGAGAACGACTTTGCAAATGTCGAGGACCTGCACTACCTGAACGTCCAGGGCGACCGCAGCAACGCCATGCTGCTGGTCATCAATCCCGTTCTGGAGATGCACCTCGCGCGGCAGTGGTCCGTCACGCTCTCCGGAGCCTATTACTCCCGTCGCACGTTCTATAAGTACTACGACACGGTGCATGCCAAAACCTTCGAAACCAAGTTAGGCCTCACCTGCCGTCTATAGTTTTGCCATGTCGGGGTCACTTGTAGTCCACTCTTGTTCCGATTTTTATCCGATTTTCATCCAGCCGTGATCCAATCGTGCTCCGATTGCCCTCTACCCTTGCTCCGATTCCTCTCCACTTCCTCTCCATTTCCTCTCCGATTCAGAATTAGAGAGAGAATAGAGAGGAAGTGGAGAGGAAGTGGAGAGGGAATGGAGTGCGATTGGAGTAGGATCGGAGCACGATTGGATGACGATTGTAGTACGTAAGTAGTGCACTCGGATGTGAATAGGGAATGAAACACCAAAAAAAGGGTCGAAAGTTTTGGTGCTTTCGGCTCTTTTCTTTAATTTTGCAGCCATATTATATATTATAAGGTGTAATAGTATGAACGAGAAAGAGAATAAGCAGCAGGGTCTGCAACTGGAATTGCCGCAGGAAGTGGCGCAGGGTGAGTATGCGAACTTTGCCATCATCACCCATTCGAGCAGTGACTTCATCATCGATTTTGCACGGGTGCTGCCAGGTATGCCGAAGGCACAGGTGAAGAGTCGCGTGATCCTGGCACCTGAGCATGCCAAGCGACTGCTCGGTGCGTTGCAGGAGAATATCTTCCGTTATGAACGCGAGTTCGGGAAGATACAGATCCCGCAGCAGCAGGACCGGACGATTGCGCCCTTCGATATGTCGAAAGGTGATGCATAATCTTGGAATTCGGTTCTAAGAATTCTTAAAAGTGTTATATCTTGTTAAATCACCTAGGGTATAACACTTTTTCTTTATTATATATTAGGTGGAATCAGAAAATAGTTGTACCTTTGCAGCCCGAAACGCCCTTTTGTGCCAAATTGGGGCGCGTAATGTATTGAGTATAAACGAAATAAATATATAATTAATTAAAAAAGTAAAAGTATTATGCCTACAATTTCACAATTGGTAAGAAAAGGCAGAAAGG
>CAJODF010000046.1 GCA_905233555.1 uncultured Prevotella sp. | reverse complement strand
AAAGGTACTGACTTTTTTCGTAACTTTGCACCATTCTTAGTAGAAATTAAAACATTTTATGAAGATATTAAAGTGGGGATTCATCGGATGCGGCGAGGTGACCGAGAAGAAAAGCGGCCCTGCATTCAGTGAAGTAGAGGGCTCCAGCGTGGTGGCTGTGATGAGTCGTACGGAGAATCATGCCCGTCGCTATGCTGTAGAGCACGGTATCAGTAAATGGTACACCGATGCCCAGGAACTGATTGATGATCCCGACGTGAATGCCGTCTATGTGGCCACACCGCCGTCGAGTCATGCCACCTATGCCATTATGGCGATGAAGGCGGGTAAGCCCGTCTATGTGGAGAAGCCTCTGGCCTCGAATTACGAAGACTGTGCCCGTATTAACCGCATCTCGGAACAGACGGGCGTGCCCTGCTTTGTGGCCTACTACCGCCGTTATTTGCCTTATTTCCAGAAGGTGAAAGATATCGTGAAGAGTGGTCAGATAGGTAAGATTCTAAATGTGCAGATTCGCTATACCGAACCGTTGCGAACTGCTGATGCTGAGGCAATTAAGAATGGTGAACCTCTGCCATGGCGACTCCAGCCAGAGATTGCGGGAGGCGGTTATTTCTATGATATGGCTCCCCATCAACTCGACCTCTTGCAGGATATGTTCGGTGTGATTCTCGAGGCCCGTGGCATCTGTGCCAATCGGGGTGGCTTCTATGATGCAGAGGACTCCGTGAGTGCCAGTTTTCGTTTTGAGAACGGTCTGCCCGGTAGCGGTTCCTGGTGCTATGTAGCCCATGAAAGTGCCCGTGAAGACTGTATTGAGATCATCGGTACTGAGGGACTTGTCAGTTTTTCGATCTTTGACTATACGCCCATTCGTCTTCAGACCAGTAAAGGCGATGAGAACATTTCCGTGCCGAACCCGCCGTATGTGCAATATCCGCTCATCAAGAACGTGATTGAACATCTGCAGGGCATCGCCGTATGCACTTGCACCAGTGTGTCTGCAACGCCTGTGAACTGGGCTATGGATCGTATCTTAGGTAAATTCTGAGGCTGATGAGGTGGTTGTTGGTTGTTGGATGCTGGATTCTGAGTCTTGGTTGCTGGGGCAGCCCGGAACAAGATTCTGTTTCTGTGGATACCATCAGCAAGCCACGTGAGATGAGCAAGATCCGTCAGACCATCCGGGGCTTTGACCAGACGGAGGACTATTGGATTGAACCTCAGCACTACGAATTCCAAGTGATGGGCCAGATTACCCGTTCTTACGAGAGTTTTACGCTCAGCAGTGAGGAAAATAGTATCACGCTCTCACCTGACAGCAAGACCAAGGTGGGTCCTTATTTCGGATGGCGGTGGATTTTCCTCGGCTATACCTTTGACATCAAGAACATCGGCTTTTCGAAGGGTGGGTTGAAGAAAGAGTTTGATCTCAGCATCTATTCCTCGCAGGTAGGTGTCGATCTGTATTATCGTCGTACGGGTAGCGATTACAAGATTCGCGACGTGGAGATGGGTAGTGATAGCCGTGCAGCCCTTTTCGAAGGGATGCCGTTCGACGGGGCTACGGTTGGTATGACGGGCGTCAATGCCTACTATATCTTTAACCACCGCCGTTTCTCCTATCCGGCAGCCTTTGCCCAAAGCACCTGTCAGAAGGTGAGTTGCGGGTCGTGGATGGCAGGAGCGGGCTATACGAAGAATACCATCGAACTCGATTACGCCAAGTTGCAGGATGCACTCTCATCACGGATGGGATATGTGGTTAGGTTAGACAGTGGTATGATGTTCGAGAGCATCAAATACCACGACATCATGCTATCGGGCGGATATGCCTACAACTGGGTGTTTGCTAAGAACTGCCTGTTCTGTGCCAGTCTCCAGTTGGGTCTCGCCTATAAGTCCAGTTACGGGGATATGGCGGATGGGCAGAAGCGGGGCTTCAACTTTGACTTTAAGAACGTCAACCTCGACGGCATCGGACGCTTTGGGATGGTCTATAACAATACACGATGGTTTGCCGGCTGGAGTGCTATCTTCCGTACCAACCGCTATCGCACCTCGCGTTTCAAGGCCAACAACATATTCGGTTCGCTGACGGCGTATGTGGGCTATAATTTCGTACTCAAGAAGAAATACAGAAAACAGAAAGGATGAAAAGATTGTTCTATATCATAGTGGTCGCTCTTGCGATGGTCTGCCCCTTGCAGTCGTGTGCCAATGGGGGAGGGATGAAGACTGAGGTGTCCGCTCCTGGGTCTTCTGAGGTTGCTGAATCTGCCGAATCCGCCGAGTCAACCAAGAAACCTGCATACAGGATTAGGATCGAGAGCCTGCTTAAAGACGCCAGGCAGCAGAAATCATCGACCAATTTCCCGCTCTTCTTTGCCCGTCAGTTCTTGGATGTGCCTTATGTGGCCCATACCCTCGAAATCAACGATGAAGAGCAGTTGGTGATCAACACAGACGAACTCGACTGTACCACCTTGGTAGAGACCGTCACAGCCCTTACCCTCTGTGCCTATCGCAAGGAGTTT
The DNA here is from genome assembly GCA_905233555.1 of uncultured Prevotella sp. GTDB lineage: Bacteria > Bacteroidota > Bacteroidia > Bacteroidales > Bacteroidaceae > Prevotella. Next base: position 14,218 of record CAJODF010000046.1, on the reverse strand, counting down.
ACCTTTCTGGCCTATCAACAAACCCTACAGGCCATGCGCTACCGTAACGGGGTCATCGACCGCTATCCTTCTCGCATCCATTACTTTACCGACTGGATTGTCGAAAATACCAAGGCTGGTATTGTCACTGAGATTCAGCAACCGAATCCGCCGTTTACCCAGATACAAACCGTCAAAGTCAATTATATGAGTCAGCATCCTCAGAGTTACAAGGCCTTGAAAGCCCACCCTGAGTATGTGACTGAAATTGCTCAGATGGAGCAGCGTCTCACGGGGCTGAAGTTCCGTTTTATCCCCAAATCGGAAGTTAAGGACACCCCAGCTATGCGTGAGGCTATACACGATGGTGACATCATCGCTATCACCTGCAACAAGCCCGGCCTCGATATCGCACACCTCGGTTTTGCTGTGTGGCGTAGCGACGGGCTCCATCTGTTGAACGCCTCTCAGTTGCACAAGAAGGTCGTTGAGGAGCCGATGACGCTCTATCAGTATCTTCAGAAGCATCCCTCTCACACTGGAATCAGAATAATCAGAATAAACAAATAATCACTTAAACCAACAGAGAAATGGAATTACCCGATTTTATGAACTATGGCGAGAAGTACTCGAAGAGAGATTTTGCGGAGAAGATTTCACGCATCGCCAAGCGAGCAGGGGCTAAATTGGTATATGCTGCCCTCATCCTCTATTACACGTTGCAGAGCGACAAGGTGAGCAAGAAGGATAAGGCTGTCATCATCGGTGCCTTGGGCTATATGATCAGTCCGCTGGATGTCATCCCCGATGCCATCCCCATTGCGGGACTTACTGACGACCTTGCCGTGTTGCTCTATGTGCTGAAGAAGGTGTGGACAGGCATCGACCCCGAGATTGTAGAACAGGCCAAGAAGAAACTCTCGAAGTGGTTCGATGAGGATGAGATAGCAGAAATTGGCGATCTCATCGGAGGCGAATAAAAAAACAAGAATCCCCAACCATTCAGGCTGGGGATTTTCTTTCTCTGAGAGGTGCCTGGCGGATTCGAACCGCCGTAGACGGTTTTGCAGACCGTTGACTAAGCCACTCATCCAAGGCACCGCTAAGCGAGTGAAAAGCGATGCTCGCATCGGCTCTTCCGAGCGTGCGGTGGCTCGACCGAAGGTCAAGGCACCATGAGCACCATTTCCTCAAATGCGGGTGCAAAGGTAGTCATAAAAATCGATACCGCCAAATTTTTTCTTTACTTTTTATGGCAGCAGTCTGCTTTTTTGTGATTTTCGTGACAATTGTGTCCTTTCAACGGACATCCCTCGCAGCCACAACAAGGGTCGGCATCGTGACGGAACGACTTGTAGATGTGCCACGCTGCAAAGCCGAGGGCCAGCGCCAGAACGATATAGACGACGATGAGTTGCATGTGACGAAGATAGACTACAGTCGAGCCAGTTTCCGGAGCAGCACCTTGTTGATGACCTGAATCCTGCGTCCACTCTTCTCTATGTCTTCGCGTACATTATTTATATTATTAAAGAAGTCGCTAAAGGCGTTCAACAGGAAATTCGGCTGACTGGCATCTTCGATTGCCTCGGGGTTGGTCAATATCTTGATACCTTCATGCTCGATGTGTACGTCGATTTCCGTGCCCGTCATGATGGGGTCGCCGTCGAAATGGATGGCACCTGGTTCACTGCGGTGGATATGGATACTCTTGGCACGGAAGGTCTTAATCTTCGAGTTGTTGCCAAAGGTCTTCATAAACAAGTCGGCTGCTATCTGTGGGGCATCGAGCACATCGAAAGGCTCCATAATCACCACGTCCATCTCACCGTCCTTCATTGTGGCGCCTGGGGCGATGTAGGCGTTGTTACCGTATTGCGAGGCATTGGCACAGGCGATGAGGAAGGCCTTATGGCGCATCTTGCCAGTCTCGTCCTCAACGACGTAAGTCTCTGGTTTGTATTTCAGTCCTTCCTTCAGCACATTCTCCACGTAGGTGATAGGGCCGCGCTTGCCTGCCTCTGCGAATTTCAGGGAGATAAACGCATCGAAACCCATGCCACAGGTGCAGAAGAAGGGTAGGTCATTGATTACGCCGTAGTCGAAGTTCTCAATCTTGCAGGCATTGATTATCTCGATAGACTTCTTGGCGTCCATCGGCAGACAGAGGTGACGTGCTAGACCGTTGCCAGAGCCACTTGGGACGATGGCGAGGGCGGAATTGGTGTGAGTCAACGAACGGGCAACCTCGTTTACGGTGCCGTCGCCTCCCACAGCCGCCACGATGTCGCATCCCTTTTCGGTACATTCCTTGGCAATCTCAGAGGCGTGTCCACGATATTCGGTGAAGCGCAGTTCATAATTGAACTGATCCGGGTCGAGCGTACTCTCTATAATGGCAGGAATTTCGTCCTTTGAGTGTGTGCCCGATTTGGGATTTATGATGAATGTTATGTCCTTCTTTTCCTTCATTACGATGCAAAAATACGAAATAAGTGGGAAAAATGTATGTTTTATTCAAGAAAAATACCTAAAAACGACATTTATTAAGTTTTTCTTGCACGTTTTGCAAAAAATTGTGTAACTTTGCAGCCTGAAAATAGAAAATAGAAAACTATACCAATATCGGAATGGGACAGTTACAAGAAAGATACAAGCACTACCGTGAACCGCAGAAGTTTATGGAAGCCGACGTGTATCCTTATTTCCGCGCTATTGAAGGAAAGCAGGGAACGGAGGTTGAGATGGGTGGTCACAAGGTGCTGATGTTCGGCTCGAATGCCTATACGGGTCTGACTGGCGACCAGCGTATCATCGATGCAGCTAAGGCTGCACTCGACAAGTATGGCTCTGGTTGTGCCGGAAGCCGTTTCCTCAACGGAACGCTCGACCTGCATGTTCAACTCGAAAAAGAGATTGCCGAATATATCGGTAAGGACGATTGCCTCTGCTTCTCTACAGGTTTCTCTGTGAATCAGGGTGTCATACCTGCTTTGCTGAGCAAGGACGACTTCGTGATTTGCGACGATCGCGACCATGCTTCGATTGTCGATGGACGCCGTCTCGCCTTTGCCAAGCAGTTGCACTACAAGCACAACGACATGCAGGATCTCGAGCGCGTGCTCCAGAAACTGCCTCAGGAAGCCATCAAACTCATTGTGGTCGATGGCGTCTTCTCGATGGAGGGAGACCTTGCCAAACTGCCAGAAATTGTCGAACTGAAGCATAAGTACAATTGCTCGATCATGGTCGATGAGGCCCACGGTATAGGTGTCTTCGGTAAACAGGGTAGGGGCGTGTGCGACCACTTCGGACTGACCGACGAGATTGACCTCATCATGGGTACCTTCTCTAAGTCGCTGGCCTCTATCGGTGGATTCATCGCTTCCGACAGCGATACCATCAACTGGTTGCGTCACACCTGCCGCACCTATATCTTCTCGGCTTCTAACACGCCCGCTGCCACTGCTGCTGCCATGACCGCCCTGCATATCATCCAGAGCGAGCCCGAGCGCATACAGGCTCTGTGGGATGTTACGAACTACGCCCTGAAGCGTTTCCGTGAGGAGGGCTTCGAGATTGGTGAGACTGAGAGTCCTATCATTCCTCTTTATGTGCGTGATGTCGATAAGACGTTCCTCGTGACGGCACTCGCTTTCAAGGCAGGCGTCTTTATCAATCCCGTCATTCCGCCTGCTTGTGCACCTCAGGACACGCTCGTGCGCTACGCCCTTATGGCCACGCACACCAAGGAGCAGGTTGACCGTTCTGTCGTAGCCTTGAAGAAGATTTTCGTAGAGCAAGGAATCATTAAATAAGTAGATCGGGGCGTAGCGCAGTTGGTAGCGCACCTGGTTTGGGACCAGGATGTCGCAGGTTCGAGTCCTGTCGCCCCGACTAATTTCAATCGGCCGCTGACTCACAATGAGTTAGCGGCCTTTTTTGTGTCCATTTCACAAGAAATTTTTCCATACTTCTTGTTGTTCTCGCATATTTTTGCTAATTTTGCGGTCGAAATCAATCAAAACAAAATGAAAAGAATAGTAATATCACTGATGATGCTCTGTGCTGTTATTGTAGTGAAAGCACAGATTGACAACCGCCTTCACTGGTATAATGGACAGATTACTTTTCAGGCCTCTCACATCGAGCACAATAATGTATTGATGGAAGCCATGGACGAGGGCGAAGAACATGAATTTATCCTGCGCTATGTCAAGGAAGTGAACCCTAATCACCAAGTCTATCTTACGGCTAACGGCACTCATGACTATGTGAACTTATATGGTGTCGGCAATACCATGCGCCATAAGAAGGCTGAAGGCTTGGATGTGCTCTGTTTCTACGACGATAAGGACCGTCTGGCAGCGGTCATTTCAGGGGAGAAGGAGTGGGACGCTGAGAAACTGAACAAATCGCGCTGGCTGAGTCAGTTTATTGGCGAATATGTCACTGAGGAGGAGAACGAGGTTGAGAAAATCCTTAACTGGACGTGGGAGAGCCTTAGTTTTAATGGTATCATCTTTCCTTACGACATCATCACCTTCAACGGACGTGTGACGGGCTACATCACCATCAAGCCCGTGGAAGGCTCAACCAACGAACTGGAGGGAACGTGGGAGATAGTGCCCACGCTGCGAGGCTTCCATCTCTACTTTGTCAATACTGAGAAGGGCGACACACCATGGGAGTGGCAGCGCAATGGTGTTGAGTATGACCTCGTCGAGTCGGATCCTAATGTGGGACGCTTCTTCTATGCCAGCACAACGCTGCTCAACGACCATCAGTTCCGCTTCTTCGACAAATCCACGCTCCGCATCATACGTAACGCTATCCTTGCCCGTCACGGCTATCGTTTCCAGTCGAAGGATCTGCAAGACTATTTCGCCAGCGAACCTTGGTACAAGCCTGCCGCCTCGAATGACGGCATCCGCCTGTCGTTCTTAGAACAACTTAACGTCGATCTGATCAAGCAAATGGAGGGTGAGTAATGAAAAAGGTATTATTATTTTTGATGGGCATGTTGCTCATGGCAGTCGGATTAACAGGCTGTAAGTATTTCAAGCCTCTCGACGGGCCAGGTATGGAACGCAATCCTGCGGATGCCGACAGCACTGCGGTAAATGAGGTGCCTGACACACTGAACACCGTGGAGGCAGTAGAGAAGCAAGTGAATGCCGTCTATGCCTATTGGAACGAGCAGCGGGAGCACTATGATGAGAATAAACCTTCGATAGACGAACTTTTCGGCAGCAAGGAATGGCAGCAGGTACGAAACGAAGTGATAGCCATCGACCGCGAATGCGAGTGCGGCGGATTCTTCGACTTCGGTGATGAAGGACCACTGGATCCCTGGACATACGACTGCTATGAAGGGTATGTCAGTGCCAACGATATCCAAGTCAAACTACAACCAAACGGCACGGCTGAGGTCAGGTTCTTGGTGAAGGATGCCGTCACCACCAAGGGCATCCCTATGCGCTGGCTGATGCAGATGGAAGATGGCCAGTGGCGAGTTGCCAACATCTTCTTCGAGAAAGAAGACGATGGTGAGCACCAATCGTCTAATTTCGACATTCTGATGAATATGCGTGCCTACGTCGATAATGCAGACAACCAGTCCGAGATTGAAAAAGAAACTCCCGCCGATAACATAAACCTCTCAGATTATGCAGAGTAGAAAATGAAAAAGGCTTTTATCGCCATCGACCTGAAGTCGTTCTATGCTTCGGTAGAGTGCGTGGACAGAGGACTTGACCCGCTGACCACAAACCTCGTGGTGGCAGATGTGAGCCGCACGGAAAAGACGATTTGTCTGGCAGTGTCGCCTTCGTTGAAAGCATACGGCATCGGTGGAAGGGCGCGACTTTTTGAGGTGGTGCAACGGATGCGGGAAGTTAACTTCGAACGTCAGAGCAAGGTGCCAGGTCGTCGGCTGACAGGCAAATCTACATCCGACAAAGAGTTGAAACAGCATCCAGATTGGGCTGTTGACTATATCGCCGCCCCGCCCCAGATGGCGCACTATATTGAGGTCAGTTCGAAGATTTACACAATTTATCTAAAGTATATCGCACCCGAAGACATCCATGTCTATTCCATCGACGAGGTGATTCTGGACGTGACGGCTTACTTGGGTAGTTATAAGATGACTGCCCATGAGTTAGCGATGAAAATGATTCGTGACGTGCTGAGTCAGACGGGTATCACGGCTACGGCTGGCATTGGCACAAATATGTACCTCTGTAAGGTGGCGATGGATATTGTGGCTAAAAAAATGCCTGCCGACAAGGACGGTGTGCGAATCGCCGAACTCGATGAAATGTCGTATCGCCGTGAACTTTGGGATTATCGTCCGATTACGAAGTTCTGGAGAGTAGGGCGGGGTATTGCAGAGAAGTTGGCTCTTTATGGCATTGATACGATGGGCAAACTTGCCCGAATGTCTGTGCAGAACGAAGAAACGCTCTATAGGCTTTTCGGCGTAAACGCAGAACTGCTGATAGACCATGCCTGGGGCTGGGAACCGTGTACGATGGAGGCTGTGAAGGCTTATCGGCCAGAAACGAACTCTTTTAGTAGTGGGCAGGTGCTGCAGGAACCATACGATGCAAAGAAGGCCCGTGTGGTGATACAGGAAATGGCAGAGGGAATGGCCCTTGACTTGGTGTCAAAGCGACTGGTGACAGACCAACTGGTACTGACCGTAGGCTATGATGCAGAGAACCTTACCCGCCCAGAGATTCGTGAGAAGTATCATGGTGAGATTACCAACAACTACTACGGCAAGGCCGTGCCAAAACATGCCCACGGCACTTTCAACTTCGATACCCCCACATCTTCATCGAGGCAAATCATGGATGGTGCTGCTGAATTGTTCGACCGTTGCGTCAATCCAGACTTGCTGATTCGCAGGCTGAACCTGACAACGAATCATGTGGTAACGGAGGCATCTGTCGCTGCAAAGGGAAATGCGCCCCAGCAACTAGACCTCTTTACCGACTACGAGGCTTTGGAAAAGCAGAAGCAGGAGGAAAAGGCAAAACTCGACAAGGAGCGCCGGATGCAGGAAGCACAATTGAAAATCAAACAGCGTTTCGGCAAGAACGCCATCCTCAGAGGCCTGAATTTCGAGGAGGGTGCCACCGCCAAAGAGCGCAATAAACAGATAGGAGGACACAAGGCATAATGGATAACTACGACGATATCATCAACCTGCCTCATCACGTCTCGAAGCGTCACCCGCAGATGTCGATGTGGAACCGTGCTGCCCAGTTTGCACCCTTTGCCGCATTGACTGGCTACGAAGAAGCCATTCAAGAAGCAGTAAAGGAGAATGAAGCCAAAGAATCGGGGAAATAAGGTATAACGAATTAGCGGGGGTATTCCTGCATCATTTTCTCGATGAGAGGGCAGTACCAGGTCTTGAACTGTTCTGCAGTAGGTGTGTGACCACCAGGGAAGTGGAAACTATGAGTGTAGTGCTCTAAGAATAGCGGCTCGAAATGCACCAGCGTATCCTCTTCACCGAAGATTCCCCATACACGTTCCTTATTATAAATATTACAGAAGTCAAATTGATGTTCCTCTATTGCCTCGAACTCCATAACCAGTTCGTCGGTAATGGTAAAATCCTGATTACCGTCAGCACGAGGTGACTTATACTGATGACTGCCGATGCGCTCGCGCAGGAAATCTGACATCTTGAAATGGGGATTGCCCAGTAGTGCAGGTACACCGAAAACAGGTGATATCATCTGTGCATAGAAAGAACCACAACTGTTACCGACCAGTATATCCGGCTTCTCTGAATCACAGATGTCTCGGATAAGTTCGATGGCATCGGTAGGGTGGAGGGGTAGGTCTGGCGTGAGTACGGTGGCTTTATTTTCGAAAGCCTCCCTCAATGCAAGAGCGGGTACACAACTGCCACTGGCATAGAAGCCGTGAAGGAACAATATCTTTTTCTTCATATAACGCTGCAAAGGTACTCAATTTATTGCAAAAACCGATAGACAAATGTTTTTTCCTTCCCTTTTTAACATAGATTCCCCAAAAACAGAACGAGGAATCTCAGCAATGAGATTCCCCGTGAGTCCTCTTTCGAGGCATATAGTAGAGTTTCCGGAAATTACTTGCGTCCGAAATGACCACCGTTGCTGCGACTCGTATTCATTGCCATGTGACGATCTGCGCCCTTGCGATCATGATGGGCTGATACAGGCTTACCGTTATGCGGAGCCGGCGCTGATGCCTTGTGATGCGCCATCGGCGTGCGGTGATGTACATCGGGCTTCGGCATGTGACGGTCAGCGTAGAAGCGAGGGTCACGATGGTTGTTTCCGCCCTTATAGGTAACGAATACCTTCGGGTGTGCGTTGAAGAAACGCCCTCTGTCATAGTGAGTATAGACTGCGAAAGTCCAATTGCCAGCCTTCCAGGCCACAGGGCGATAGAAGTAGGCGAGGCTCATGTACTTGTCGAACTGCCAGGTGTTCAGCACGAAGCGGAGGTCTGCGTTGCGACGATCCCACCAGATGCCGAAGACATCACCGTGTCCGTTCAGACTCATCAGGTAATCGAGGTTGATCTCATAGACAGCCTCATATTGTGCCGCGGTGAGATTCAGTTCGTAAGCCATCTTGTCGCTCAGGAAGAGAGCCTCGTGCTTTGCTGCGTTATAGTTCATCGCGTTGGCCGAGATAGTCATGACCATCATCACTGCCAGAATCATCATTTTCTTCATATCTTAATCTCCTATACTTTAAATGGTGAGACATTAATTTCTTTTTCTCGGTGCAAAGATCGGAACTTTTAGCGAGGTTTACAAAGGAAAAATCCTAATTCGGATGGGTATTTTTCCTATTCTTGCATAGGGAAAACTCCCAAATACTCAAATATATTTGGTATTTCGCTCGCTTATTCGTACCTTTGCACCCAATAAGTACAATAGATATGATGAAGAAACTGATCCTATTATTGCTGGTTGTTTGCTTTACGCAGACAATGGAGGCCCAGGCGGCACTGAAGAAGGTTTATAACGAGGACATCAACCCCATCGAGCAGATTGACCAGACTATCGTGAAAGCGAAGTCTGAAGGAAAGTATGTCATCTGTCAAGTGGGAGGTAACTGGTGCCCCTGGTGTCTGAAGTTCGCGGACTTCATCACAAAGGACACTATGATCAGCAAGGTCATAGCGGATAATTATGAGTACATCCATGTGAGTTATAATCCACGGAAGTCAGAAGGTGAGGAGAAACTGGAGCAGGGGAAAGCCCTGATGCAGCGCCTGAATAATGCAGGACGCTTCGGATTCCCCGTATTCGTCGTACTTGATGAGGAAGGCAAAATTCTTCATATCCAGGATTCAAGTTTCCTAGAGGAAGGCGAAGGCTATAATCAGGAGAAAGTGCTTCGTTTCTTCAAGAACTGGACTCCCCAAGCCGTTAAGGGATTATGAGTCTGCCATTAAATCCACGTCAGTTTTCTCCAAATACCTTCTAACGGTCCGCGAGGATGGTTGCTGAACCAATAACGGGCGAAGAGGTACTGGCAGACGACCATTCCGAATCCGACCATCACGGCGTAGGTGACGCCTAGAAGGCGGTAGCAGGCCAGACCGTAGCCGCAGAAGATAAAGCAACCGATGATGGACTGCAGCAGATAGTTGGTAAGGCTCATCCTTCCGAAGATGCAGAGGTGATGAAGCACACGGCGCACGCCATCGAAGGCATACCAGGCAGAAACCACAGCCGAGACAATCATCAACAGGATGATGAGGTTGCAGATGGGTTTCAGCCATGATTCCAGTTCGCCGAAATCTGGGTTAATCAGCGAAATAGAGCCGAGGGCCGAGGTGACGAGGAGGGTATGCCATATCTGTAAGTGGCGACCCTCATTGTAAAAGAGTCGCTGTCGTCCTAACTGCATGCCGAGAATAAACAGGCAGAGCAGTTGCGTCAATCGTCCACTGAAGACATTGAACCGCAGATTTAGTTCAAATCCGTATCGCACGTTATTCACGACATTCTCCCAGAATGTGCCATGTTCATGCAGGGCGATGGTCTGGCTGTAAATCTCCCAAAGTCTGGTGTGGTCGAGCGTGGTGCCTGTCAACAGACAGAAGAGTTCTACAGGCTGTATGGCCAGCAGGACGATGATGCACCACACCCACTTCGACGGCAGATAACTGATGGGGATGAGTAGCAGACCATAGCACGCATAGAGCATCAGGATATCGCCATCGTAGAAGGCCACATTGATGACGCCGAACATGAACAACAGGCACATGCGCCAGGCAAATCGGCCAGAAAAGCATTTGCCTTTCTGCTGTTGGTTGTCGTTCATGATAAAGAAACTGAGTCCGAAGAGCATGGCGAAGATGCCGTACATCTTGCCTGAGAACAGCCAGGCCAGCACGTCGGCCACCGTCTGGTCCGACGACAGCGTATGAACTATTGGCTCCTTGGTAAAAATGTCGAAGTGTTCTACGGAGTGATACAGGATGATGCCGGCCACGGCGATACCTCTCAGGGCATCGGCCACATCGATTCGGGTGTTGGGGAGATTGCGGGTCTGATACATATACTTAGTATTTTTCAATAAAGTCGCGCACCAGTCGGAACACAGGCTCGTAACTGTCGAAGCGGACGGTCTTATACGTGTCGAAGATCGTGTGATAGTATTGGAAGGCATCGCCTTTCTCGTTCTCGAGGAAGATGCAGGGCACATGGCGCGTGGCGAAAGGGTAGTGGTCGCTATTGGCAGCCAAATCGCCACGATTCAAGGCCTCGAAGTGATGCTTCTCCGCATTGATCTTCTCAAAGAGCGAGTAGCCGCGCATACCCTCATCGCTCACCTCGCAATATTGCACGGGGTTATTGTCGCCAATCATATCTATATTAAATAGGTATTTAATCTGACTCAGCGGCACTATTGGGTGCTCAACGTAGTAATTAGAGCCACGCAGGTTGGCATCCTCGCCCGAGAAGGCAATGAAGTACATATCGTAGGGTGGGCGATGTTTGGCGTAATAGGCGGCGAGGGTGACGATGGCGGCGGTACCTGAGGCATTGTCGTTGGCACCGGCATAGAAGACCTTCTTGCCCAGATTGCCTATATGGTCGTAATGCGCCGTGAAGACGTAGCAACTGTCGTGGCGCTCGCCCTCGACCCGGGCAATGACGTTGAAACACTCGTAATCCTTCAGGAACTTATTATCGACGTTGACCTTTACGCGCTGCACGCCTTCGATGGCTTCGGGCGTTACCCAGATGATGGGCTTATCTACCACCTTCTCGCCGTAGGCCTTAAAAAACTTAATGGGTGCCTCCCATGTATAGATCAGTCCGGCATTGGGACACTCACCTGCTTTCTGTAATTTTGAGAAGTCTTGACGATGCTTATAGGTGAACCAAAACTCGCAGGAAACCAGACAGTTGGCATACTCTGGTTTAAGCAAGTCTGCAAACATCCGTTCGGCATCGTAGTTCAGCGTATCGACATGATAGACGGGGAACTCGCCCTTCACGCCAGGCGAATATTCGCGCATCGAGAAATCCACGCCAGGCTGTAATTTCTTGCCATCCGCCCACATCTGCATCTTGCCGCAGAAGGTATTGATGTCCAGTTTGAAGGGCTGTAGCGTCACCTCATCTACCCCTGCCTTCTCGAACTCGCGCTGAAGATATTTCCCTGCCTTATTGGCACCATCCTTGGCATAGCCTCGCCCTTGATACTTGGCGCTGCTCAGTTCCTTGATCACCCGCTTGTATTGCGTCAGGTCCTGCGCACTGCTCGGTATGCATACCAGAACCAGAAGCATCATTGAAAGCCACTTATTCATATTTGTCCCGTACTCTTAGTTTTCGACCACAAAGGTACGCAAAAATGCCGAAACTGCAAAATTCCTGGGATAAACAGTACGATAATGTGACTATTTGCAACCATTTTCCATAAAATGAATAAGATTTCTCGCGTTTTGCTTGCAGGTTTCAAATAAAATCCTTATCTTTGCAACCATCATATCTCTAGTTCATCTCTAGTTCATCTCTAATTCATCTCTAGTTCATCTCTAGTTATAGAATTAGAGATATACTAGAGTAAAAGTAGAGTAGAATATGAAATAAAATGTAGTAGAATTATGGCAGAAATGACGAAAGACATGTACGGTGCTATCGGTAGAGTCGGTAACAAAACGTACTACCAGCGAATGGGAAAGACCATCGTGAGGACTAACACCAGACCAAAGAATCCGAAGACTGAGGACCAGTCGCTGCATAGGGTTCTTGTCAAGGCTGTAAACAAGAGTTATAGCATGTTGAAGGAAATCTGTAACCATACGTTCGAAGACTACGACAATGCCTTCGAGTGTATGAACAAGTTCAAGCGGGTCAATCTGAAGTACCTTCGTGAGCACGCGACGGCCCTAATGGAGTCGGGTCAGGGCTTGGACGGTTTTTACCAGTTTGCCCCTATCGATAGTGATAAATGGACGCCTTTCGCAGCCATCATTTCCGAAGGTCATCTGCCAGCGGTATCGGTGGACATCAGTGCAGAAGAGGGGCACATCGCGTATGTTAACTCGCCTGGCCGTACCTATGCCGACTTTGTGACGGCGTGGGGTCTGCAGCGTGGTGACATGGTGACGTTCGTTACCGTTCAGAAGCGTGACGGGAAGTATGAAGTGGCGTTTGCCCGCCTCGTGCTCGACCCCGTCAATGCTGATGGCTCAGGTGCACCCATGACGACCGAGATTGTGAACAGCGCGGGTGAGTTCCCCTGCCCGAACAGGGGGAACGAGACGGACTTCTCAACCTTTGAGTTCGACACCGACCACTTCAACTTCGTGCTGGGCCGTGGCGGCGACGTGGTGGCAGCCGGCATCATCGTCAGTCGCGAGGACGCGATGGGCAACTGGCTCCGCAGCAACTGCCAGTTGGTGCTCAACGAGGCAGGCTTCGGCCGTGACCTATGCAGTCTGGCGAAGGCCGTCGAGTACAGTTACAAAACGGCTGAGATTAACGTGGAATCCGAGTTCTATCTCGATAATGCTGATTGAAGCTTCTGCGAGATCAGTCCTTTCTTCCGTGGGCTTCCTGAGAGAATCAATATTTTCATTCAATCACAAAACTGCGCGGATAAAAATCGCTATAGAAACGACCATCGGTGGCGGTGAACTTCAAGACGCAGTAGTTCGGGTCGGTGACGCCACCCGGGTAGTACTGCTCATCGCCTTTGTGCCAGATCATCTCCTTGCTCTTGGCATCCGTCAGTACCTCCATCGTACCACGCAGCATCATACCTTTGAAACCTTCAGTGTCACAGAAATAGATCGAGGCCTTGGGGTTGGCCTTATAGTGGGCCACACGGAGGGAGAAGGTGTTGGTGGTGAAATAGAACGTCTTGATGCCCTTGCGGACTCGTGGAGATAGCATTGCCTTGGTGCAGGGGAATCCCTCTTCATCGACTGACGAGATATAGGTGATGGGCAGCGTGTCGGCCATCTTGGCGATTAGTTCTTTGACGCCTGCTAAAGCCGGATTTTCCATAGGAGCGGCATCATTAATCGTTAGTTCCTTACGCCAGCGCTTCAGATGCGGGAAGTACATCTTCATCTGTCCGATGTATTCCTCCTTGGTGATGGGCTGGGGGAGACCCTTGTTCACCTCGCTGACAAACTGAGCGCAATGCTCAATCATCTCTTCCATTGTACAATCCTGCAGGAACTTGCCGTCCTTGTAGCAGTACATGCAGTAATCTTCATTCTTACTTCCGTCGGCATTCGTGCCGAGGACTTCATTAGTGAGCGGCATTCCGCAGCTCTGACAAAATTTCTGTTCCATACTATTTTTATTATAGCTTTCGATGCTTCAAGGACGGTGCAAGCCGAGTACAATAGAGTTCGCTCTAATTCTTGCTTAGGCAAGCGTCTCCTTCGTCGCCGAGCGGTCGAGGCGCCGCCCGTTCTCGCAAACTTGTTTGCAAAAGTATGCATATTTAACGAGTTAAACAAATATCTGGGATATTCTGCATAAAAATGTGATGAATGGACGGACAAAGACGATAGTCAATGGCATCAGTTGCTGTTGCTCATGCGCTCCCGCTCGGCTTTACCTGCACCAGTGCCTTTATACTTACTCTTCTGGGCATTGAAGGTGTAGCGGATAGAGATGTCCAGACGGTGGCTACGGCTTCGTGTTTTCTGCAGAGCGTAGAAGAAACCACAATCGTGGGCC
>CAJODF010000045.1 GCA_905233555.1 uncultured Prevotella sp. | reverse complement strand
CTCAACATTGGTTAGTTCAAACCATTCCAGCATGTGTTCAGGCAACAAGCATTTGGCAAGTGTTTCGTATTGTGGATTCATTGTGATATCGCGTTTCCTCTATTAAAACGGAAATATCATGATTTTAGTATAACTGATTCCACGTAGTTATGCAGGTGATCCGTTTGATCCGGCAGAATATAAGGCACTCGAAGACCTTCGGACTGAATGCAAGAAGAATTGATGTGACAGGAAACCAATAATGCATACAAAAAGCGTGGTGAATTTTCTCACCACGCTTTGCTTTGTTATGTCTGAGATAGTTTACTCGTAGTACTCGATGGTGCGGGTCTGCTCCATCTCCTGGCCCATCATAGACATCTTGCGGCTGATCCAGTTGCCCTTAGCGTCATACTTGTAGTCGGTGTAAGGCATTTCCATAGCCTGACCGCCGAAGTCCATAGACTGAGCGGCAACAGCACCCTTGTCGTTGTAAGTCAACTTGGTGACAACCTGGTTGCCCATCATTTCCATTGACTGGCTCACGATCTTACCGTTCTCCCACTTGTAGTTGATGGTGGTCTCCTGACCCTGGAACATCGTTCTCTTTGCTGACTGCAGATAGCCGTTAGCATCGTACTTGGCGTCGTTGAGACCCTCGGTCTGCTTACCGTTCTGGTCGAAGGATACAACCTGTGCCTGACCCATCACGTTGGTGGTGATCTTCTTCACGGGACCCTGGGCTTCGTTAACCTCTACGTCGTGGAACTTGGTCTGTGCCTGAGCAGCGAATGCAACTGCCACCATGGCAATCATCATAAATACTTTTTTCATTTTTTCTTTTGTTAATTAATTAATGTTGATAAAAGTTAGATGTCACTTTGACGCGTTTTTTCCCGAAAGGTTTAATCGCGTTGTGTATTTTTTGAAACAAAATATCTTATTCGTCCTCCCAGTAACTGATTGTACGGGTCTGGGTCACATTCATGTTCTGAGGCTGCTGGTTTTTCTCCCAGTACATCAGTTTCAGTTCGTTCTTGGTCCAGTTTCCCTCATCGTCGTGGTCCGTATAGTTGTTCTTCATCGTGATGGAGACGATGCACTCGTTGTCCTTATCGAACACTTTTTGCGTTTGTTGCTTGATCTCGTCGTCGCTGTTGTAGGTGTATTCATTCACGCTGAGGATGCCCTCTGTGGTATTGGTGAGGGTGCGCTTGATGAGGCGGTTCTCTTCGTCGTATTCATAACTCAGCAGACTCTTGGCGCCTGTGGGTTCCTGCATAGCGGCAGAGACGAGGTAGCCGGTAGGGGAGTACTGGCGGTCGATGATGTCGGTACCTGTGTTCTTTCCCTGAGGGTCGAAGTGCTCAATGCCGTTCTCTGCCACAGGATTCTCTGTTATCACTTCCTGCACGGCCCCCTTCAGCCCCATGTTGTAGGCATCTTTATAATAGGGTGTCGTGTTCATGTAGAACACCTTGATGGTGCGCGACTTGTCCTCGTGTAAGGTATTGGATATCTTGATGTAGCCGAGGTTCGTCATCGTGTGGAGCGAGCCGTCGCCCTTCGCGTCGAAATTGCCATACTGCCTTTGCAGTTTCAGCAGGAAGTATCGGTGGTTCCTGTCGTAGAGGGCAAAGGTGCGGTAGGGGCCGCTGGTGACAAGAGCCGTAGAGAGCAACTTTGTCTTTTCGTCGATGCTGACCACGAGGTTGGCTTTAATACCATAGTAGGCTCCCTCGAAATAGTAGTCGCCTGGTTCGTCATCCTCGGAGATGACCCGTTGGAACCCCACACTCTCCAAAGCAGGAATAAACACGGAGTCTGGACCTTCGAGGGGCACACCCATGATGTCGAGACAACGGGCATCGGCAGGGCCTTTGTACGTTTGTTCATTTCCCGTCACGAACTGAGCACTTAACGGTAAAAAGGTAAAAAGGTAAAAAAGTAAAACCTTATATTTCATCTCTTAATTTTCAATTAATTTCAGGAAATCGTCTTCTGAAAGTATCTTGATGCCGAGTTTTTCGGCTTTCTGGAGTTTCGAGGGTCCCATATTTTCACCTGCAAGGATGAAAGAAGTCTTGTTGCTGATGCTTCCCACGTTCTTACCACCGTTCTGTTCGATGATGGTCTTGTACTCGTCGCGACTATGGTGGGCGAAGACACCGCTGATGACAATGCTCTGTCCTGCGAGTTTGTCGGAGGTCTGTGCCGTCTGCGCCTCTGAGAGTTCCATTTGGAGGCCGTAACCTCTCAGGCGTTCCACAATCTCACGGTTCTTCTCGTCGTGGAAATAGGTGATGATACTCTTGGCCATCACCTCACCGATACCCTCTATCTCTTGCAGTTCCTCCAAGCCAGCGTTCATCAGCGCATCGATGTTCTTGAAGTGACGGGCTAAGAGTTTGGCGGAGGTTTCTCCCACGAAGCGGATACCAAGGGCAAAGACCACTCTTTCGAATGGAATAGCCTTCGAGGCGGCAATGCCGTTGACGATTTTCTGGGCTGATTTGGTGCGTGAGCCGTCGCCGTTAATCTGCTGGACGTCAATCGTATATAAGTCTGCTATATTGTGGATTAGTCCCTGACGGTAATAGTCGTCGATCGTCTCAGGACCCAGCGAGTCGATATTCATCGCCTTTCGGGCTATGAAGTGTTCGATGCGTCCCTTGATTTGTGGCGGACAACCTGTATCGTTGGGACAGTACCAGGCTGCTTCACCTTCATATCGAACCAGTGGCGTACCACATTCCGGACAGCGTTTGATAAACTCCACAGGTTGTGCGATGATAGGCCTTTGGTCGATATCTACGCCAACAATCTTAGGTATGATCTCGCCACCTTTCTCCACATAGACGTAATCGCCGATGTGTAGGTCGAAACTCTTGATAAAGTCCTCGTTGTTGAGTGTGGCTCGTTTCACGGTGGTGCCTGCCAGTTGCACAGGATCCATGTTAGCCACAGGGGTGATGGCACCAGTCCGTCCCACTTGATAGGTCACCTCGTTGAGACGGGTACAGACGCGCTCTGCCTTGAATTTATAGGCGATGGCCCAACGGGGCGACTTGGCTGTAAAGCCCAACGAACGCTGTTGGCGCAGGGAGTTCACTTTCAGCACGATACCGTCTGTAGCCACAGGCAGGTTTTTACGTTCCTTGTCCCAATAGTTAATGAAGTCGTATATCTCTTGTAAGGTCTTCACCTTTTTCATGCCTTCGCTGATCTTAAAGCCCCAACTGCGAGCCACCTCCAAGTTCTCAAAGTGCCCATCCGCAGGCAGTTCTTCGCCTAACAGATAATAGAGGTAGGCGTCAAGTTGGCGTGAGGCCACCAGACTCGATTTCTGACTCTTCAACGTACCACTTGCTGCATTTCGTGGATTGGCGAAGAGGGGTTCTTCTGCCTCCTCACGCTCTTTGTTCAATCGCTCAAAGACAGTCCAGGGCATCAGGATTTCACCACGAATCTCAAATTCATGAGGGTAGGAGGGAGCGGCAAAGAGATCGTTGTTCGCAGGGGGCGTCAGCACGAGGGGGATGCTGCGAATGGTCTTCACGTTCGCTGTCACATCGTCGCCATGTACCCCGTCGCCTCGTGTCACTGCCTGTGTCAACTGTCCATCGACATATGTCAGGGAGATAGAGAGACCATCGTATTTCATCTCACAGCACACCTCGAAATCCTCGCCAGCCAGACCTTTCTTTACACTCTCGTACCAGTCGGCAACGTCCTGTTCGTTATAGGTGTTGGCCAGTGAGAGCATCGGATATTTGTGTTCCACCTGACGGAACTCAGCATTCAGGTCGCTGCCCACCCGTTGGGTAGGGGAGTTGGGGTCGGCCATTTCCGGATGCTTCGCCTCCAGGTCCTGCAACTCGTGCATCAGGAAGTCAAACTCCTGGTCGCCGATGGTAGGCTGGTTCAGCACGTAGTAGCGATAGTTGTGCTCGTGCAGTTCCTTGCGCAGTTGGTTGATTCTCTGTATCTCGTCCATCGTTGATTTCTTATTTTGGCGACAAAGATACGAAAAAAAAGAGAAATAACATCTTTTACCTTTTTACTTTTTTACCTTTTTACTTTTTTTTGTACCTTTGCCCCCTGTTATGTGGATGATGCTTCGTGTGATACCGATTATGTGGAAGGCTGTTCGTCCCAGTAAGGTTGTTGATATGCCTGCTGTGGTGAACACTTTCTGGCTCCCAAAGGGCTATGAGGGGTTGACCTTTTTCGGACAGATACTTGCACCTACGCAGGATGAGGCTGATTGCTTCAACAACGGCTACTCATCGATGAAAAACCACGAGATGATTCATCTGCGTCAGGCGCAGGCCTGTGGCGACTCGTGGGTGCGCTTCTACCTATTATATATATGGTATTGGGCGAAAAACAGAATCGGACTGCTGCGCAAGCGGAATCGTCCCTGTCATCTGAAACATGCAGCGTATCTACTGAATCCTTTCGAGATTGAAGCATACGGACGGATGAATGACTTGAATTACCTGAAAGGGGCAACAACAGAATGGCGAAAATATGCCAAGATGCCTCTGAAGGAACGAATGAAATATTACAACCATAGTATATGAACAAGAAACTACAGGCGCATAGCGCCATCTTTTTCGCCAACACCATCTTCGGACTTGGCGTACCTGTAACCAAACTACTGCTCGACGAGTGGGTGACACCGATGGGTTATATGGCCTCACGCTCACTCGGAGCCTGTATCCTTTTCTGGATTATCGCAGCCTTCCTGCCAAAGGAAAAGGTTGAGAAGAAAGACCTCATCACCATCTTGGCAGGCGGACTCTTAGGCTTCGTCATCTCGCAGAGCCTGACGGCTTGGGCCCTCGACTTTACCAGTCCGATTTATTTTTCACTCATCGCCACGCTGACACCAGTAGCCGTGATGGTCTGTGCCGCCCTGACGATTGGTGAGAAGATCACCCCGATGAAGTCGTTGGGTGTGCTGCTGGGTATCGCAGGTGCCATACTGATGGTGCTGATGAGTCAGTCGCTGGGTTCTGGCAAGAACGATCTGATCGGTATTTCACTCGCCATCCTGAGTGTGCTCACCTGGGCCATCTACCTGATCATCACCCGTAATGTGGCTTCGAAATATTCGCCTGTGACGCAGATGAAATATGTGTTCCTGATTTCAGCGATTGTCACCGTTCCCATCGCCATACCTGAACTCCCTGTGAATACGCTCTACACGTCAGCATGGGGCTGGGACGGTGTGTTGGAGATGGCCTTTATCGTCGTTTGTGCGACAGCTCTTGGCTATTTCCTTATTCCTTTCGCCATGAAGTATTTACAGGCCACCACGGTATCCATCTATACCAACCTCCAGCCAGTCATCGCTTCATTCGTTGCTATCTGGCTCGGACAGGATGTACTCACCTGGGACAAACCCGTTGCCGGTATCCTGGTCCTGCTTAGTGCCTATATTGTCACCGTTGTAACTGCTAAGGAAAAATGAAACATCTGAGATTTTTGATTATGGCGCTTGCTTTTGCCGCCTACGTTCCGATGATGGCTCAGAGCCGTCAAGTGATGCTCGAAACAACTGAAGGAAATATTGTGCTGACGCTCTACGACGATACGCCTCAACATCGTGATAATTTCCTGAAATTGGTCAACGAACAGTTTTATGACTCGTTGCTCTTCCATCGCGTCATTAAGAACTTCATGATTCAGGGGGGCGACCCTACCAGTCGTCATGCAGAACCAGGTGCGACACTTGGCAATGGCAGTCTCGACTATACCGTCGAGGCCGAGTTCTTCGATGCTGACGGTCATCTGCTGCATCCTCACAAGCGTGGTGCTGTGGCAATGGCTCGCGAGGGCGACAGGAGTAATCCTGAACGTCGTTCTGGAGGTTGCCAGTTCTATATCGTCTGGGGCCGTACTTATTCCACTCAACAACTCTACCAGATTGGCGATAAGGTTGAGGAGCAGACCGATCATCATGTTACTATGACGGAAGAACTGCTGGACCTCTATCGCAAGACTGGCGGATCGCCTCACTTGGATGGCCAATATACTGTGTTTGGTGAAGTCACAGAAGGTCTTGATATCGTCGAACGCATTCAGCAGACAATGACAGACGACTATGATCGTCCCATTAATGATATCCGCATCCTCAAGGCACGAGAAATCCAGAAAGAATAATAAACAATATGGATGCCAAACGAATCTTAAAATACCTCCGCCAGTTGATGGCGAACAACAACCGTCCTTGGTTTCAGGAGCATAAACGAGAGTACGACGCCATTCGTGCCGATTTTGAGCAGGGTGTGCAACAGGCCATCTTGCGCATCGCCACCTTCGACCCCTCTATTGTCCACCTGACGGTAAAGGATTGCACCTATCGTTTCTATCGTGATACACGTTTTTCGAACGATAAGTCGCCCTACAAGAACCATCTGGGTGCTTATATTGCAGCCCACGGCAAGAAAGCGCTGCATGGCGGCTATTACCTCCATTTGGAACCTGGTCATTGTATGGTGGCATGCGGCAACTACTGGTTGCCAACGAATATCCTGACCTCCTGTCGTAACGAGATTATGGCGAATACAGACCAGTGGCTCCGTTGTGTCCGCAGTTCGGAGTTCCTGAAATACTTTGGCAGTCCCGTCGCCAGCAGTTTTTCAGCACCTACTGATGTTTCCAGTTGGGACACACCCCAAGGCTTTGGGCTTGAACGACTGAAGACCTGTCCTTCAGGCTTTCCTCGTGATTGGGAGTATCTCGACTATCTGCGTCAGAAAGACTACTGCTGCTGGCATCAGGTGCCCGACGACTTCTATCAGGACGACACCTGGCTCGACGCCATCGAACCTATGTTCCGTGCCGCCAAGCCCATGATGGACATGATGAATGCCGTCATCGACGACTACGAATAAAACTTAATCGGCTGCTTCGAATTCTTCGAGGAAGCGGGTATCGTTCTCGGAGAACATACGGAGGTCGGAGACGCGATACTTCAGGTTGGTAATGCGCTCGACACCCATACCGAAGGCATAGCCAGAGTATATCTTCGAGTCGATGCCGCATTGCTCAAGCACGTTGGGATCGACCATACCACAACCTAAAATCTCTACCCAGCCGGTGTGTTTGCAGAAGCCGCAACCTTCGCCGCCACAGATGAAGCAGGAGATATCCATCTCTGCAGAGGGTTCTGTGAAGGGGAAGTAAGATGGGCGCAGACGAATGCTGGTGTCTGGGCCGAACATCTCCTTGGCGAACGACAGCAGCACCTGTTTGAGGTCGGTGAACGATACGTTCTTGTCGATATAGAGTCCTTCCACCTGATGGAAGAAGCAGTGTGCACGGGCGGTGATAGCCTCGTTACGATAGACGCGACCTGGGCAGATGACGCGGATAGGAGCCGTTAGTTTGCCGTCTTCCGTATGCATGTTCTCCATCACACGGGCTTGGACTGAAGAAGTGTGCGAACGCAACAGGATGTTCTTCGTGACATCGTTGGGATGCTGCGAAACGAAGAAGGTGTCCTGCATATCGCGTGCAGGATGGTCGGCTGCGAAGTTCATCTTGGTAAAGACGTGGAGATCGTCTTCCACCTCAGGACCGTCAGCGAGGACGAAGCCCATGCGTGAGAAGATATCGATGATCTCGTTGGTGACAATTGTCAGCGGGTGGCGTGTACCAAGTTGTACGGGGTAGGGGGTGCGCGTCAGGTCGATGGCCTCATCGCCAGTCTCCTGCGTCTCACACTCCTCGCGCAACTGGTTGATGCGCTCTGTGGCGAGTGTCTTCAGTTCGTTGATCTTCATGCCGACAGTTTTCTTCTGGTCGGCAGCCACATTGCGGAAGTCGTTCATCAAGGCCGTAATCTCACCTTTCTTACTCAGGTATTTCAGTCTGAGTTGTTCCACTTCCTCGGCGTTCTTCGCACTCAATTCCTGTACTTCTTTCAGGAGTTCGTCTATCTTATCAAGTATCATTTAATTTACAATTTGACGAGTTACAATTTGATAATTTATGAAATTTGCGTGCAAAGGTACAAAAAAAGCCACAGAATGAATAGTTATTCACAGATTTTTTTGTAATTTTGCCCCAAATTTGAGAGATAACGATGGATTACTAGCGTTAGATAGTAAGATGAAGAGGTTTTTGTTTGCGATTGTCGCAAGTGTCCTGCTGATGCTCTCCTGTACGGGAGGCAAGACGCAGAGGGCGGAAGAGCCGCAGCTCGACTCTATAGCCGATTCTGTGGATACTACTCCCATAGACACATTGGAGTTGCTCATCGGTGAGACACCCACACCTAAGGCGATGGATGAACTTTTTGACGACTTTGTCTTTAACTTTTCCGCCAACAAGAAGTTGCAGATGGATCGTATAGTCTTTCCGTTGACTGTGCGAAAGGGCGACAAGACGGAAACCATCGAGAAGAAAAAGTGGGAGATGGAGCGCTTCTTTATACGCCAAGGGTATTACACGCTGCTCTTCGACAATGAGAATCAGATGCAGTTGATGAAGGATACTTCTCTCACGCAGGCCATCGTGGAGAAAATCATGCTTAAGAAGAATCTCGTGAAGGACTATGTCTTCAATCGTATCCGTGGGGCATGGATGCTGCGCGAAGTGAGAGAGATGGCCATCTCAGAGAATATGAACGCCTCGTTCCTGGACTTTTATCAGCGTTTCGTGTCGGATATGGCTTTCCAGAAGAAGAGCCTGAACTCCAGAGTGATTTTCGTAGGGCCTGATCCTGATGATGATTTTAGTGTGATGGAAGGCATCATCACTCCCGATACGTGGGAGGCCTTTGCCCCGCAGTTGCCCTCGAAGTTGCTTTATAACATCATTTATGGTCAGCCGGAGCCTGTGGGTAACGAGAAAATCTTCGTCATGCGAGGTGTTGCCAACGGTCTGGAGATGGAACTGCGTTTCAAGAAAGTGAACAACCGCTGGCTGCTCATGAAAATGACCACTTAGAAGTGAAAAGTGAATAGTGAAAAGTGAATAGTGAGGGATTTCGAGAACTATAGTTTGAAGGAACATAATACATTTGGCATTGATGCCAAGTGCAGTCGTTTCTTGGAATATGCGAGTATTGAGGAGGCTCAGCAGGTGGCTCAGATCCTACGCGAGTCAGATATACCTTATATAATAATAGGTGGCGGTAGTAATCTCTTGCTGACGAAGGACTTCGAGGGTATTGTCGTGCGCTCGGATGTTCTGGGCTATTATATCGATGGTGATAAGATGACCTGTGGCAGTGGTGAGGTGTTTGACGAGGTTGTCGAAGCTTCGCTGCAGGCAGGCCTCTATGGGATGGAAAACCTCTCGCTGATTCCTGGTGATGTAGGGGCTTCTGCTGTGCAGAACATCGGCGCCTATGGTGCAGAGGCAAAGGACTTGATTGTGAGTGTGGAGGCTGTGGAGATTGCGACGGGGCGTCTGGTGACGATTTCCGGCAAGGATTGTGGCTATGGCTATCGGCAGAGTAAGTTCAAGCACGAATGGAAAAACCGATACCTGATCACTCACGTTACCTATCAACTTTCTACGACTTTTGAACCCCACCTCGATTACGGCAATATCCGTGCAGAGTTGGAACGAAAAGGTATCCAAGAGCCTACGGCCAAGCAGTTGCGCGAAACCATCATAGAGATTCGGAATGCCAAGTTGCCAGACCCGAAGATTGAGGGTAATGCAGGTAGTTTCTTCATGAATCCCATCGTCAGCCGCGAGAAATACAAACAGTTGGCAGCGCAATACGAAGGGATGCCCCATTATGAGGTTGATGCCGACCATGTGAAGATTCCTGCTGGTTGGATGATAGACCAATGCGGCTGGAAAGGCAAATCACTGGGACGTGCAGGTGTCCATTCGAAGCAGGCTCTGGTACTTGTGAATCGTAGTGGTGCTACTGGTGCGGAGATTGTGGCTCTCAGCGATGCCATCCGTAAGGATGTAAGAGACAAGTTCGGCATCGACATATACCCAGAGGTCAATATCATTTGAAAATAGATAAATCATCAAATTGAAAAATCAATTGTCAAATTGTAAATTGTCAAATTGTAAATGAAACTGACATTCTTAGGAACGGGAACATCGTGTGGCGTACCGGTGATCGGATGCCAGTGTGAGGTGTGTCAGAGTACAGACCCCAAGGACAAGCGTACCCGTTGTTCTGTCTTGGTGGAAACGGAACAGACGCGCCTGTTGATAGACTGCGGTCCCGATTTCCGTCAGCAGATACTCCCACAGCCCTTCCGTAAGATTGATGCCATCCTCATTACCCATGCCCATTATGACCACATGGGAGGCATGGATGATATCCGACCCTATTGTCAGTTTGGTGAAATCAATGTCTATGCCGATGCCATTGCCCGTCAGGGAATGCTGGAGATGTTGCCGTATTGTTTTGCGGAGCATCGTTATCCAGGTGTGCCTGCCATCGGACTTCATGAGATCAAACCCCATCAGACGTTGTCATTCGGCGACTTGCAGGTGGTGCCTTTCGAGGTGATGCACGGCAAATTGCCCATCTTGGCCTATCGCATTGGCGGACTGGCTTATATCACAGATATGAAAACCATCGACGAGCGTGAGATGGATTATCTGAAAGACGTGGAAGTGCTGGTGGTGAATGCCCTGCGTTTCGACAAGCCGCACCACTCTCATCAGTTGGTGGATGATGCCATCGCCTTTGCCCGGAGGGTAGGGGCCAGACAGACTTACCTGATCCACTCCTGCCACGACATCGGCCTTCATGCCGAAGTCAACAAAAAACTGCCAGCAGGCATCCAACTGGCATACGACGGACAGATTGTGGAAATCTGATTATTTGTGTTTCTTTTTCTTGGATCTCCCAAACAGGAATCCGTAGCCCTTCATCAGTTTGCGAATCAGGAGGAAGGTGTCGAAAGCCACGATGCCGTTGCTCACCAGTCCGGCGATATAATCCGACTTGGTGTTTCCTTCGCGCTTGATAAAGACCTGATTCCAAAGCGAAGTAAACTTGCCGTTGTCCTGCTGGATCTCGTCGGCCAGTTCATCCTTGCGCTGGCGGATCTCCTCCAGCGTACGGAACTCGTGGGTTTGTTTCTTGACTGGTAACATGGGCGTTCTTTATTTGCTGAGTAACAGTCCGGCGAGGAAATGTACCAACGGCTTCTCAATCCATTTCTTGCGCATAAAGAAGAAGACGATGAACAAGAGCAGATGGAAAAGACCTACGATAAGGAAGGCGAGGGCAGTACCCGTAAACGAGGCCAGCCAGAAGGCAAAGGCGAACGAGAGGTAGAGCAGCACAGCAATGAGAATCATAAAGAACACGACTGCCAAGGCGAAGGCTGTAAAGAGCCTTACCACCTTGTCAATCACGTCTAACTTCAGATACTCCGTCTGCAGCCCGAGGTAATGCTTCAATACCTCAATGAGTTGCGCGATAGTCTCTACGTTCTTGTCGCTCGAAAGCATTATTCTTCTTCGGCTGCGTCCTGAATATCGTCAACGAGGTCAACCACTTCCTTGCGGCTGAGTTTGATGTTGTGCTTCTTGAGGAAATCCTCAACAGCATCAGTAATCTTTACGCGGGTGTCCTGTCCCTTTTCGGGAGCCATCAGGATTCCAAGGGCTGCACCGGCGATGGCGCCACCGAGGAATGCACTTAAGTAACCTAAACTCTTCATAAGATGATAATTTTTGAATTAAACGTTTGTTTACATTTGCAAATATACGGATTTATTTCGGAAATAACCATATTTTTCATGCGATTTTTTGTTAAAATGGCCATATTTTCTCCATTTAACAAACTTTATGCAGCATTTTTGTGCCATTTTGCCCGATATTTTGTAATTTCGCACCAAATATTTGAAACAGAAGTATAACATTTAAATAATTAACGTAATGAAAAAGTACATCGTATTGTGCGCAGGACTGTGCCTCGCATTGGCAATGACAAGTTGTAAATCAAGTGAGAGTGCTTACAAGAAGGCTTACGAGAAAGCCAAGCAGTATGACACTCAGACCGCTCAGCAGCAGACTCAGCCCACCTATGAAGAGCCGGCCATTGTTGCTCCTGTTCAGACACAGGCTGCTAATGAAGCCCGTAGAGTTGATAACTACGACAACATCTCTGTCCGTCAGGAGAAGGTGGCTGTCGTCAGCGGTAATGGCTTGAAGGCGTTCAGTGTGGTTGTCGGTTCCTTCGGTCTCCAGTCTAATGCAGAGGGTCTGCAGCAGCGCTTGAAGAGTGCCGGCTATGACGCCCAGATTGTGAAGAACGAGGATCGTAATATGTTCCGTGTGGTTGCTGCCACCTTCGACAACAAGGCCGATGCAGCCCGCAGTCGCGACCAGTTCCGTGAGCAGGAGGCTTACAAGGATGCCTGGTTGCTCTCTAACCAATAAGCATTTGGCGCGGATACTGTCCATCGATTACGGTAAGAAGCGTACAGGTATAGCAGTCACCGACCCATTGCAGATTATTGCAGGCGGGTTGGCGACTGTTTCTACGTCTGAACTCTTCGATTGGCTGAAGGCTTATCTCGCCAAGGAGGCTGTGGAGCGTATCGTGATTGGCGAACCCCGACAGCCTAACGGACAACCCAGCGAGAACCTCCAGCGCGTGCAGCAGTTCGTAAACCGTTGGCGCAAGGCTGTGCCGGACGTTCCCATTGAGTTTTTCGACGAGCGATTCACCTCCGTATTGGCGCATCAGGCAATGCTCGATGGGGGACTGAAGAAGAAAGCCCGTCAGGACAAGGCCCTCGTGGATGAGATTTCCGCCACCATCATCTTGGAGGACTACCTCCGCTCCCGAAAATAAATTGTAAATTGTCAATTGTCAAATTGTAAATGATCCTACCTATTTATATATATGGTCAGCCAGTGCTTAGGAAGGTGGCTGAGGACATCACCCCCGACTATCCTGACTTGAAGCAGTTGATCACTGATATGTGGGAGACGCTGGCTGAGTCGGAAGGTATCGGACTGGCAGCGCCTCAGATTGGCAAGGCCATCCGGTTGTCGGTGATTGATCTGGACGTGTTGTCCGACGACCTGCCTGAATACAAAGGCTTCCGACAAGTGTATATCAATCCCCATATCGTGGAGTACGATGAGTCAGAGACCAATTCCTCTGAGGAGGGATGTCTTTCTCTGCCGGCTATCCACGAGAAGGTGGTGCGCCCGACCCGTATCCATGTGGAGTGGGACGATGAGGAGTTCAAGCACCACGACGAGTGGATTGAGGGCTATCTGGCCCGGGTCATGCAACATGAGTTCGACCATCTCGACGGCAAGATGTTTGTGGATCGGATCTCTCCGCTCCGTAAACAGCTCATCCAAAGTAAGTTACGCGCCCTGACGCAAGGTCGCTACCGTTGTTCTTATCGGACAAAACCGGTAAGAAGATGAGAAATGAAGAATGGGAAGTGTTGATATCTTTTATAGTCGAATGAAGAGGATGATGGTATCGAGGGCAAGACTTTGTGCTTGTCTGGTCATCATCATTTCTCATTTCTCATTTCTCGTTTCTCATTCTTTCGCCCAGTACAATATAGACAGGATTGTGATGATTGGGCGCTCGGCCCTGTATTACGAGGACTATGTGCTGTCCATCCAATATTTCAATCAGGCCATATCGGCCAAACCCTATCTCTATGAGCCTTGGTTCTTCCGAGGGATAGCCAAGTTCTATCTCGACGATTTCCGAGGGGCGGAGAGCGACTGTACACAGGCCCTCGAACGTAATCCCTATGTGGTGTCTATCTACGAGTTGCGGGGCCTCTGTCGCATCAATCAGAAGAAATACTCAGAGGCGATAGACGACTATACCCGAGCCATCCGCTATAATCCCGATAATCAGGGACTTTGGCATAACCGTATTCTCTGCCGTATCAATGAGAAAGACTATGAGCGCGGATTGACTGAGATCGACACCATGCTCAATCGCTGGTCGAACTATGCCCGAGGCTACGCCATGCAGGCAGAGATCTATCTGTTGCAGAAGGATACCACGGAGGCTGTGAAGTCGTTGGACAAGAGTCTGGAACTGGACCCCTACGATGCCGGTATCTGGGCAGAGCGGGCTGTCATTAGTCTGGCGCGTCAAAAATGGAAGGAGGGTGAGGGATTCCTGAATAAGGCCATCCACCTGCAACCCAAGAATGCCGGCTATTACATCAATCGTGCGCTGGCCCGCTACAATCAGAACGGACTCCGTGGGGCTATGGCCGACTATGACACAGCCCTCGACCTTGATCCAAACAACTTCATCGGACACTACAATCGCGGATTGCTCCGCGCACAGGTGGGTGACGACAACCGAGGTATCGAGGACTTCGACTTTGTGCTCCGCCTGGAACCCAACGATCTGATGGCACTCTTCAATCGTGCCTTGTTATTGGAGCAGACGGGTAACCTGCGGGATGCCATCCGCGACTATTCCAAGGTCATCGAGGAGTTCCCCAATTTCTGGTTCGGACTCGATCATCGTGCCTCGTGCTATCGTCGTTTAGGAATGACCAGACAGGCCGAGGCCGATGAGTTCCGTATTCTGAAAGCCCAGATGGACAAGCGCTATGGCGGCAAGCAGCCCCGACTCTCGAAGCGGCAGATGCGACGGAAAAGTGATACCGATCCCGACAAATACAACCAACTCGTCGTGGCCGACGAGCAGCAGGTGGAACACGAGTATAAGAGCGACTATCGTGGAAAGGTGCAGAATCGCCAGGTGGAGATGGCCTGGCAACCGATGTTTGCCCTCTCGTTCTTTGCCGTCTATGACAATGTGCATACGTATATCGCCTTCGATAAGGATGTGGATGCCTTCAACCAACATCCCAGAACCCACGCGCTGCACATCAGCAGTTCCCAGCCGAACATCGACGAGGCTGCGATGAGCCGTCATGTGGCCTTTATCGACTCTGTCACCGTTGCCATCAGTGAGGCCAAGGGAAATCAGGATGTGAAGCCCCTGCTGGTACAACGGGCCGTTGCCTATAGTGCCATCCAGAACTTCGATGCTGCCATCGACGACCTCTCGACGCTCATCCAGATGGACTCTACGGCTGTGCTCGCCTATTGGCAGCGGGCGGTCTGTCAGGCGAAGATCAATGAGTTCAACGCCTCTCAGGGCACGAACATCGACCTGAAGTCGGCCAATGTGCTCAGCGACTTGTGCGAGGCCATCAAACTGGCTCCCAATAACCCCTACCTTTATTATAATAGGGGCTGCCTCTATGCCATCCGGAAAGACTATCATCGGGCGCTCGACGACTTTAGCCGTGCGCTGGAGATCGATGGCAATATCCCCGAGGCCTATTATAACCGGGGACTCGTCTATCTCCACACCAACAAGACCGTAGAGGGCGTGGCCGATCTGAGCAAGGCCGGCGAACTGGGACTCTACGATGCCTATAGCGTCATCAAGAAATACCGTGAGAAGTGATGAGGGTGTCCAGGATTGGTATCTTCTGTCTGGTGGCTTTTTGGTTGTCTGATGCCTATGCTGATGACAAACTGACGGGAAAAGTGATAGGTACGCAGGCGTGTGTAGATTATGCCAATACCTCCAAATCAACCACAACCGTCAATACCTGTGCGAATGCATTCGACGGTAATCTGAACACCTTCTTTGCCTCATGGGAACGGAACTATACCTGGGCCGGTCTGGATCTGGGATCGCCTCATGTCATCACGAGGGTGGGGTGGTCGCCGCGCAATGACGGACAGGGTGAGAAACGGGTACAACTCGGTGTCTTCGAGGGAGCCAACCGTGAGGATTTCATGGATGCCTTGCCTATCTATGTCATTACGGAGGAAGGAAAAATCGGACAAATATCCTATGCTGATGTGAACTGTTCGCGCGGTTTCCGCTATGTGCGTTATGTCGGACCTGCCGATGCCCGATGTAACATCGCTGAACTTGAATTCTATGGATATCCTGATGAAGGCG
This sequence comes from uncultured Prevotella sp., assembly GCA_905233555.1. Lineage (GTDB taxonomy): Bacteria > Bacteroidota > Bacteroidia > Bacteroidales > Bacteroidaceae > Prevotella. Next base: position 3,747 of record CAJODF010000045.1, on the reverse strand, counting down.
ATGATACCCACCTCTATCAGGTGACGAACCTGCCTACTGTCAGTATCCATACCCTCAATGGAGAGATCCCCTACGATAAGGAACATCAGATTGTATCACAACTGACAATTATCTCTGATGATGGAGCCCATCTGTTGTCGGAACCGGGTACCACACGCGAGAGAGGCAACGCCTCCCGTAGTTTCCCCAAGAAACCTTACCGTATCAAGTTCGACAAAAAACAGCATGTATTGGATGCCCCTGCCAAGGCAAAGAAATGGACGCTGATCAACAATTATGGAGACAAGACGCTGATGCGCAACTTGTTGGCCTTCGAATTGAGTCGTCGTCTTGGTATGCCTTATACCCCATACGGCACAGCCGTGGATGTGTTGCTCAATGGCGAGTACAAAGGCTGCTATCAGTTGTGCGATCAGGTTCAGGTACACAAGGATCGAATCAATATCGAGGAGATGACTCCTGCCGACAATGAGGGTAGCGCCCTGACGGGTGGCTATCTTGTGGAGATAGATGCGTATGCAGATAAGGAGAAGTCATGGTTCCGCTCCAACAGTGGAAACCCAGTCACCATCAAGTCGCCGGAGGAAGACTCCATCACGACCCAGCAGAAAAACTATATCAGGGCAATCTTCAATACGATGGAAAGCCAGTGGGATACCTATCTTGATTTGAATACTTTCCTGCGCCATTTCCTCGTGGGGGAATTGTCTGGGAATACCGATACCTATTGGAGTGTCTTTATGTATAAGCAGCGTGACGACGACATGATGTACACGGGCCCTGTCTGGGACTTCGATCTCGCATTCAATAATGACGACCGCACCTATCCCGTTAACAACAAGTCCGACTATATCTATCGCAGTGGAGGCAGTTGTACGGGTAGCATGAAGTCCTTCGTGGATAAGATAGTCGTTAATAACAATACTGCCAAGGCACAGATGCTGGATATTTGGGACGAGGCACGACAGGGTGGACTGACAGAGAAGAACCTTGTGGCCTTTATTGACTCGTTGGAGACGGCTCTCCAGGAGTCGCAACGCCTGAACTTTATCCGTTGGCCGATAATCAATCAGTATGTACACCAGAATCCGCGTCTATGGGGTTCTTTTCAGGCCGAGGTGGAGAATGTGCGTACTTTCATGAAAGAGCGCATCGCCTGGATGGATAAGCGGCTGAACTATACTTATGTTGATAATGGTATTTCCGACGAGCTTGTCGATTTGACACAGTCCTATCGTGTATATAGTCTCTCCGGTCAGCCCTGCGGGAATACGTTGGTCGGTCTGCGTCCGGGCATCTATGTGGTGCGTCAGGGTCAGCAGGCACGGAAAATCGTAGTGCGGTAGCAAATTTTTCACTTTTCATTTTTCACTTTTCACTTTTTTTCGTACCTTTGCACCCGTTTTAACATTACTTTTCCAGACGGATCTGTTCGCTCGTATGAGCAGGGCGTGACTGGTTTTCAGATTGCAGAGAGCATCTCGCCGGCTCTCGCGCGCAGCGTTGTTTCCTGCGGTGTAAACGGTGAGACAGTAGAGTTGAATCGTCCCATCAATGAGGACGCTACCATCGCGCTCTACAAGTTTGACGACGAGCAGGGTAAGCACACCTTCTGGCACACCTCCGCCCACTTGCTGGCCGAGGCCCTGCAGGAGTTGTATCCCGGCATCCAGTTCGGTTTCGGACCTGCTGTCGAGAATGGTTTCTTCTATGACGTGCTGTTGAAGGACGGCGAGATGATCAAGGAGAGCGATTTCCCGAAGATTGAGGCTAAGATGAAGGAACTGGCAGGCAAGAAGGAGCCCGTGGTTCGTCGCGAGGTGCCTAAGGCAGAGGCTTTGAAGCAGTTTGCTGCCGACACATCGAGCAGGACTTGGAAGACGGTTCTATCACCACATACACCCAGGGTAACTTCACCGACCTCTGCCGTGGTCCGCACCTCGTGGATACCGGTGAGATCAAGGCTGTGAAACTGACCTCTGTTGCCGGTGCCTTCTGGCGCGGTGATGCTACCCGCGAGCAGATGCAGCGCCTGTACGGTATCTCGTTCCCCAAGAAGAAGATGCTCGACGAGTATCTCGAGATGTTGGAAGAGGCCAAGAAGCGCGACCATCGTAAGATCGGTAAGGAGATGGAACTCTTCATGTTCTCCGACAAGGTAGGCAAGGGTCTGCCCATCTGGTTGCCGAAGGGAACGGAACTCCGTCTGCGCCTGCAGGATCACTTGCGCAAGGTGCAGAAGCGCTTTGGGTATCAGGAAGTTATCACTCCGCATATAGGCTCAAAGAATCTCTATGTCACCTCGGGTCACTATGCCCATTATGGCAAGGATTCGTTCCAGCCCATCCATACCCCTGAGGAGGACGAGGAGTACATGCTGAAGCCGATGAACTGTCCTCACCACTGCGAGATCTTCGCATGGAAGCCCCGTTCATACCGTGACCTGCCCCTGCGTATTGCTGAGTTCGGTACGGTCTATCGCTACGAGCAGAGTGGTGAGTTGCACGGACTGACCCGTGTGCGCTCGTTCACACAGGACGATGCCCACCTCTTCTGTCGTCCCGACCAGGTAAAACAGGAATTCCTCAACGTGATGGATATCATCGGAATCGTGCTCACCGCCTTCGGATTCAACTTCGAGGCTCAGATTTCGCTGCGCGATCCTAACGACCACGAGAAATATGTGGGCACCGACGAGGACTGGGCGCTGGCTGAGAAGGCCATCGTGGAGGCTTGTCAGGAGAAAGGCCTGCCCGCCAAGGTGGAATACGGCGAGGCTGCTTTCTACGGTCCGAAACTCGACTTCATGATCAAGGACGCCATCGGTCGTCGCTGGCAGTTGGGCACCATTCAGGTCGATTATAACCTGCCGAAGCGTTTCCAACTCGAATACACCGACGAGGACAACACGAAGAAGACGCCTGTGATGATCCACCGCGCACCGTTCGGCTCTATGGAGCGTTTCTGCGCCGTGCTCATTGAGCATACCAGCGGTCACTTCCCCCTCTGGCTCACGCCTGATCAGGTGGCTATCCTGCCGCTCTCGGAGAAGTACAACGACTATGCCCAGGAGGTCGCCAAGAAGTTCGATATGGGCGGCGTCCGTGCCACCATCGACTTGCGCAACGAGAAACTGGGTCGTAAGATTCGCGACAACGAGCTCAAGCGCATTCCTTACATGGTGATTGTCGGTGAGAAGGAAGCCGCCGACGGTACTGTTGCCGTACGTCCTCAGGGCGGTGGCGAACAGAGTGTGAAGACCATTCAGGAGTTCATCGACGAGGTCAATGCCCGCGTCGCTGAAATGACGAAAGACTTCTAAGAAGTGAAAAGTTGAGAAGTGAAAAGTGTAAAGTGAAGGAGTTGTTAGTTAAAAAAACATAAATATGCTTATGCATAAAAACTTTTCACTTTTCACTTTTCATTTCTTCACTTCTTTTTTAGTACCTTTGCAGCCGATTTCATAAAAAATAGTGGATGAAGAATGACAAATTGAAGCAACAGTACCGTATCAATGAGCAGATTCGAGTACGTGAAGTCCGCATCGTCGGTGACAATGGCAGCTCCGTTGTTCCTACCCGAGATGCTCTGAATATGGCCCACGATCAGGGTGTCGATCTCGTGGAGATTTCGCCCAACGCCAATCCGCCAGTTTGTCGTCTCATCGACTACTCCAAGTTCCTCTACCAGCAGAAGAAGCGCCAGAAGGAAATGAAGGCCAAGCAGGTAAAGGTGGAGGTGAAGGAA
>CAJODF010000044.1 GCA_905233555.1 uncultured Prevotella sp. | reverse complement strand
CGACCCGACCTCTGAGAGCGCCCTCTACAGTGAGGCTATCACCCTGAGCGATTCGGCTACCGTTAAGGCTATCGCCATCAAGGACGGCCAGAGCAGTTCCGTGACCTCGAAGGTGTTCACCAAGGGCACTGACAGCGGTGACAATGGCGATGCCAACTAAAGGAGTGATAAGTGATGAGTGATAAGTGATAAGTTACTATGAAAAAGGGAAAGATTATTGAGGTGGCGGTGAAGGTGATAGTAGCCGCTCTCACAGCCTTCCTGACGGCCATCACGACCACGAGTTGCATGGGGCATGGACCGATCACACTCTGACGACCCACCCCCACTCATCTAAAAAAATTCCCCGAAAGTCGATGGGCTTTCGGGGAATTGGATTGAATCAGCCGCGCTGCATCTGGCGCAGGAGGTCTTTCTGGCGGTCTGACAGACCGGAGGGGGAGTTTGACCTGATAGGTGATGATGAGGTCGCCGAAGGTGCAGTCGCCCCGGTCATAACCTATATCAACAATGGCCGCAAAGTCTTGAAATAATAAAAACTAGCCGAAAGATTTGGTACTTTCGGCTTTTTTGTTTATTTTTGCACACAAAGCGTGCGAGAACTATATAAACGACAATTTATGAAACATTTAAATATTTACGAAGAAGCCAATCGCTGCCTGCTGTGTCAGGACGCACCGTGCACAAAGGCCTGCCCGACAGGCGACCCCGCCCGCGCACTGCGCGCCATCCGGTTTGACAACCACAAGCCCGCCCTCCGCTTCGTTGCCGACTGTACCGATGCCGACCTCGAAGCCGCCGAACGGGCCTGCATCCATTACAATCCCCCCGTCCGCGTCCGCGACATCATCCGTGCCATCAGTCCCGACGATGTCGATGATACCCATTATCCCGACTTGGCCATCGACTTCTGCGGCATCCGTTGCGAGAATCCCTTCTTCCTCGCCTCGTCGGCCGTATGCACCAACTACGAGATGGTGGCGCGTGCCTTCGACGCAGGGTGGGCCGGCGTGTTCTACAAGACGATCTGTCTGCAGGAGATCCGCGAGGTGTCCCCGCGTTTCGATGCCGTCCACAGCAATGGCATTCACGGCGACTTCTACGGCTTTCGCAATATGGAGCAGTTGAGCGAGAATCCCGTCGATATGGACTTCGACATCCTCCGCCGATTGAAACAGGACTATCCCACGAAGGTGGTCATTGCCAGTATCATGGGACAGACGGAGGAGCAATGGATCGAACTGGCCGAGATGGCAGAGCGAGCCGGTGTCGATGCTGTGGAACTGAACTTCTCGTGTCCCCAGATGCGCCTTTCCGGTATGGGTAGCGACGTCGGACAGGACTCCGAACTCGTGGCAGTCTATACTACCTACGTCAAGCGCCACGTCCACATCCCCGTCATTCCCAAGATGACACCCAACATCACCAATATGTTCCGGCCGGCCCTCGCTGCTTACCTAAGTGGTGCCGATGCCATCTCGGCTATCAACACCATCAAGTCGGTAACCATGGATCCCCTTGCCGACGTCGCCGGCTTCCGCACCGTCTCAGGCTATTCCGGGCGTGCCGTCAAGCCCATCGCCCTACGGCACATCCTCGATATGACGAAAGAGCACGTCTTCTGTAACACCCACTTCAGCGGTATCGGCGGCATTGAGACATGGCGCGACGCACTGGAGTTCATACAACTCGGATGCCGCAATGTACAGGTGTGTACCGCCGTCATGCAGTACGGCTACCGCATCATCGACGACCTCATCCTCGGACTCCGCCGCTACATGGCGAAACGTGGCATTACGAACCTTGCTGACCTCGTCGGCGAGAGGATTCCCAACTTCACACATGCAGGTAACCTCGACCGTGATACTGTGGTCTATCCTAAAATCGATCGTGAGCGTTGTGTAGGCTGCGGCCGTTGCGAGTTGTCATGCAGCGACGGCGGCCACCAGGCCATCGTCTTCGACCGCGAAACGCGGCAGCCCCGCATCGTCGGCTCCAAGTGTGTCGGTTGTCATCTCTGCCGCCTCGTCTGCCCCGCCGGTGCCATCGACCTTGCCAAACGCATCCCGAAAAAATAGATTCCGAAAAAATAGCCGAAAGATTTGGTACTTTCGGCTATTTTGTTTTTTTGAGGTCGGCATCGGAGAGGACGGTGATGCGGCGGTTGGAGGGGTCGGACATCACTTCCTGTACGATTTCCGTGACTTGGGCCTTCAGTTCGTCGATGAATTGCTTGGGGTCGTATTTCTGGTGCTCGATATCGCGGAGTTTCTTTTCCCAGATGCCTGTGAGTTCGCAACTCTTCAGCAGTTCCTCGCGGATGAGGTCGATGAGTTCGATGCCCGTCGGTGTGGCGACGAGGCGTTTCTTCTCGCGCTTGATGTAATGGCGCTTGAAGAGGGTCTCGATGATGCTGGCACGGGAGGAAGGGCGGCCGATACCGTTTTCCTTCATGGCGGCACGAAGGGTCTCGTCCTCGACGAACTTACCCGCCGTCTCCATGGCGCGGAGCAGGGAAGCCTCTGTGTAATATGGTGGGGGCGTGGTCCATTTCTCGGTGAGGGTGGGCTTGTGGTCGCCCGATTCGCCCTTGACGAAGGTGGGGAGGGTGCGCTCCTCGTCGTCGGCCTGCTTTTTCTCGTCGTCCTCTCCACTTTTCACTTCTTCACTTCTCACTTCTCTTACGACGCGCCAGCCTGGATCGAGGATTTCCTTGCCGGTGACTTTGAACTCGATGGCTTCCTCAGAATCGCTTACGACTTCGCCAAGGACGGTGGTTGTGGAGAACTTGCAGTCGGGCAGGAAGACGGCGATGAAGCGTCGAGCCACGAGGTCGAACACCTTCCGTTCGGCATCGCTGAGGTTCGTGGGGATGACGCCTGTGGGGATGATGGCGTGGTGGTCGGTGACCTTCGAGGTGTCAAAGACGCGTTTCGATTTCTTTAACGGCTTGCCGCCGATGGGTTTGATGAACTCCGCATAGGGGGCGATGCCGGCAAACTTGGTCTGGTAGAGACCGTTGAGCGTCTGCGGACACTTGGGGTAGATGTCGTCGGAGAGATACTGCGTATCGACACGCGGATAGGTGGTGTATTTCTTCTCGTAGAGGCTCTGGATGAGGTTGAGTGTCATCTCGGCGGAGTAGGCGAACTTGCGGTTGCAATCGACCTGCAGCGACGTGAGGTCGTAGAGTTGCGGCGGCTGTTCCTTGCCTTCCTTCTTCTCGACTTTCGTCACGGTGAAGGGCTTGCCCTCGATGGCGGCAAAGGCTTTTTCACCTTCTTCCTTCGAGGTAAACTTCCCCGATGTGGCGGTGAAGGTGGTATCACGATAGACCGTTGCCAGCACCCAGTAGGGCTCGGGCTTGAAGTTCTCGATTTCCTTCTGACGGTTGACGATGAGGGCGAGGGTAGGGGTCTGCACACGTCCGATGCTGAGCACCTGGCGGTTCTGACCGTATTTCAGCGTGTAGAGGCGGGTGGCGTTCATGCCGAGGAGCCAGTCACCGATGGCACGGGAGAGGCCTGCAAGGTAGAGCGGCTGGTAGTCCTGCTGGTCCTTCAGGTTGGCGAAGCCCTCTCGGATGGCCTCGTCGGTCATCGATGAGATCCAGAGACGTTTCACGGGACATTTGGCCTGTGCCTTCTGCATCACCCACCGTTGGATGAGTTCACCCTCCTGTCCGGCGTCGCCGCAGTTGACGATGCCGTCGGCGGCCTGCATCAACTTCTCGATGGTGGCAAACTGTTTCTTGATGCCGTTGTCGTCGATGAGTTTGATGCCGAAGCGCTGGGGCACCATCGGCAGTTGTGTCAGGGCCCACGATTTCCATGCCGGAGTGTAGTCGCCCGGCTCCTTCAACGTGCACAGGTGACCGAATGTCCACGTCACCTGATAGCCGTTACCTTCCATATACCCGTCGTGCGAACTCGTTGCTCCGATAATCCGTGCGATATCCCTCGCCACGCTGGGTTTCTCTGCTATACAGACAATCATTATTTTCTAATTTGCCTGCAAAAGTACAAAAAAATCCCTGAAACGGGAAAGGGTTTCAGGGATTTTTTTGTTTTAGAGTTGGGCTTTTGCCGCTTCCTGAGCCGCGATGACGCGCTCGCACCAGGCATCGAACTCGGGATCTTCCTCCTGTAGTTCGGGGTGGGCGAGGATATGGGCTACGCAGCGGCGTACGCCCTCGTCGAAACGGGTGGTGGCACAGAAGCCGGGCACGGCGCGCTTCAGTTTCCTGCAGTCGAAAACGACGGTGGCTGCCTTGTCGCCGATCAGGTTGCCGGTGAAGTCCCACGCTTTGGGGGCAGTGGCGGCGAGGAAGTCGGAGGCGACGTGGTAGAGTTTGGGCGTGACACCGAGGGCACGGCCTGTGCACTCATAGATCTGGTTCCACGTGAGTTGTTCGTCGCTCATGATCTGGAAGGCTTCGCCGATGGCCTTTGGATTACCCAGCAGGCCGATGAAGCCGCGGGCGAAGTCTTCGTTCCAGGTCACCGTCCAGAGGGAAGAACCGTCGCCATGCACCAATACGGGCTTGTCCTCCAGCATGCGCTTCAGTACCTGCCACGAGCCTTTCAGACCGTGAACGCTGAGGGGTACGGCGCGTTCGCAATAGGTGTGCGAGGGGCGGATGATGGTGACGGGGAAACCCTCTTCGCGGTAGGCCTTCATCAACAGGTCCTCGCAGGCAATCTTGTTACGCGAGTACTCCCAGTAGGGATTGGCGAGGGCCGTGCCTTCGCTGATGACGTGACTGGCGGCGGGCTTGTTGTATGCCGAGGCTGACGAGATGTAGACGTACTGGCGGGTGCGCCCCTGGAAGAGGCGAATGTCACGCTCTACCTGTGAGGGCAGGAATCCGATGAACTCACAGACGGCATCGAACTGCGTGTCGCCGATCTGTCGCAGTACGGCGTCGGTATCGTCGATGTCGGCAATGACTTGCTTGACGTTTGCAGGCACCTCGCTCTTGCGGGTACCGCGATTCAGGAGCCACAACTCATTGTCGCTTGCGGACAATTGTCTGGTGATGGCACTACTGATGGTGCCGGTTCCACCGATAATCAATATCTTCATCCTCTTGCCATTTTGTAGATTGCTTCCATATCCTCTGCCTTCAGTACCTTCAGACCGCCACAGGTAGAGGTGTAGTCACGGCTGCACTTGCGGGTCATCTCCTTGATCTCGTCGTCGGAGATATCCTTACCGATGAGTTCCTTGATGTTGATGGGCATGCCGATGGCGTGATAGAAACGTTCCATGGCCTGGATACCTTTCTCGGCTGTGCCTTCGGGGTCGGTGAAGTCGTTGGGTACATCCATCACGTTGACGGCGAAGCGTACGAAGCGACGCAGATTCTCGTGCATGGTGTAGCGCGCCCAACTGGGCCAGATGGCAGCCAATCCGGCACCGTGGGTCACATCAAACATACCGCTGAGTTCATGCTCCAACTGGTGGGTGGCCCAGTCGCTGGCCACGCCGCAACCTGTCAAATCGTTGTGCATCAACGAGCCGCCCCACATGATCTGGGCACGGTAGCGATAGTCCTCGGGATCCTTCAGTACGGCGAAGACGGCGTTTTTGATGCTACGCAACGAGGCTTCGGCTAGATCGGTGGTCAGATCCATATCGTCGTCCTTGGTGAAGTAGCGCTCCATTGTGTGCATCATCATATCGGTGACACCGGCTGCCGTCTGATAGGGGGGCAGAGTAAAGGTGCGACGGGGGTTCATGATGGCGAACTTGGGACGGGAGAGATTGTTGGAGTAGCCCAGTTTCACGTCGCCGTCCTCGTTGGTGATGACAGACGATTCGCTCATTTCACTACCGGCGGCGGGGATGGTCAGCACGCAGGCTACAGGCAGCATCTGTGTCGGTGTTGCCTTGCCGAGATAGAAGTCCCATACGTCGCCCTCGTAGGGTACACCGTAGGCGATGCACTTACCAGAGTCGATGACACTGCCTCCACCTATGGCGAGGATGAAGTCGATGCCTTCTTTCCTACAGATGTCGATACCTTTCTGCGCTAACGAGAGGCGGGGGTTGGGCACCACACCGCCGAGTTTGATATAAGCGACACCGCCTGCTTCCAACAGACCGCATATTTTGTCGAGCAGGCCCGACTTGACGGCACTCTGTCCGCCGTAATGTACCAGCACTTTCGTGCCACCATATTTCTTCACTAATTGAGCAACTTGCTCTTCTGACTGTTCACCGAATACCACTTCGGTCGGTGCGTAGTAATTAAAATCTTTCATTATCTAAATAATTAAATGTTTAATAGCCTAATCCGATATAACTGTGGGCGGAGAGTTTGAGGTCGAACACCGTCGCGCCGTCGGGGTAGCCGAAGAAACGGTTGCGTCCCCACATGGGCGCTGCCTGCGGCAGGTCGGCGGGCTTCAGTTGTTCACCGGTCAGGAGGTTGCGCAGGCCATTCACCTTATTATTAATCACCACGCGCAGGCTGACGGCCTCGTCGTTGAAGTTCTCCACCACCATCGTCTTGTTGTCGTAGGGGAAGAACGCCACCTTCGCCGGTCCTTCGATGTAGGCACCGACATCCTTGCTCATAGCACGGCGAATGATGTTGAGTGCGCCGGCGGGGAAGTCGTAGAGGTTGCCGTAGTCATCAGGGATGGTGAGTACGAAGAGCATGCCTTTCGAGTAGGTGTCGCGCAGCAGGATGGGATAGCCCGAGACGCCGCCGGTGAGCGGACGCCCCGCACTGACCACCTCCCACGCGTCGTTGGTGAAGTATTTCACCTGTGGGATGATGAACTCGCGCTCCGACTTCCCTGAATAGCCGAAGTCGTTGACGATAGCCTTCAGGTCGCCGCAGTAGAGTTCGCACACGTCGGCAATCTTCTCACGGATGGCTTTCAGCAGTCCGGTGGTGATGATCACGTCGCCGCCCTTACGCAGTTGTGCCTTGATCTTCTCCACGATCTGCGGGTCCTTGGCGGCCTGCTCGGTGAGGAGGATCTGCTGGCGGTCGGTGAGGAATTGCGGATGCATGTCCATCGGCAGTCCGATCATGCCGAGGTAGTTCTGAAGGAAGTCTTCGCCGCTGGAGTGGTAGGGCTTATAGGAGACAAGACCGATGGGATTGCCGAGCCGGCCTACGAGGGCATCCGTCTGCTGGAGTGTTACGCTGGCGAAGCGTGCCATCGTCGTGGGGGTGACGGTCTTCCCGTTTTTCTGGAACGGTGCCACCATCTCGTCGTAGCGGAAACTGTTTCCCCCATCGTTCTGCCACGTTCTGCGCATCATTGCCGGCTGAATCTTCACATCATTCAGTTGCATGTAGTTCCAAAGGATGATCTCGGGGGTCTTGGCGAGCATCGTCAGGTGGAGTTGTTCGGCGTAGCGATCCATGCTCATGTTGATGCCGCCGGCATCCACCCATCCACCGCCATTACGTCCCGGGGCGATATTGTCGAAGTAGCGGATGATGTTGTAACTGAGGTAGTTCTGCAGGTGCTGTGCCGAGGCGGGGTCGCGGGTCTCCGTGCCTGTCCATATGCCATCGAAATACGCCGGTTCCTCTTCGAGGTTGAAGCCGAGGCCGTGGAAATGGTCGTACCAGTTGGGATACTTGATGATGACCTTCACTTTCGGGTTCACCTTCTTCGCGGGTTCCATTACCAGTTCGCGTCCGGCATCGGCCATCAGTCTGAGACGGTATTCCGTCCAACTCTTCGAGCCCTTGGCGGCAATCTCGTCGTCGTTCTTCAGGTCGATGAAGAAGAAGTCGTCGAGGATGAAGTCGTCGAAGAGTTTCGCCGTGTATTCCGCAACCTCCTTCACCTGCTGCCGTTCCACGGGACGGGCATAACTGTAGGTCTCGAAGTCGGTAGGCTCTGAGCGGGTGTAGGTGATGCCGCCGCCTACCTCTAGTCCTTTCGAGAGGAAGAACTTCTTTACTTTTGTCATTGTCTTTTCATCGACGGTGAAGGCATCGCGGTGGGTCTCGAGATAAATCTTGTCGAGATCCACTTGCGAACTGACGGTCTCCCATGTCTCTTTCAGGAACTTGTCGTCGTCCATCCGTGCGATGTCCTGTGCCCGGATGTAGGTGGAGACCTTGAAGTTCTTGTACTGGTTCTTGCCCGCTGCGGGCAGGACGAGCAATACGGCTACTGCAAGGAGAGTGATCTTGCGTAATCTGCTTTTCTTCATAATGCTTTCAGTTATTTGATGATTGTTGTCTGAGCGACTGGCAGTTGGGCCGACGAGCCGCCTACGAGGACGGTCATCTCTCCGGGTTCCAGCATCCAGGCCTGGGCGGCCTCGTCCCAGTGACAGAGGTCGGCGCGGCGCAGGGGGATGGTGACGGTCTTGCTTTGGCCTCTCTTCAAGGCCACGCGACTGAACCCTTTGAGTTCCTTTATGGGCCGCTCGATGTGGGAGGCGGTGCGCGAGACATAGACCTGTGCCACTTCTTCGGCTTCAAACTGGGAGGGGTTGGTGATTGTGAAACTGACATCAAAGCCGTCGAGGGTGGGTGTCACTTTCAGGTTGCTGTACTGGAACGTGGCATAGGAGAGTCCGTGACCGAAGGGATAGGCCGGGGCCACATTCTTGGCTTCGTACCAACGGTAGCCCACGAGATCCTGCTCGGCGTAGTCGGCGACAAGTTGCTGGCGGCGGTCATTGCTGCGATTGCGGGTGATATCGACGAAGATGTCACCTTGGTTGTTGTTGGCCACGTTCTGCGGATAGGTGCCTGTGGCATAGGCAGGGACATCCTCCAGTTTCTTGGGCCACGACATGGGGAGTTTGCCGGAGGGCACGATGTTGCCGTTCAAGACCTCGGCGATAGCCAGACCGCCCATCGAACCGTTGAACCACGACACCAGAAGGGCGGGCGATACGGCATCGACTGTGGAGATATCCACTGGGCCACCGGCGACGATGACGGTGACGAGGCGCGGGTTCGCCTTGGCGAGCGCCTGAGCCAGTTCGTCCTGTCCCGAGGGTAGGGTGATGCTCTTGCGGTCGGAGCCTTCGGTCTCTACCTCACGGTTGTCACCGGCGAAGAAGATGACGAGGTCGGCGTCTTTGGCTACCTTTACGGCTTCCTCCATCAGCGTAGCGTCGGCAGGCTGTTGCGGACTCTGTCGCTTGTTACGACTATCTCTGTCGAAACTCTTGTAGCCTGGGGCGTAGGTGATTTTCTTCCCACCGCCGAGCACGGCCTGCAAGCCTTCGAGGGGTGTAATCTCCTTGCGTGTCTTCACACCGGCACCCACACCGCCGAGGGCCATCTTCGTCACGGCATTCTCGCCGATGACGGCGATGCGCTTCACCTCCGTCAAATTGATGGGCAGCAAAGGCCAGGGCTGTTTCTTCGCCGCTTTCAGGGCGTGTTTACCGACGATGGGCTCGTTCTTCAGCAGCACGATGCTCCGTCGCGCCACTTCCAGTGCCGTCAGCATCTCATCATCGTTGCCCACGGGCTTGGTGTTGGCCACCGCCTTGTCGATGGGCTTCACCGTCAAACGCACGCGGAGGATTTCGCGCACACGTTGATTAATAATGTCCTCACTCACCTTGCCCGCCTTCACTGAGTCGAGCAGGGCCTGCCCGAAGAAACGGTTGCCGGGCATCTCCACGTTCATACCTGCCGTCACGGCATCGACGGTGGAGTGGACGCCGCCCCAGTCGCTGATCACCAGTCCTGGGAATCCCCACTGTTGACGGAGGATGGTGGTGAGCAACGGCTCGTTCTCCGAACACCAGCGCCCGTTCACCTTATTGTAGGCAGCCATCACGCCCCATGCATCGGCCTCGCGGACAGCCATCTCGAAAGGCCGTAGATAGATTTCGTGCATCGCATGGTCGGAGATATGCACATCTACGAAACCGCGATAGTCCTCCTGGTTGTTCAGGGCGTAGTGTTTCAGGCAGACGGCTGTGCCGTCGTCCTGCGAACCTTTGGTGTAGGCCACAGCAAGCATACCGCTCAACAACGGATCCTCGCTCAGGTATTCGTAGGTGCGCCCGCCAGTAGGAATACGTTGGATATTGATGGCGGGGCCGAGTATCATATCCTTTCCACGCAGTCGTGCCTCACGGCTCATCGCCCGTCCGTAATTATAACTCCACTCCGTGCTCCATGTGGCAGCGAGGGCCGAGCCTGTGGGGAAGAATGTGGCTGAGTCGGTGGTGAGGTGGGCGGAGTTCCACGAGTGGGGTTCCATCTCCTCGCGGATGCCGAAAGGACCGTCGGCATACTCCATATCGGCGATGCCGAGGCGGGGGATGCCTGCCGAGGAGAACATGTTCTTACCGTGCAGCATGGCGACCTTCTCTTCGAGGGTCATGTTGCGGATGATGTCATCGATTTGCTGCTCATGGGCGAGCAACTTGCTGGGTGACGACTGTGCCAGCACGGCTGTGCCATACGTGATGGCTACTGCCAGGAAAAGGATTCTTCTGTGAAGTTTCATATTGATAGGTTTCTATGATTCGTCTTAGAAACGGCGTTGGCCGCCACCGCCTCCGCCACCACGATTGCCACCGCCGCCTTGTCCGCCGCGCGGCTGATTACCGCCGCGGTTTCCGCCACCGTCGCGATTACCCCATTTCTTGTCGTATTGACCCTCGGTATCGACCTTACCACCGAAGATGTTCAGGCGATAGCGCACGTGGAGCATGGCGTAGGAGTTGATGCTGTTGAAACGCGTGTCGCTGCGACCGGTGGCGGATACCCAGCGGTTATAGTTCGACTGCTGCTGCAACAGGTCGTAGAAGTTGAGTGCCACGATGAGCGTCTTGCTCTTGAGGAAGGTTTTGGAGATCTGGCCGTTCCAGATGAGTTCGTTGGTGTTCGACGAGGGGTCGTTGTAGCCTCGACGGCTGCGCTCGTGGATGTCGGTACTGATCTCTAGGCCGATGGGGGTGCGGATAATCATCTGTCCGCCGTAGTTGAACTGCCACGTGTCGAGGTTGGCCGTGGGCTGCAGTTCGTTGCGGGTGTGCTGGTAGTTAACCCAGCCGTCGGCGGTGATCTCCAGCCAGTCGTTGCGATAACTCAGGTTGAGGCGCTCGCTGAGGTTTATGGAGCGCGTGGTGTTCTTCTCGGCGTCGGCCTTCTGTTGTGCCACATAACTCACATAGTTGTTGTAGCGCACACGGGTGTCGGTGCCGATATTCCAGTGGGCGGTAGTGTCGATGGCTGTGTTGAAGGTGATGCCGCTGTTGATGTTCCAGTTACCGTTGATGTTCTCGGGCCGCGAGATGCTTCCGCCGGTCTCGGGGTCGTAGCGCACGAGGTTCGAGATGGAGTTGCGGATGTGGCGGTAGTTGGCATAGACGACGATGGAGCGCTTGTAGCGCTGGATGTAGTCGTTGTAGTAGAGGTTGAGGGAGTTGGTGAACTGGGGCTTCAGTCCGGGATTACCCTGTGTGATATAGAGCGGGTTGGAGTCGTCGGTGATGTCGAGCAACTGCGTGATGTCGGGCTGGCGGGTGTCACCGCGGTACTGTACGCGGATGGACTGTTGGTCGCTGAACTTATAGCGGAAGTCGAGCGTCGGCGTCATGTTCGTCACGTTGCGGATAGTATCGACGTAGATGCCGCGATAGTCTTGGATGTAGTTGGAATGCTGGGGCTGTACGAGGAAGCCGATGTTGTATTCGTATTTCTCCTGATAGTAGCGCAGCATCAGACGGATGTTATGGGTGTAGTTCTTGTACTCGGAGTAGCGGCTGAGGCTTTTGTCGAGGTATGAGCTCATATTGGCTCTGACGGAGCCGAGCCAGGGATCCCAGTCGCGGTATTCGGGTTCGATGCCGGTGAAAGGATTCTGTGCCATGTGACTGAAGTCGTATGTCAGGCGGTCGCTCTTGTTCTGGTTATAGCGCAGTTCGTAACTGGCCTGCAGATGGGCGCCTTTCCAGAGGGGTTCGCTGTAACTCACGTTCGTCACGTAGCCGCTATTGTCGGTAGGTGTGGTGTTGTAGCGGGCGGTGAAGTAGGTGGAATCAAGCCCGGCCTGGTTTTTCACCTGGAAGAGGCGGACTTCATTGTTCGAAGTGTTCTCCTGCTGGTTGTTGCCGATGCTACCCTCGAAGCGGAGGGTTATGTTACGGCCTTTGGGGTTCAGGCGGCGATAGAGTTGCAGCATGCCCCAGGCATTCTTGTTCTCGCCGTAGGTGAGACTGGCCTGCAGGTTGTGGTTGACGGCCTTCTGTCGGGCATACATCTCTGTGATGCCTTCCTCGGACAGTGGGTCTGTGACATAGAGGTAGGGGTCGTCGGAGAAGGTGGCCGAACGGGAGGTCTGCGTGCCGTCGTTGGTGCCGTAACTGCCGTTGGCACGAAAGAGGATGTTGGTCAGAGTGTCGGGCTTCCACTCGAAGCGGATGTTACCGTTCCAGTTGTTGTTGCGCGTCAGACTTGAAGAGTTGCTGTTCGAGAAGGTGCGGTAGTCCTGACTGTAGAAGTTCTCACTGGCGTTCTCGTTGGCGTTGTCGCCGTCGCGGTGGTTCCAGCGGACGCTCAGATCGACTTTCACCTTGTTGCCGTCGTCGTAGTTCAGGTTGGTGCCGAGCATCTTACGGGCATTCAGACCGCGGCTGTTCCACCAGCCGGCGTTCTCTTCTTTGTTATTGAAGTTACCCATCAGCATGAGTCGTATCTTATCGGTAAAATGGCTTCCCATACCGCGCGAGGCGTAGCGGTGCTTCGTACCGCCGGCGATGTCGAGGTTGGTCATATAGCCATGGTTCATGCCTTTCTTGATGGTGAAGTCGAGCACGGTCTCTTTCTCGCCGTCCTCGATACCTGTAATGCGGGCCTGATCGCTCGACTGGTCGTAGAACTTTACGTTCTGGATGATGGAGATAGGCAGGTTCTTGATGGCAGTCTCAATATCGCCGAGCATGAACTCCTTGCCGTCGAGCAGGATCTTCTTCACTTCCTTGCCGTTGACGGTGATATTACCGTCCTCATCGACTTCTGCACCCGGCATGCGCTTGATGAGTTCCTCAATGGCGGAACCCTCGGGCGTGCGGATGGCTTCTGGGTTATAGACAAGGGTGTCCTTGCGTACGGCCACCTGGGCGGCACGCCCTACGACGACAGCCTCTTTCAGCACGATGCTCTCAGGCGACATGAGCAGTCGCCCTAAGTCTTGGTTCTGGTAGCGACGGAGCGTGACCTCGCGCTCGATATTCTGGTATCCGATGGAGGATATCTTCAGGCGGTAGGTACCGTTCGAAGGGGCTTCGACAATGAAGTTACCCTTGATGTCACTGACTGTTCCACCCACGAACACGCTGTCCGTGGTGGTGAACAACTGGACCGTAGCCTGTATCATCGGCTCCTTCTGGTCGGAGTCGAGCAGTTGTCCACTGATGGTGAGTCGTCTGTTTTCTTCGTTTTCCTCCTGGGCTTGTACGCCAGTCGCTGCCAGCAGCCAGAGGGCAAATAATAATGTAAAATGTCGCATATGTATGAATTATTTTTTGTTTTTTCTATGTGATGATGAAGTGCGGGCCGTCGGCTGGGTCCTTGTCGAGACGTAGGCTGCCAGCATCCGCGTGAGTTGGCTGATGGCCTCGGCACTCAACCTCATGCGGGTGGTGATGTCCGTCAGTTCATCGCCGGGTATCTCGTGGAACATCCCGGAGAGCACCTGGGTAAAACCGTTGATGATGTTCAGCGGGGTGCGTATCTCGTGGTATATGTTGCGGCTGAAGAGCGTCTTCTTGCGGTTGGTATCCAGTTTGAGTTGGTAGGCGGCGGCAAGTTCGTCGTTCTGCTGTTGCAGTTCGTCGTTCACGCGCTGTATGTCCGCTACACTCTCGGCAAGCGACTGCTGCATGCTGACGAAACTGTTGGTGAGGCGGCCCACGCTGTCGCGGCGCGAACTCTCGGTGAGCGGCTCGTCGAAATGACCGTCGGCGATACGGCGCACGGCATGGTCGAGTTGGCTCAGCGGCTGTACGGCCCGGCGCACAATCTGATAGCAGAAGAGCATGAGCAGGATGACTCCAACGCCAATGATGATCCACACAATGATGATCATGTGGGCGTAGCGGGCATAGACGTCACTCGCTGGGCAGACGATGGCAATGCTCCAGCCGTTGCGTTGCAGCGGGCGGTAGAAGATGAAGGCGTCGTTGTCGTCGACGATGGTCTCTATCATGCCGCTGTTACCCGATATCATCGATTTGCCCATCGCCTCAATCTGTTGGCGCGCCTCCGGGGCGGCGTCGCTGAAGATAGACTCCCTGAATTGTTTCGCCGTGTCGGGGTGGACGATGTAGGTACCGTTGCGGTCGAGCATGATAGCCGACGAGTTCGGATAGGGCTTCAGGCCGGTACATACCTCGGAGAGCCATTTCAGCGTGAGGCTGGCGGTGATGGAGCCTATGTAGCGGCCGTCGGCATCGCGCATGGGGCAGCAGTAGGATATCAGGGGGTCGGGCGATGAGAGCGTACCTTCGTTATAGTCGTCGAAGGCATCCACCCAGCAGGCCTTGCCGAGTGCCCGGGGAGTCTGGTACCACACGGCATCGAAGTACTCGGACGGTTCTTCGCGTACGGTGGTGATGCTGTCGATGGCGGTGCTGTCGGCCTCGTCAGGCCTGTATCGCAGCGAGTAGGCCGAGAAATGGCGGCCCTTCTCAGGAAAGTAATTCGGCTCCATCGAGATGGCAAAGCCCGTGAGGAAAGAATTCTCCATCACGGTGCGGCGCGTGTAGACGAGTAAGGAGTCGGGGCGCAGGTGGCGTGTCGTGGTGACAGCCATGTAGTTGGTCACGGTCTCCGTCTCGTCCATGATGCCGTTGATGCGCTCAGCGGTGTTGTCGAGCAACTGCGTAGCGCGGTCGATGGCAGCGCGCTGGACATAAATCTTGCTCCGGTAGAAGAGATATCCGAAGAGCACTGCAAAGGCCACCGTGACGACGAACACGATGACGAGGCCGAGGCGGAGCGAGAGCCGCCGCTGGATATATTGGATGAGTCCGTTCATGTCTCGGCGGGTTCTATGATGAGTTGGTCCAACAATTCGACAATGGTATTGGTGCCCTCCATGATGTCCGTCTGCAGGGCGGTCATCTCGGCCTTCGAGAGTGTCGTGTAGTCGCGGCAGATATCTTCGGTGCTGTGGCACACCTGCTCCACGGGTGCTGCCATTTTGGCGGTCATCTCGGTCAGGAATGTCGTCTTCATTGTCTCGTATGCCTGGGCCTCACCATAGGCCGCTTGCAGTTCAGTATTCTGGCGGCTCAGCGTCGTCTGCTTCTGCTGCATCTCTTCCATATAGTCTCTCAGCGAATGTTGCATCTTCTTCAGACTCGACTGCAGGCGTCCGGTTTCGTGCTCATGGTGTGAGTCTGGAATCGGCGTGTCCAGGTTCCCACTGGCGATGCTCTGTGCTGTATCGGCCAATAGGTGTAGCGGCCGTAAGTGGCGCGCAATGATCAGGTAGAGTACGATGAGCAGCACCAATATGCCGCCGATACCCCAAATCAGCAGCACCTGATGCATGCGGGAGTACTTGCTGTAGATGTCCTCTGCCGGGCACACCGCTGCGATGCAGAACTGGCGCTCGCCCAACGGCTGCGAGAAGATGTAGACCTCGTTCTCGTCGTACATCAACTGCCGGTAATTTCTCTCACCGCCGGTGATGAAGAGGTCCAGTTGGCTACTGTCCCGTCGTGTTACGAAGAGTTGAGCGTTGGGCAGCGACTGCCGCAACTGTTCCAGCGAGCCGCTTTCCTCGATGAGCCGCTCTATACGTGAGCGGTTCACCCGTAGCCGCTGGTTTTCCAGCCGAGCAGTTATCTCTGACTGCCGTAGCGTGTTGTCTATCCTTAATGCCGTATTTTCCAGTGCCTGTAATGTTGTGTCGATGGTCTCGTCGCGGATGACATCCTCCGAGAATCGTACCAGCAGAATGATAACGACCGCACTGATGACAAGCACAAAACCAGCCACCCACAACGAAAGTTGTGCGGAGAACGACGTGCGTATCTTCTGCAATGGCTTCATAGGTGCTCTACTTTCCTGCTACGATATTCTTCAGGGCGGAGCCGAAGATGATATACTGCGTATTGCCGGCAATGGTACCTTCGTTTTGTCCCCAAAGGAAGGGCCAGTCATCGTAGTTCTCGAAGTGGTCAGGCTTGCGGAACAGCAGACCAGGGGCCACGTTGCCAGGAATGGCTGAGAAGTCGGCGCGGTTGTTGCCATAAAAGACCTGCTTGGGACGGGTTGCACCCACAACGGCTACGAAAGAGTAATTATGATAGGGGTGACAACCGTAGAGCCAGTTGCTGACACGATAGACCTCATCCTTGCTCACAATTTCTGGGAAATAGATGTGGGCGTAGTTGACGGTGATGCCGAAGTTCAGCACGGCATTCACACCAGCCCAGTTGCCCAGTCCGATGGGTACACCGTACGGATTCTGCTGATCGAAACTCTTGATATAGGCTTTATATTTCTCTACATAGGGACGGAGTTTCTGTTTGTAGGCCTCGTCCATATAAGGTACAGCATCCAGGGCAGTTTGCATCGTGTTAGACACGTTGCGGTCAAGGGCATTCCATATCTGTTGTTCGTAGTTGTCGCGGTACTGCTGTTCCTTGGTGGCAGCATAGAGTTGCAGGTTGGTTGCCAAGTCGCCACGATTGTTACGACGGCCCTGCTGGGCATCGGCACGTGGACCACGGCGCTGATTCATCAGTTCTGTGGCTTCCTGCATCAATCGCTTCGATTGGGTGAGGGCACGCTGGGCCAAATCGTCGTTATACCCAGTGAGGGCTCGGCTGGCAGCAGCAAACATCGTGGCTGCTTGGAAGTCTAGGCTGGGGTTACGGGTAGTGAAGGCCCACATGTCATCGGGCGTACCACTGCGCTTGCCATCGGCTGATACCTCGTAAGGCTTCAGACTGGGGTCGTAGTGCAGACCGTCGGTGATCGAGGCTGCATCGCCCAGATGGTGGTAATTGTCGAGGATGGAGTTGGAGAGGGTAGAGGCCATGTGTCCAATCTGCTCGGCCTGTGCCACAAGGTTCAGTGTGCCGTGTTCGATGAACTGCAGGATGTCGGGCGTGCCGTCAGGACGGTGCAAATCGACATAACGCTGCTTCTGGCTGACAAAAGTCTCGTCTCTGCTGGGCTTAAAGAGTTCCCAGGTGCGGATGAAGTTCTGAACCACACTGATATTCGAACCCGTCTCAATATCGAAGTCACCAGCATCAAAGAAACCGCCGACATTCAGGCCTGGGATGAGTTCATAAGGCTTGTACTTCGTATCGGTATTCTGTCCCTGTGAGTGTAAGTCGAAGTGGTCGCTGGGTGGAGCTTGCAGATAGCCCTCTTTAAAGGGTTCGCCATGCCAGGTTCGGTAGCCCTCATTGACGTACATGTGATTCATGTGGATAGGCACCCAGACATCCGTCGTAGCATCAGTAATCTTGTCATAGACATGTTCGTCGATGAGGAAATCATTAGTCTTGGTATTGCCGTATTGGATATAATAGACACCAGGCTGCTTGACTGATGAGAAGTCGAATTTCACATAATTATATTTGAAGTAAGGCCCCCACGACTGTATATTGCCCTTATAAGCCTCCTCTGTGGTACCGTCAGACTTCAGACGCATCAGGGTGGCAGTTGCCAATGGCTTGTCTTTCTTGTCGAGTTCGATGACAGCCACCTTCGGTTGTTCAGGGATGTATCCTATCTGTGAGAATCCGATGTTAGGCTCGCGGATCCAGTTAGGGATGGCATGGGGTTCCACAATCCAGGTAACGACCTTGCCCGTCTTTCCCTTTGGCAATACACTGCGCAGCACAAACCAACCGTTCTGTGCCAGCATCCTTCCGTCGTAGAGTTTCAACTCTGCGTCATCACTGCTGATGCGGATCATGCGCGAGGGATCG
>CAJODF010000043.1 GCA_905233555.1 uncultured Prevotella sp. | reverse complement strand
GATTTGCGCAGGTCGTTAAGAAAGTTTAACTATCCGACATGGGGCTATCTGGGTTACGAATAAGAAACCTAACTCGTTCCGCAATTCGCCTCGATTTGCGTAGTGGCACCTTACGGACTTTCCTCGATTTTCCTCGAAATGCCTTTATTTATGGGGCGAATTGCGTTAATCTTCCAAAATCGCTTCTTTGTTTCAGCATTATTTTGTAACTTTGCAACCGTTATGAAGTTTATTGCGATTATCCCCGCCCGCTACGCTTCTACGCGATTTCCGGGCAAGCCGCTGGCCATCTTAGGCGGCAAGACAGTGATCCAGAGAGTCTATGAACAGGTATCCACCCTGCTCGACGAGGTCTATGTGGCTACCGACGACGAGCGCATCTTCCAGTGCGTCGAAGCCTTCGGAGGCCGTGCCGTGATGACCCGTTCCGACCATAAGAGCGGCACCGACCGCATCCAGGAAGCAGCCACGAAGATTGGCACGGATGCTGACGTCATCATCAACGTACAGGGCGACGAACCCTTCATCCAGCCTTCACAAGTCGAGACGCTCATGCACCTCTTCGACGACCCGCAGACGCAGATCGGCACCCTCGGAAAACTCTTCGAGAGCATCGAGGCCATCGAGAATCCCAATTCACCCAAGATCGTGGTCGATAATCGTGGCTTCGCCCTCTATTTCAGCCGCAGCATCATACCCTATATACGAGGTAAGGAGCGCCAGGAGTGGTTCGGCGAGTATCCCTTCCTCAAGCATCTGGGCATCTATGCCTACCGTCGTGAGGTGCTGGCCGAGGTGACGCAGTTGCCACAGAGCAGTCTGGAGAAAGCCGAGAGCCTCGAACAACTGCGCTGGCTGCAGAACGGCTATCGCATCCGTGTGGGATTGACCGACGTAGAGACCGTCGGCATCGACACCCCCGAAGATCTCCAGCGTGCAGAAGCATTTCTCCATTAAAACCCGTTTTCTATGATTTACGACAGTTTAAAGCATTTAGAGTTATACAAGGGCCTCTCCGACGACATCTACGAGGGCTTGAAGTTCCTGCAGAAAGTGGATGCCGACATGCCTGAGGGCGTCTATCATATCAATCCCCGTGTAAAGGCCATCGTGTCTGAGTACGAGACCAAGCGGCAGAATGAGAACGGCTACGAGGCGCATCGGGCGAATATCGACATCCAGTACCTCATCAGCGGCTCAGAGAAGATCGCCTGTCTGCCCGTTGAGAAGTTAGTCGAGACCAAGCCCTACTCCGAAGAGACAGATGCTGCCTTCTATTCTTCCGACATTGACATTCTGCCCCAGGAGATGCTCATCGGCGAGGACTATTTCGCCATCTTCTACCCTCAGGACGGCCACATGCCCCAGTTGTGCATCGACGCCCCCACCCCAGTAAAGAAAGTCGTGGTAAAGGTGCAGGTTTATTAGTCTATTAGTGAATTAGTATTTTTGTTTTTTTATGTGCTATAGTATATTTCAAAGTAATATAAGTATTAGTTAGATTTAATAATATGATATATTATATATAATATATCATATTATTAAATTATATAGAATGCTATTTGTATGAATGAATAACCGTTTTTGCAAAATCACTAATTGACTAATTAACTAACAAGGCGTATCGGGGAATAAGTGGCTGTTATTGAAAAATAGGTGGCTCCTATCGATGAATAAGAGCCACTTATTGAATCAGCCGCGCTGCATCTGGCGCAGGAGGTCTTTCTGGCGGTCTGACAGGTTCTGGGGGAGTTTGACCTGATAGGTGATGATGAGGTCGCCGAAGGTGCCATCGCCACGGTCGTAGCCCTTACCACGCAAGCGGACCTTCGTGCCGGGCTGCGTCTCGGGCTTGATCTTCAGTTTCAGTTTCTGGCCGTTGGAGAGGGACACGATGATCTCACCTCCCAGCATCGCCGTATAGAGGTCGATGGTGACATTGGCGTTCATCTCGCCAGAGTGCGTGCGACGGCCAGAAGTGCCGCCAAAGCCCTGGAAGCCGCCAAAGCCCCCACCCGGCTGGCCCTTGCGTCCGAAGAGATCCTCGAAGAAGGAACTGAAGCCGCCTCCGCCACTGAAGTTGCTGAAATCGAAGCCACTGAACGGGTTGGCGCCACCAGCACCGCCACCACCGCCGAAGCCCTGGAACTGCTCGGCCTGACGCCACTGCTCGCCGTACTGGTCGTACTTCTTACGCTTCTCAGGATCGCCAATCACATCGTAGGCCTCCTGCAAAGCCTGGAACTTGGCCTGCGCCTTCGGGTCGTCGGGATGCAGGTCGGGATGGAACTGCTTAGCCCGCTTCAGGTATGCCTTCTTCACATCCTTCTGCGGTATCGTCTTATCGACGCCTAAAATCTTGTAATAATCAATGAAAGCCATGACAATTTACAATTTACAAATTTACAATTTATTTCACTATTTGAACCAGCAAAAAGTGTACCAAGAATTTGGTAATATCGAACATTTTTTGTACCTTTGCGCCAAAATAGCAAACCGATGAAGAAACTGCTTCTGACAACCATAGCCCTCGTCAGTCTCGTGATGACCACGACAGCCCAGCCCGCCACGAAGACCGTGCGGCTGAAAGTGATTGAAACCAGCGACGTACACGGGCACTTCTTCCCCTGGGACTTTATGGAGGCGAGACCCATCAAAGGCACCCTCGCGCGCGCGAATACCTATATTAATAAACAGCGCCAGCAATACGGCGACAACTTGCTGCTGATAGACAACGGCGACATCCTGCAGGGACAGCCATGCGTGTATTGGACGAACTACGTGATGCCTGTGGATGAGAACTTAGCCGCCAGCGTGATCAACTATATGAAGTACGATGCCGAGACGGTGGGCAACCACGATATCGAGCCGGGCCACAAGGTGTATGACAAGTGGATCCGCGAGGTGCGCTGTCCGTTGCTCGGTGCCAACATCGTGAAGGAGGAACACAAGAACGGCGAGGCGCATCCCTCCCATATCTACAAGGGACTGAAGCCCTACTCCGTCCACTACAAGGACGGTGTGAAGATCTGCGTGATCGGCATGCTGACCCCTGCCATCCCCAACTGGCTGAACAAATCCATCTGGAAGGGCATCGAGTTTGAGGAGATGGTGAGTTGCGCCAAGAAATGGGTGAAGTACATCCAGGACACGGAGCACCCCGACCTGCTCTTCGGACTGTTCCACTCCGGATTTAATGGCGGCATCAAGACCGATGAGTACGAGGAGGACGCGACGGAGGCTGTAGCCAAGGAGGTGCCGGGCTTCGACATCATCTTCTTCGGACACGACCACCAAGTGCATAACGACTGGATCACCAACAAGGCCGGCAAGAAGGTGCTCTGCATCGACCCCAGTTGCTACGTGAAGAACGTGGCGGAGGCAGAGATAGAACTCACCTACAAGAACGGACACCTGACGAAGAAGGACATCAAGGGTACCATCGTCAGTGTGGAGGACGAGGAGATAGACCAGCGGATGATGGCCCACTTCCAGAAGAAGATAGACGCTGTGAAGGAGTATGTGAGCCGGAAGATCGGCGTCTTCGAACAGCCCATCTACACCCGTGAGAGCTTCTTCGGCAACTCGGCCTTCACCGACCTGATCCACAACCTGCAGTTGCAGATTTCCAAGGCCGACATCTCATTCAATGCCCCCCTGTCGTTCAATTCCACCATCAAGGCTGGCGACGTGACGCAGGGTGACATGTTCAAACTCTACCGCTTCGAGAACCTGATGTTCATGCTCCGTATGACGGGCGAGGAGATCCGCAAGCACCTGGAGTTCTCGTACGACATGTGGTGCAACACGATGACCTCACCCGACGACCACGCCCTGCTGCTGAATGACGACGCGAAAGAAGACCAGCAGCGCACGGGATTCGTTAACTACACCTTCAACTTCGACTCGGCCGCAGGCATCGACTACGAGGTCGATCTGACGAAGCCCGACGGACAGAAGGTGCGTATCCTGAAGATGTCGAACGGCGAGCCCTTCGACGAGAAGAAATGGTACAAGGTGGTGATGAACAGTTACCGAGCCAACGGCGGCGGTGAGTTGCTGACACGTGGTGCCGGTATTCCGAAGGACTCACTCGACAGTCGTGTCATCTGGCAGACAGAACTGGACCAGCGGCACTATCTGACAGAGGAGATCCGTCGTCAGGGGACCATCAATCCGCAGCCCAACCAGAACTGGCGTTTCGTGCCCGAGGAATGGGTAAAGCCCGCTCTGGAACGTGACCGCAAAATCCTCTTCGGTAAATGATGAAGTATTTTTTCGTTTTCTGTAAAGAAGACCTGCTGCTCGAAAAGACGGCAGAGGGTTATACCGTTCCCCTGCAGGAAGAACCGCCTACAGAGGTGAAGACCTGGACGCACCAGATGAACATCACGCCGATGGACGACGGTACGCCCGTGGTGACCTACCGCATCGACGCTCCCGTCACAGACGACGATCGCTACGAGATGTGCGGACTCCGTCAGACTTACTACAAACTGCCCCGTCCGCTCTATCTGAAGGCTGGCAAATGTCAGGAACTGCTCTACTGGGACCAGAACACGAGATACTGTGGTGTCTGTGGTGCTCCGATGCGCATGGACACGGATATCTCGAAGAAATGTACGGAATGTGGCAAGGAGATATGGCCTCAGTTGGCCACTGCCGTCATCGTACTGATCCATAAGGGCGACGAGGTGCTGCTGGTGCGTGCCAAGAACTTCAAGCGCGACTTCTTCGGACTGGTGGCAGGATTCGTGGAAACAGGCGAGACACTGGAAGAGGCCGTCGCCCGTGAGGCGATGGAAGAGACTGGTGTCAAGATCACGAATATCCGTTACTTTGCCTCGCAGCCCTGGCCCTATCCCTGCGGACTGATGGTAGGCTTCAATGCCGACTACGTGAGTGGTGACATCCATCTGCAGGCCAGCGAGATAGCGAAGGGCGGCTGGTTCCGAAAAGACAATCTCCCCAATATCCCAGAGAAACTGTCGATCGCACGCATGCTGTTGGACGCTTGGATTAACGAACAATAAAAGGGAACCTTTCGGGTTCCCTTTATTCTATCATCTTCATGGTCATCTGACCCTTGTAAGATATCAGCGTTTCCACCAAATAACAACTGGCCCCATCCGGTATGCAGAGCGTGGCATTGAAATGCAGGCCCGCTGCGTCGGCATGGCTATACTCCATATTGGCAAATATCGCCTCCGTCAGGAACTCTGAAGGCACGATACCATTATACTGCTGTTTGCGGAAATCGCTGGAATAGAGTTGCTGTCCGCCCTTGAAAACACTGATGTGCATGATGTTGTCGTAATAGACATTCTCCACCTCCACACCATCGTCATTAAAGGTACGATTCACCACCTTGAACTTCGTCGGGTTGATGGCGATGTACCAGTGATAGCGCTCCCCGTTGTAGGAAATGACCGAATCCGTCTTCACCTGATGGGTATAGGTCATGATCTTGGGCGTGTCGTTGGTAAACTCCTCAGTAATATCCTGATCGTCGGTCTTTTCCAGTTTGATGACATCGCCGTTCTGATTCTTAAACCAGAACAGATGTTCCGTCTGCTTCTCAATGCCGTACTTGGTGCCAGAGGCAAAGACCAGCGAGTCGCCTACGATCTTGAAATAGGCTGGCATACTGGTGGTGTCGGCATAGAAGATGGTATCGCCCTTCACACGGAACGACACGTCGCCCGACTCCTTATCCACCCAGACGCCTTGCAGCATCGCCTTGGCCTCGCGACTTTCCTGGACTTCCTCCACTTTGGTCTGCTGACGGGAACAACCAACAAGGAAAACGACTGTCAATATGATTAATAGTTGTCTCTTCATCTCGTTATCATTCAAATACTTCTGCTTCTTTCAGGAAGGGTTGCTTCAAATCCTTCTCACTCGTCTGCACCTGCGCAGGATCGATGGGCCACTCGATGCCGAGTGCAGGATCATTCCAACGGATACCAGCCTCAGCCTGAGGGGCATAGGGATTATCTACCTTATAAGTAAAGATAGCCTCCTCGCTCAGCACCAAGAATCCGTGGGCAAAACCACGGGGGATGAAGAACTGGCGCTTGTTCTCCTCGCTCAGTTCCACCATCACGTGCTTACCGAAGGTAGGACTCGACTTGCGGATATCCACCGCCACATCCAACACCTTACCTTTTATAACGCGTACGAGTTTGGCCTGCGAGAGGTCGCCCTTCTGGTAGTGCAAGCCCCTGAGAACACCGAAAGAGGACTTCGACTCATTGTCCTGAATGAAATCGACACGCCCCACATGCTCGTTAAACTCCGCCTGTTTCCAGGCCTCCATGAAATAACCTCGGGCATCGCAAAACACCCTCGGCTCGATGATGAACACACCCTCTATTTCAGTCTTGATGTAATCCATATTTCTCAATTTGGATGCAAAGATAATGCTTTTTTTTTATTTTATCGAATTTTTAAGTTTCTTTTATTTGTTTATCTCACAAAAAAGCAGTAATTTTGCACTCGTGATTGAATTGGACAGACATATTGAGATTCTTTTGTTGGGTAATGACTGCGTCATCGTGCCTGGTTTGGGAGGCTTTATGGCCCACCACACAGAGGCCCGCTATGACGAGGACGACCATACGTTCCTCCCGCCATTGCGCACCCTCGGCTTCAATCCCCAACTCACCATGAACGACTCCCTGCTGGTGCAGTCGTATGTGGAAGCCTACGACATGAGTTACCCTGAGGCCCTGCGGAGAATCGAAGATGAGGTCAATGAACTGAAGCAGCACCTGGAGAACGAGGGGCGGTACGAACTGAATGACATCGGCGTGCTCTCCATCAACGAAGATGGTAAGTACATCTTCTCTCCCTGCGAGGCTGGCATCCTCACCCCCCAACTCTATGGTCTTTCCTCCTTCGACTTTGCGCCGTTGGGCGAAATAGCCAAACAGCAGAAAGCCCCAGCCCCAGTGATGGAGGCCGTCGCAGAGGCAGCAGAACCCGCCGACAACGTGGAAACAACGGACGTCGCAGAGGTTGTGACAGAAGAGGAGGAAGAGGAGCGTGCTATCGTCATCAAGATGTCGTGGGTGCGCAATGCCGTTGCCGTTGCAGCCGCCGTCCTCGCCTTCTTCCTGATGACGACACCCGTCACCAACAGCGAGAACAGCCACCAGAGCATGGGCAATCTGAACAATTCCATCCTCGTGGGCATGATGCCGAAGGACTCCAACATAGAGAAGATTGACATCAGCAAGATAGACACGCAGAAGCCTGTAGTCAAAAACGATTCCGTGGCCCCAGCCAAGGAGGTCGCAAAGACCGAAACGAAGGCCGACACCACGTCTGTCGCTGCCAGTAGTCAGAATATCCACTACTGCATCGTCCTCGCCAGTTATATCTCCAAGAAGAATGCCAATGCTTTCGTGGAGGAACTGCACCAGAAAGGCTATGCCGAGGCTGAGGTATTTATCCGCAACAATGTCACACGCGTCATATACGGAAATTTCAGGACAGTCAACGAGGCTTACAACAAGTTGAACAGAATCCAGAAGCGGAAAGGACTCGAAGAGGCCTGGGTGCTTAAAATAAAAGAAGACAGGAGTCAGGAAACAGGAGTATGAAGCGTGTCCGTTGTCCCAAATGTGACCAATACATCACCTTCGATGAAACCCAGTATGAGGCAGGCCAGTCACTGGTCTTCAAATGTCCTGACTGCGGCAAGGAGTTCGGCATCCGTATGGGTGTCAGCAAACTGAAGAACCGCCAGAAGGACGAGAACCCCGACGAACAGGCCAACGAGGAAGGTTGTGGTTCGATAGTTGTCATCGAGAATGTGTTCCACTACAAACAGGTCATCCCCCTCAGGATGGGCGACAATGTAATCGGCCGTTACCAGAAAGGCAACCCCGCCAACTGCACCTTCGAGACCGTTGACCCCAGTGTCGATCTGAACCACTGCACCATCACCGTCTCTCGCGACAAGCACGGGGCGCTCCGTTATACACTGAAAGACAACAACAGCAATACAGGCACCTTCGTTGACAATGTGGAACTCTCCCCCAAGGAGCGTCGCATCATCGACGACGGCACCCTCTTCACCCTCGGCGCCACCAGTATCATCCTGCGCTCCGCCGACAACGAAGAAGAAAAAAATAATAAATTGGACTCGCTTTAGCGCTTTTACAAAGCGTAGCGACTAAAAGAAATTGTCAAATTGTAAATTATATAAATGGATACAACAGCAATTCTGCTTCTGCACTGTCCCGACCAACAGGGAATCATTTCAGAAGTGACGAAGTTTATTACAGACAACAAAGGCAACATCGTCTATCTCGACCAGTATGTCGATAAGGTAGATGGCATGTTCTTTATGCGTATAGAATGGGAACTTGAAGGTTTTTTAATTCCTCGCGACAAACTCTATGATTATATCACCACGCTCTATGCCCAGCGCTACCAGATGAAGTTCTCGCTCTATTACAGCGACAAGCGCCCACGCATGGCGATATTCGTGAGTAAGATGAGCCACTGCCTCTACGACCTGCTGGCACGCTGGAAGGCAGGCGAGTTCAATTGCGACATCCCCTGCATCGTGAGCAACCACGAGGATCTGCGCTACGTGGCCGACCAGTTCGGTATCCCCTACTACGTGTGGAGCATCAAGAAGGATCACTCCAACAAGGCAGAGGTGGAACAGGCCGAGATGGAACTGCTGAAAAAGGAGGACATCTCGTTCATCGTGCTGGCCCGTTATATGCAGATCATCAGCGACGAGATGATTGCCGAATATCCTCACCATATTATTAATATCCACCACTCGTTCCTGCCTGCCTTTATCGGCGCCAAGCCCTATCATCAGGCCTACGAGCGTGGTGTGAAGATTATCGGCGCCACCAGCCATTACGTCACTGCCGACCTCGATGCCGGCCCTATCATCGAACAAGACGTGACCCGTATCACCCATAAGGACACACCTGAGAGTCTCGTGCTCAAAGGCAAGGACCTGGAGAAGATCGTGCTCTCGCATGCCGTCTCGAAGCATATCCAGCGCAAGATCCTCACCTATAAGAACAAGACGATTATTTTTAGTTAAGGAGACAGGGAGACAAGGAGTTCAAGACAAATGAATGTAGCAATCGTAAAATATAATGCAGGGAATATCTATTCCGTCATCAACGCCCTGAGGCGGATGGGTATCGAACCCGTGCTGACGGATGATGCCGAACTGCTGCAGAAGGCCGACCGTGTGCTCTTCCCAGGACAGGGTCATGCCGGCGAGGCGATGGAATACCTGAAGGCCAGAAGGCTCGACGAGGTGATTCGTGATTTAAAGCAGCCCGTCTTCGGCATCTGCGTGGGACAGCAACTGCTCTGTAAGCATTCCGAGGAGGGCGACGCTGACTGCATCGGCATCTTCGATGCCGAGGTGAAGCGTTTCCAGCCTGAGCGCCATGAGGACAAGGTGCCCTGTATGGGTTGGAACAAACTTTACGATACCCGTTCACCGCTGATGGAAGGCATTGAGGGTGGCTACGTCTATTTCGTGCACAGTTACTATGTGCCCCTCTGCACAGAAACTATCGCCACAGCCGACTATATCCTGCCCTACTCCGCCTCGATGCACAAGGACAATTTCTACGCTTGTCAGTTCCACCCCGAGAAGAGCGGTAAGGTAGGCGAACAGATTTTACGGAATTTTCTGGCTTTATAGTAATCATAAACTTCAAAAATCAAACTTCAAAATTCAAAAATGATCGAACTCATTCCCGCCATCGACATCATCAACGGCCAGTGCGTACGTCTGACCAAGGGCGACTACGACCAGAAGACCGTCTATCGCGACTCCCCTGCCGAAGTGGCCAAGGAGTTTGAGGAGATCGGTTTCCGTCGCCTCCATGTGGTCGATCTCGACGGCGCAAAGTCGAAGCACATCGTGAATGATGAAGTGTTGCGTGCGATTACGACGGACACGCAACTCACCGTCGATTTCGGCGGAGGTATCAAAACCGACGAGGATATAGAAAAGGCCTTTGCCGCTGGAGCCGCTATGGTAACGGTAGGATCTATCGCCGTCACCCAACCCGACCTCTTCATGGGTTGGTTGGAGAAATACGGCCCTGAGCGCATGATCCTAGGCGCCGACGTGCGACACGGCAAGATCAGCATCAACGGGTGGAAAGAAGATTCCGCCGAAGACCTGTTGCCCTTCCTGCAAAAGTATATCGATGCTGGCGTGCGCAACGTGCTCTGTACGGAAATCTCGAAGGACGGCACCCTCTCAGGTCCAGCCATCGGCCTCTACAGCGAGGTGATGGAAGCCTATCCGGAACTGCATCTTATCGCCAGCGGCGGTGTATCATCCCTCGACGATATCATGGCCCTTGACGCAGCAGGCATCCCTGCCGTCGTCTTCGGCAAGGCGATATATGAGGGGAAGATTGACCTAAGAGAACTGATCAATTATAAATTGGACTCGCTTTAGCGCTTTTACAAAGCGTAGCGACTAAAAGAAATTGTCAAATTGTAAATTGTAAATTAAAATGGGCCTGGCAAAACGAATCATACCCTGTTTAGACGTGAAGGACGGTGAAACCGTCAAAGGCACCAACTTCGTCAACCTGCGCTCAGCGGGCGACCCCGTGGAACTGGGCAAGGCCTACTCCGAACAGGGTGCCGACGAACTATGCTTTCTCGACATCACCGCAAGTTTCGAGGGTCGCAAGACCTTTACCGAGATGGTGACTCGAGTGGCCCGTGAGATAAACATCCCCTTCACCGTGGGTGGCGGCATCAACGAACTCGCCGACGTAGAGCGCCTGCTCTATGCAGGAGCCGACAAGGTGAGTGTCAACAGCGCAGCCATCCGTAATCCAGAACTCATCAGCGAGATCGCCAACCGCTTCGGCTCGCAGGTCTGTGTCTGCGCCATCGATGCCCGTTTGGATTCTGACGGATGGCACTGCTATCTCAAGGGAGGTCGCGAACGCACGGAAAGAGGCCTGTTCGAGTGGGCCCATGAGGCGCAGGAGCGTGGTGCAGGCGAAATCCTCTTCACTTCGATGAACCACGACGGCACGAAGAACGGTTATGCCAACGAGGCCCTGCGTGAACTCGCCGACAATCTCTCCATCCCCATCATCGCCAGCGGTGGTGCCGGTTGCAAGGAGCATTTCCGAGACACCTTCATCGAGGGTCACTCCGATGCCGCCCTTGCTGCCAGCGTCTTCCACTTCGGCGAGATTCCAATCCCTGAACTCAAGCAATACCTCCGCTCCGAAGGCATCAACGTCCGCCTGTGAGCGCAAAAAATCTCCGAAAGTCGATGGGCTTTTGGAGATTTTTTTGTACCTTTGCACCCTCAATGAATAGTATATATATAAATAAGGTATAAGAGAAAGAGATGATTACAGTAACAAACTTGGCCATTCAGTTCGGCAAGAAGACGCTCTACAAGGACGTGAACCTGAAGTTCACCAGCGGCAATATCTACGGCATCATCGGTGCCAACGGAGCCGGTAAATCCACCCTACTCCGTGCTATCAGTGGTGACTTGGAGCCCAACAAGGGAACCATCGAGATGCTGCCCGGCGAGCGCATGAGCGTGCTGGAGCAGGACCACTTCAAATACGACGAGTTTACCGTGATGGACACCGTGCTCATGGGCCACAAGCCGATGTGGGAAAACATGAAGGAGCGCGAGGCCCTTTACAGCAAGCCTGAGATGACGGAGGAGGACGGCAACCGAGCCGCTGAACTGGAGATGGCCTTCGCCGAGATGAACGGCTACGAGGCCGAGAGCGAAGCTGCCCAGTTGTTGCAGAATTTAGGTGTGGCAGAGGGACAGCACTATAAGCAGATGGCCGAGATATCGAACAACGAGAAGGTGCGTGTGATGCTCGCCAAGGCGCTGTTCGGACATCCAGACAACCTATTACTCGACGAGCCCACGAACGACCTCGACCTCGATACCGTACAGTGGTTGGAGGAGTACTTGTCGAATCTGGAGCAGTGCGTGCTTGTAGTCTCTCACGACCGTCACTTCCTCGACGCCGTCTCGACGCAGACGGTGGATATCGACTTCGGTAAGGTGACGCTCTTCTCAGGTAATTACTCGTTCTGGTACGAGAGTTCGCAGTTGGCTTTGCGCCAGGCGCAGAACCAGAAGATGAAGGCCGAGGAGAAGCGCAAGCAGTTGGAGGAGTTCATCCGCCGATTCAGCGCCAACGTGGCCAAGTCGAAACAGACCACCTCACGCAAGAAGATGCTGGAGAAGTTGAACGTGGAAGAGATTACGCCCTCAACACGAAAATACCCAGGTATCATCTTCTCAATGGAGCGTGAGCCTGGTACGCAGATTCTCGAAGTGGAAGGTCTGAAGGCCACCGATCCCGACGGAACGGTACTCTTCGACAACGTAAGTTTCACCATCGAGAAGGGACAGAAGACCGTCTTCCTGAGTCACAATCCCAAGGCAATGACGGCTCTCTTCGAGATTATCAACGGCAATCGCGAGGCCGATGCCGGCACCTATAAGTGGGGCGTAACCATCACGACGGCCTACCTCCCACTCGACAATACCGAGTTCTTCCAGAGCGAGATGAACCTCGTGGACTGGCTCTCACAGTGGGGCCCGGGCAACGAGGTGACGATGAAGTCGTACCTGGGTCGTATGCTCTTCAAGGAGGAGGATGTGCTGAAGCATGTGAATGTGCTCTCCGGTGGTGAGAAAATGCGCTGTATGATTGCACGTATGCAGTTGAAGAACGCCAACTGTCTCATTCTCGACACACCGACGAACCACCTCGATCTGGAGTCGATTCAGGCATTCAACAACAACCTGATACAATTCAAGGGTAACATCATCTTCGCCTCGCACGACCATGAATTCATCAATACTGTGGCCGATCGCATCATCGAACTGACGCCGAAAGGCACCATCGACAAACTGATGACCTACGATGACTACATCTACGACGAGGCCATCAAGGAACAAAAAGCAAAGATGTACGCGTAAGAAGTGAGAAGTGAAATGTGGCATAGTATTTGCTGATTTTTTTGAGGAACTTTAAACAACGCTATTATGACAGAAAAAGATATAAATATCGAGGACGAGGAGACTTTGGAAGAGGCTCCCGTTGACGAAACTGACAAAGAGGCAGAATCGGAAGAAGTAAAAAATGAAGAGGACGCCGAGGAAGAGAATCCCTTGGAGAAAGCTCAGGAGGAGATAGCCGAACTGAAAGACAAGTGGCTGCGCTCAGTGGCAGAGTTTGAGAACTATCGCAAGCGTACCCTGAAGGAGCGTGCCGAACTGATCCTGAACGGTGGTGAGAAGTTTATCGCTGCTATTCTGCCCATCCTCGACGATATGGAGCGGGCCATCGCCAATGGCGAGAAGACCGACGACCCCGAAGTGCTGCGTGAGGGCATGACCCTGATTTACCAGAAGTTTATGAAGACGCTGGAGGCTCAGGGGGTGAGCAAGATAGAGACCGTTGATGCCGACTTCGACACAGACGTGCATGAGGCTGTGGCCATGGTGCCAGGCATGGGCGACGACAAGAAGGGAAAGGTAATCGACTGTCTGCAGCAGGGATACAAACTGAACGATAAAGTAATCCGCCACGCAAAGGTGGCAGTGGGACAGTGAAAAGTGATAAGTGATAAGTGAAAAGTGAATAATGGCACAAAAACGAGATTATTATGAGGTGCTGGGCGTCGAGAAGGGCGCATCAGAAGACGAGATTAAGAAGGCCTATCGAAAAATAGCCATCAAATACCACCCGGACCGCAACCCTGGTGACAAGGAGGCCGAGGAGAAATTCAAGGAGGCTGCAGAAGCCTACAACGTGTTGCACGACCCGAAGACACGTCAGCAGTACGATCAGTTCGGTTTCAACGGTCCAGGCATGGGCGGCTTCGACTTCAGCAACTTCGGTGGCGCCTCGATGAACATGGACGACATCTTCTCGATGTTCGGCGATATCTTTGGCGGACACGGCTTCGGAGGCTTCGGTGGCGGTTCGCATCGTCCCCAGCAGCATCGTGGTAGCGACCTGCGCCTGAAAGTGAAACTGTCGTTGGAGGAGATCAACAAGGGCGTTACCAAGAAATTCAAGGTACGCAAGGATATCCCCTGCCCCCATTGTAGCGGCAGCGGTGCAGAGGCCGGCAGCGGCAAAGAACAGTGTCCCACCTGTCACGGACAGGGTGTCATCACTCACACCACCCAGAGCATCTTCGGTATGATGCAGCAGCAGAGCGTCTGTCCTACCTGTGGAGGCGAGGGTCAGGTGATCAAGAACAAATGTAAGCACTGTGGCGGTACCGGTATCGAGAAAGGCGAGGAAGTTGTGGAGATCAACATCCCTGCAGGCGTAGCCGAAGGTATGGTGGTAAACGTACCAGGCAAAGGCAATGCCGGCAAACACAATGGCATCAGTGGCGACATACAAGTATTTATCGAGGAGGAGGAAAACGACACCTTCATCCGTGATGGCAACGATCTGATATATAACCTGCTACTCGACTTCCCGACAGCAGCCCTCGGTGGCGAGGTGGAAATACCGACGATTGACGGTACCCGACTGAAGGTGAAACTGGACAACGGCACACAGCCCGGCAAGACCCTGCGCCTGAGAGGCAAGGGACTGCCCGCCGTACAAGGCTACGGCTCAGGCAAGGGCGATCTGGTGGTGAACATCAGCGTCTATGTGCCGAAGACCCTGAGTCGCGAGGAGAAAGAGACCGTGGAGCGTTTCAAGCAAAGCGATAACTTCAAGGGCGACAAGCAGACACGAGACTCCATCTTCCAGCGTTTCAAGAATTATTTCAATTAATATATAATAAGGTATGACCTACAGCGAGACCTGCAAATATCTGTATGAACAGGTTCCCATGTTCGAGAACCTGGGCATGTCGGGCTATAAAGAGGGACTTGAAAACAGTCTGAAGTTCGATGAGCACTACGGTCACCCACACCGTCACTATCTGACTATACACGTTGCAGGTACCAACGGCAAAGGATCCTGTTCACACACATTGGCAGCCATCCTGCAGAAATGCGGTTACAAGGTAGGTCTTTACACGTCACCCCATCTGGTGGATTTCGACGAACGCATCCGTGTCAACGGACATCCCATCGATCATGAATATGTGACGGACTTCGTGCAGAACGGAAAAGCCTTCTTCGAGCCCCTGACCCCATCATTCTTCGAAGTGACGACAGCGATGGCGCTGAAATACTTCAGCGACAAGCGTGTAGATATAGCCGTCATCGAGGTGGGACTCGGCGGACGTCTCGACTGTACGAACATCATCACCCCCATCCTGTCGGTAATTACCAACATCAGTTACGACCACATGCAGCAACTCGGGAGTTCGCTGGAACAGATTGCGATGGAGAAGGCCGGCATCATCAAGAAGGGTGTACCTGTGGTAATTGGTGAGACCACACCAGAGACAAGAGGCATCTTCGAGGCGATAGCCAGAGAGGTAAAAGCCCCCATCACCTTTGCTGAAGACCAGCCCGAAGTGACGGGTGTCCAACTATTGGACAACGGGATGCAATACCAGACCGAACACTACGGCACTTTACAGGGCGAACTCATGGGTCTCTATCAGGAGAAGAACGCCAACACCATTCTGACTGCCATCAGGCAATTGGAAAAAATGGGCTATATGTACCGTTTCAAAGACAACTCCAAATCCGAAGCGAAAGGAAAGGAGATTGCGGAAGGCTTCATGTCCGTCTGTGAAACGACAGGACTGATGGGCAGATGGCAGGTACTACAGAAAAATCCGCTCGTTGTCTGTGATACAGGCCATAACGTTGGCGGTTGGCAATATCTTAGCCAACAAATCGCACAGGTCAAGTGCAAGAACAAGCATATCGTCTTCGGCATGGTGGATGACAAGGACATCGAAGGCGTCATCGATCTGCTGCCCAAAGATGCCACCTATTATTTTGCTAAGTCGGCTAACAAGCGTGCCGTATCAGAAGCCGTACTGAAAATCATCGGTGAACAGCACGGACTGAAAGGCGAAGGTTATCCGACCGTCGCAGAAGCCTACCAATCAGCGATGAAAACCGCCGATTCAGACGATTTTGTGTTCATTGGAGGTAGCACTTATGTGGTCGCAGACCTGCTCAAAAACGGCATTTAGCGTTTTTTAATACATCCTTCAGCATTTTTTTTTCTGTTACTTTGCAGACAGATAGTTTTGTAACTAAAAACATATCAATTATGGCTAATACAACAGAAACAGCGAATCTGTGTGGTCTGAAGCGGGAGAACTTCCAGGCCACAATCAACGGTAAGAAAACCGATCTGTACATCCTTAGGAACCGTAAGGGTTACGAAGTAGCAATCAGTAATTATGGTGGTGCGATCTGTGCCATTATGGTGCCTGATAAGGATGGCAAAGTAGCAAACGTTATTCAGGGTCATGACAGCATCAAGCAACTCACGAGCGGTAAGGAACCCTTCTTGTCAACACTGATTGGCCGTTGGGGTAACCGTATCTGCAAGGGGCAGTTCACCCTGAACGGTAAAGAGTATCAGTTGGCGCTCAACGATGGCCCGAACCATCTGCACGGCGGTCCTACCGGTTTCCATGCCAAAGTATGGGATGCACGTCAGATGGGCCCGCGCTCACTGGCCCTGCACCGTATTTCATCCTATGGTGAGGAAGGCTTTACAGGCGAACTGGACGTGACAGTGGAATTCACCTTCACCGACCTGAACGAACTGGTGATTGAGTATCTGGCAACCACGAATAAGAAGACCATCGTGAACCTGACGCATCACGCCTTCTTCTCACTGGCCGGTACAGCAGACCCCACCCCAGACATCCTGGATCAGATCTGTGAGATCAATGCAGATTTCTATCTGCCCACCGACGCCACAGCCATTCCTACAGGTGAGATCCTGAAGGTAGAAGGTACACCGTTCGATTTCCGCAAGCCGAAACCCTTCGGACAGGATATCGAGGCCGACCACGAGCAGATCAAGTTCGGCAAGGGCTTTGACCACAACTACGTGCTGAACAAGCGCGAGGAGGGTGAACTGAGTTTTGCCGCCAAAGTGACGGAACCGAAGAGCGGACGTACGATGGAAGTCTTTACAACAGAACCCGGTATGCAACTCTACACGGCCAACTATGCGACGGGCTATAAGGGCGCCAACGGCTGCACATTCCCGTTCCGCTCGGCTGTCTGCTTCGAGGCTCAGCACTTCCCCGACACGCCTAACCGTCCGTACTTCCCCAGTGTGGTACTGAGACCAGGCGAGCGCTACAAGCAGAAGACGATCTATCGTTTCGGTATCGTTGAGTAACCAAACACAGAAATAAAGTTAGACAATATGACTGAGACAAAGAACAATGGCAAACTGATTGCCATTATCACCATGTGCTTCATCTTCGCGATGATCAGTTTTGTGACGAACATGGGTGCACCATTCGGCAACATCTGGGGATTTGAGTATCCTTTTGCCAAGGCATGGGGTAACTTGATGAACTTTGCCGCCTATCTCTTCATGGGTATTCCGGCAGGAAAGATGCTTGTCAAGTACGGCTATAAGAAGACGGCACTGACGGCACTGATCGTAGGTATCGTGGGTCTGGTGTTCCAGTATCTTTCAAGCCTCGTCGGTGCAGGCACATACGTCTTCACCTATGACAGCATCCCTGTGGCCCTCAACCTGATCATCTACCTGCTGGGTGCCTTCATCTGCGGTTTCTGCGTCTGTATGCTGAACACCGTGGTGAACCCGATGCTGAACCTTCTGGGAGGTGGTGGCAATAAGGGTAACCAGTTGATCCAGATTGGCGGTACGATGAACTCTCTCACGGGTACGCTGACCCCGCTGTTGGCAGGTATCCTCGTGGGTACCGTCACCAAAGACACCAGCATGAGCGATGTGGCTCCCCTGCTCTTCATCGGTATGGCTGTCTTCGCCATCTCGTTTGTCATCATCAGCCGTGTCTCCATCCCCGAACCTACACTCGGAAAGGTACAGCCCAAATACGAGCGCAGTCCATTGGCCTTCCGCCATTGTGTGCTCGGTGTGATTGCCATCTTCTTCTATGTGGGTATCGAGATCGGTATTCCCATGGAGTTGAATTTCTACGTGACTGACCTCGGCTTCGAGGGTGCAGCAGCCGTCGGTGGCACACTGGCAGCAGCCTACTGGCTCCTGATGATGATCGGACGTGCCTGTTCCAGTGCCATCTCTGGCAAGGTCTCCACGAAGTTGCAACTGTCTACGGTGAGTGCCATTGCCATTGCATTGCTGGTCGTTGCCATCTTTATGCCGGAGAGTATCACCATCAGTTTCAACGGACATGATGTACCGGCTAAGAGTTTTATCATTCCCGCCTGTGGTCTTTGTACCTCTATCATGTGGGGTGGTATCTTCAACCTCTCCGTGGAGGGACTCGGCAAGTATACGGAGGCTGCTTCCGGCATCTTCATGACGATGGTTGTTGGTGGTGGTATCATGCCACTGATCCAAGAGGCCATTGCCAAGTCGGTAGGCCCGATCCTCAGTTACTGGCTGGTCATTGCCATGCTGGCATATATCCTCTTCTATGCCCTCGCAGGCTGCAAGAACGTGAATACCGACATCAAGGTAGACTAAATCGTCAAATTGTAAATTATTAATTGATATGATGGACATTGAATTTGTAAGAAGCCGTTTCATCAAGCACTTTGATGGAAAGACCGGCAACGTATATACCTCTCCCGGACGTATCAACCTGATTGGTGAGCACACCGACTACAATGGTGGATTCGTGTTCCCCGGAGCAGTGGACAAAGGTATCATGGCAGAGATGCGTGCCAATGGCACAGAAGACACGGTAATGGCCTATGCCATCGACCTGAAGGATCGTGTCGATTTCAAGTTGAGCGACCCCAACGGGCCACGTGCAAGTTGGTCTCGTTACATCTACGGTATCGCCCATGAAATGAAGAAGTTGGGAGTACCCGTTAAAGGTTTCAATATTGCCTTTGCTGGCGACGTTCCCCTCGGTGCAGGCATGTCTTCAAGTGCTGCTATGGAGAGTTGTATTGCCTTCGGTCTGAATGACATCTTCGGCGACAACAAAGTATCCCAGTGGGATATGGCTCTGGCTGGTCAGGCTACCGAGCACAACTACTGTGGCGTGAACTGTGGCATCATGGATCAGTTCGCCTCCGTCTTCGGAAAGGCAGGCTGTCTGATGCGCCTCGACTGTCGCAGTCGTGAATTCGAGTACTTCCCCTTCAAGCCCGACGGCTATCGTCTCGTGCTGCTCGACAGCGTCGTGAAGCACCAGTTGGCCGGCTCGCCCTATAACGACCGTCGCAACTCCTGCGAGAATGTGGTGAAACACATTCAGGCCAAGCATCCGGAGGGTAAGTTCGAGACCCTGCGCGACTGCACTTGGGAGCAGTTGGAGGAAGTGAAGGAAGAGGTAGGTGCTGAGGACTACAAGCGTGCCAAGTTCGTGCTCGGTGAGAAAGACCGTGTGCTGGGCGTCTGCGATGCCCTCAACGAAGGCGATTACGAGAAGGTTGGCGAACTGATGTATCAGACCCACGAAGGATTGTCGAAGGACTACGAAGTATCCTGCGAGGAACTCGATTTCCTGAACGATATCGCCAAGGAGAACGGTGTGACGGGTTCACGTATCATGGGTGGCGGATTCGGCGGTTGCACCATCAACCTCGTCCGCAACGACCTCTACAAGTCGTTCATCGAAGACGCCAAGAAGAAATTCAAGGAGAAGTATGGACATGAACCGAAGGTCTATGATGTTGTGATTGGCGACGGCTCCCGCAAACTCTGCTAAAAGCTACCTTGAGCACACATTTTGTGTTAGCAAAGGTTAAATAATAGCGGTAAAGTGTTATTTTTACACTTTACCGCTAAATTTTATGCCATTTCGTTTTGTCATTTCGGAAATAAGTTGTAAATTTACACCCAAAATTAAAACTCTAACATTTGTAACAACTTAAAACGTATGAAAATGAAAGTACTTAAGAGTAGTTTCCTGAGCCTCGGTGTAGTAGCGCTGATGCTCTCATGTGCAAAAGGAGGCCAACAGGCTCCCCAGTTAACGGTATCAGGTCTTGATCCTGCCAAGTTTGACACCACCATCCAAAACAAGCCCGTGAAACTCTTCACCCTGAAGAACCAGAACGGTATGGAAGTCTGCATCACCAACTATGGTGGACGCGTGGTATCTCTCGTCGTTCCTGACAAGGAAGGCAACCCCACTGACGTTGTGCTCGGTTTCGACAACATCGCCCAGTATGCTGATACCCTCAACTCTCCCACCGACTACGGATCAAGCGTTGGACGTTATGCCAACCGTATCAAGAACGGTAAGTTCACCCTCAATGATACCGAGTATCAGTTGAAGCAGAACGACGGTCCTAACTGTCTGCATGGTGGTGGCACCACAGGCTGGATGAATCAGGTTTACGACGCAGAACAGGTAGGCGACTCTATCCTGAGACTAACGATTGTCGCTGCTGATGGCGAAAACGGCTTCCCTGGCAAGGTGATGGCCACAACGATTTATCGGGTAACATCTGACAATATCCTCGACATCACATGGGAGGCAGAGACTGACAAGCCGACCATCATCAACCAGACCAACCACAACTATTACAATCTGAGTGGTGACTTCACACAGCCCG
Organism: uncultured Prevotella sp.; assembly: GCA_905233555.1. Classification (GTDB taxonomy): domain Bacteria; phylum Bacteroidota; class Bacteroidia; order Bacteroidales; family Bacteroidaceae; genus Prevotella. Next base: position 13,511 of record CAJODF010000043.1, on the reverse strand, counting down.
GCTATGATATGGAGCTTTATGTGAATGCCGACAATTTCACCCCCAGCGACACGCTCTACATTCCCACAGGTGAGATCAAGTCGGTTGAGGGCACACCGATGGACTTCCGTACGCCTCATGCCATTGGCGACAGCATCAAGTCGCAGTTCGACCAGATCCAGAATGCCGGTGGCTACGACCACAACTGGTGTCTGAACACATTCAAGGACAACAAGGGTGATGATACACAGGTCTGCGCCAGCCTCTACAGCCCCAAGACCGGCATTTTCATGGAGATGTTTACCAACGAGCCGGGTGTACAGGTATATAGCGGCAACTTCCAAGGTGTTGGCAACGAACTGAACATCGAGCACAAGCACGGCCCATATCCGCAGCACGTGAGCGTCTGCTTGGAGAGCCAGAAGTATCCTGATTCTCCCAACAAGCCCAACTGGGTACAGCCGGTCCTGAACCCCGGTGAGAAGTACTTCAGCCACGCTGCCTACAAGTTCTCAGTGAAATAAATAAATTGTAATTGGTAAATTGTAAAATTGTAAATTGATATGGCATTATTAGACTGGATTGTCATTGGCGTCTTCTGCTGTGCGCTGATCGGCATTGTACTATGGGTTGTCAGCCAAAAGAACGATAACTCTGCAGATTATTTCTTGGGTGGTAAAGATGCAACATGGATTGCCATCGGTGCCTCTATCTTCGCCTCAAACATCGGTTCTGAGCACCTGATTGGTCTTGCTGGAGCCGGTGCATCCTCTGGTATGGCAATGGCCCACTGGGAGATTCAGGGATGGATGATCCTGATTCTCGGATGGGTGTTCGTACCTTTCTATACACGAAGCATGGTATATACGATGCCTGAGTTCCTGGAGCGTCGCTACAACACACAGAGTCGCACCATCCTCTCAGTCATCTCTCTCATCAGTTATGTGCTGACCAAGGTGGCTGTAACGGTTTATGCCGGTGGTCTCGTGTTCCAGCAGGTATTCGGTATCGAGGAACTCTGGGGCATCGACTTCTTCTGGATTGCCGCCATCGGACTGGTTGTCATCACAGCCATCTACACCATCTTCGGTGGTATGAAGAGTGTGCTCTACACCTCCGTGCTGCAGACACCTATCCTGCTCTTGGGTTCACTCATCATCCTCGTTCTGGGTATGAAGGCCCTCGGCAGTTGGGACCAGATGCTCCAACTCTGCGACGTGAAGCCTAACTACGAAGGCGCCACAGGTACGATGATTCACCTGATGCGTTCCAACACCGACCCACAGTACCCCTGGCTGGGTGCCCTGATCGGTTCGGCAGTCATCGGTTTCTGGTACTGGTGTACCGACCAGTATATCGTACAGCGTGTACTGTCTGGTAAGAACGAGAAGGAGAGCCGTCGTGGTACCATCTTCGGAGCCTATCTGAAGTTGTTGCCCGTATTCCTCTTCCTCATCCCCGGTATGATTGCATTCGCCCTGCACCAGAAGTATGCTGGAGCTGGTGGTTTCCTGCCTCTGCTCGCCGACGGTACGCCTAATGCCGACGCCGCCTTCCCCACCCTCGTGGCAAAGATCCTGCCTGCCGGTGTGAAGGGTCTTGTGGTCTGTGGTATCCTCGCAGCCCTGATGTCGTCGCTGGCATCCCTGTTCAACTCTTCAGCCATGCTGTTCACCATCGACTTCTGGAAGCGCCTGAAGCCCGAGACATCTGAGAAGAGCCTCGTCCGTATCGGCCAGACCGCTACCGTCGTCATCGTGGTCCTCGGTATCCTTTGGATTCCCATCATGCGTTCCGTAGGTAATGTGCTTTACAACTACCTGCAGGACGTTCAGTCTGTGCTGGCTCCTGGTATCGCAGCCGCCTTCCTGCTGGGTATCACCTGGAAGCGTGCTTCTGCAAAGGGTGGCCAGTGGGGTCTGCTCTCTGGTATCATCATCGGTCTGACCCGTCTGGGTGCAAAGGTCTATTACAGCAATGCCACCGATGCTGCCGACACTTGGTTCAAGGCAGTGTTCTACGACTTCAACTGGCTGTTCTTCTGTGGCGTGATGCTGATTGTCTGTTGTCTCATCGTCATTGTGGTGTCACTCTTCACCGAGGCTCCCTCCGAGCAGAAGATCCAGGGGCTCGTCTTTGGCACCAGCACACCTGAGCAGATTGAGGCTACCCGCAAGAGTTGGAACCACTGGGATGTCATCCACACGTTGATCATCCTCGGCTTCACCGTTGCATTCTACATTTATTTCTGGTAAGCGACAAGAGATATGACCACTTTCTATGGTGAGCATTCAAAAGTCTGGGTGTCAGTCGATTGCATCATCTTTGGCTTCGACGAAGGCAAGTTGCGCATACTGATTGGCAAGCGCCAGATGGATCCCGGTCGTGGCGAATGGAGTCTCTACGGAGGCTTCGTTCGCAGCGATGAGAACATCGACGAGGCTGCCAACCGTGTGCTCTACGACCTCACCGGACTCAGAAATGTCTATATGCGACAAGTGGGAGCCTTCGGCAGTGTGGATCGCGATCCCGGTGAACGTGTCATCTCCATTGCCTACTATGCGCTCATCAACGTGAACGACTACGAAGACCGTCTGCGCAAGGAGCACCGTGTGGAATGGGTGAATATCGACGATATCCCCCATCTCTACTCCGACCACAACGAGATGGTACACAAGGCCCTGAAGTTGATGCGACAGAAGATCAAGACCGAGCCCATCGGGTTCCGTCTGTTACCGAGTCTCTTCACCCTCACGCAATTGCAGCACCTCTACGAGGCCATTCACGGTGAAGAACTCGACAAGCGTAACTTCCGCAAGCGTATCAAGGAGATGGACTTCATCGAGAAGACAGAACTGATCGACAAGAAAGGCTCCAAACGTGGTGCCTCCCTCTACCGTTTCAATAAACGTATCTACAACGAGGATCCTAATTTTAAATTGTAATTAATAATTATGGAATGGAAAGGAAGTTATAAGGAAGTTAAAGGGAAGTTAAAAGGACATATGTCATGCGACTCCCTCAAGGGCATTAGTAATGTCCCTTTAACTTCCAAGCGAAGCGATAACTTCCCTTTCAATTCCCTTTAACTTCTAAAAAAGTATTTTATGCTCGAAGAACTGAAAGAACAAGTATTCCGTGCGAACCTCGACCTTGTGAAGCACAACCTCGTGCTCTTCACATGGGGCAACGTCAGCGGCATCGACCGTGAGCACGGCCTGGTAGTCATCAAGCCCTCCGGCGTTGACTACGACGTCATGAAGGTTTCCGATATGGTGGTTGTTGACCTCAAGACAGGCGAGGTGGTCGATGGTGACCTGAACCCGTCGAGCGACACCCCGACACACCTTGTATTATATAGAGAGTTTCCGGAGATCGGCGGTGTGGTCCACACCCACTCCACCTACGCCACTGCGTGGGCTCAGGCAGGCAAGGACATCCCCAACATCGGCACCACCCATGCCGATTACTTCCACGACTGCATCCCCTGCACCGACGATATGACAGAGGCAGAGGTCAAGGGCAACTACGAACTGGAGACGGGTAACGTCATCGTGCGCCGTATCAAGGCCGGTAACATCAACCCCGTGCATACGCCTGGTGTCCTGGTGAAGAACCACGGTCCCTTCTCATGGGGCAAGAACCCTGACAATGCCGTCTATAACGCCGTCGTCATGGAGCAAGTAGCCAAAATGGCCTTCGTATCGTTCTCGGTCAATCCGAACACAACGATGAATCCGCTCCTCATCGAGAAGCATTTCAGCCGCAAGCACGGCCCCAACGCCTACTACGGCCAAAAAAAGAAATAAGAAAGGAAGTTAAAAGGAAGTTATAAGGAAGTTAAAGGGAAGTTAAAAGGACAAATGTCTTGCAATTCCCACTTCTACGGAGAAAGTAATGTCCCTTTAACTTCCATGCGAAGCAATAAATTCCCTTTAAATTCAAAAAAATTAAAAACAATATAACAATGAAAACTTTTGAAAACTACGAAATTTGGTGGGTGACTGGTGCACAGTTGCTCTATGGAGGTGACGCAGTCGTAGCAGTCGATGGTCACTCAAAGGAGATGGTCGAAGGCCTGAACGCCAGCGGCAATATCCCCGTGAAGATAATCTATAAAGGCACAGCCAACAGTTCGAAGGAAGTAGAACAAGTGATGCTGGCAGCCAACAACGACGAGAAGTGCGTAGGTATCATCACCTGGATGCACACCTTCTCGCCCGCAAAGATGTGGATCAAGGGTCTGCAGCAACTGCAAAAACCCCTCCTCCACTTCCACACCCAGTACAACGCTGAAATCCCCTGGGGCGAGATCGACATGGACTTCATGAACCTGAACCAGAGCGCCCACGGCGACATCGAGTTCGGACACATCTGTACCCGTATGCGCATCGCCCGTAAGGTGGTTTGCGGTTACTGGAAGGACGAGAAGGCTCAGAAGCAGATTGCCGTATGGGCTCGCGTGGCCGCTGGTGTGGCTGATGCTCACAACGTGCGCTGTCTGATGTTCGGTATGAACATGAACAACGTGGCCGTCACCGATGGCGACCGTGTGGAGTTCGAGCAGCGTCTGGGCTACCACGTTGACTACTACCCCGTCAGCAGCCTGATGGAGTACTTCAAGAAAGTCACCGACAAGGAGGCCGACGACCTCGTCGAAGAGTACAAGAAACTCTACACCATCAAGATCGACGAGAGTGGCGAGCAGGTCTATTGGGAGAAGGTGAAGAACAGCGCCAAGGCTGAGATTGCCCTCCGCCGTGTGCTGAAGGACGAAGGCGCTACTGCCTTCACCACCAACTTCGACGACCTCGGCGATGCCGACATCGATGCACCCGACTTCTGTGGCTTCGACCAGATCCCCGGCCTCGCTTCACAGCGTCTGATGGAAGAAGGCTACGGCTTCGGTGCCGAAGGCGACTGGAAGACCGCCTGTCTCTATCGCACCCTCTGGGTCATCCAGCAGGGCATGCCTACAGGTTGCTCGTTCCTCGAGGACTACACCCTCAACTTCGCTGGCGACCGCTCGTCTTGCCTCCAGAGCCACATGCTCGAGATCTGTCCGCTGATTGCCACCGACAAGCCCAAACTCGAGGTTCACTTCCTCGGCATCGGCATCCGCAAGCAGCAGACCGCCCGTCTCGTCTTCACCTCGAAGACCGGTCGTGGCATCAAGGCTACCGTTGTCGATCTGGGCAACCGCTTCCGCCTGATTTCTCAGGAGGTGGAGTGCATCGAGCCGAAGCCCATGCCCCATCTGCCTGTGGCTTCAGCCCTCTGGATTCCTCAGCCCACCTTCGAGATCGGCGCTGCCGCCTGGATTCTCGCTGGAGGTACGCACCACAGCGCCTTCTCTTACGACATCAACGAAGAGTACTGGGAGGACTTCGCCGAGATGACCGGCATCGAGTATGTCCGCATCAACAAGCAGACCAATATCGCCGACTTCAAGCAGACCCTCCGCAACAACGAGGTTTACTACATGCTCAATAAGGCACTCAAATAAAGGAATGGAAAGGAAGTTAAAGAGAAGTTAAAGTGAAGTTAAAAGGACAATACTAATGGCGTTCAGTTTTAAGGATATTATTGCTTGGCAAAAGTCGTACGATTTCGTGCTTTTGGTTTATAAAGCCACGAAACAATTTCCCGACTTTGAGAAGCACGGATTATCCTCGCAATTCCAGAGAGCAGCAGTCTCGATTGTTGCTAATATTGCAGAAGGGTCCAAGAAACTGAGTAAAGCCGATAAACTTCGAATGATGAACATTGCCCAAGGTAGTTTAGAAGAATGTAGATGCTATGTCATGCTATCGAAAGACTTGGAATACATTTCTGAGGAGGAGTACAACACACTCACATATAGCATCGAAGGAGCAAGTTTCTATCTGAATGCTTACTGCAAGGCAATCACCGAAGACAAAGGCATTAAAGACTAAGGTAATGTCCCTTTAACTCCCCTTTAACTTCCTTATAACTTCCCTTTAACTTCAAAAAATAAAAACAATGACAGCAAAACAGACAATCGAAGCAGGTAAGGCCATTCTCGGTATCGAGTTTGGCTCTACCCGCATCAAAGCCGTCCTCATCGACGAGGACAATAAGCCCATCGCACAGGGCTCACACGAGTGGGAAAATCAGTTGGTCGATGGTCTCTGGACCTACTCCATCGAGGCCATCTGGTACGGACTGCAGGACTGCTACGCCGAACTCCGCAAGGACGTGATGGCTCAGTACGACTGCGAGATCGAGAGTCTAGCCGCTATCGGTTTCTCCGCTATGATGCACGGCTATATGGCCTTCAACGAGAAGCAGGAGATCCTCGTGCCTTTCCGCACCTGGCGTAACACCAACACCGGTAAGGCCGCTGCCGAGCTCTCCCAACTCTTCAACTACAACATCCCCCTCCGTTGGAGCATCAGCCACCTCTATGAGGCCATCCTCGACAACGAGGAACACGTCTCCGACATCAAGTACCTCACCACCCTCGCAGGCTATGTCCACTGGCAGGTCACTGGTCAGTTCGTCCTCGGTGTGGGCGACGCATCAGGTATGATCCCCGTCGATCCAGCCACGAAGACCTACGACGCCACAATGGTGAAAAAGTTTGACGAACTCATTGCACCAAAAGGCTTCTCTTGGAAGTTACTCGACATCCTGCCGAAGTCACTCAACGCCGGTGAGAGCGCTGGCTTCCTGACCCCCGAAGGCGCCAAGAAACTCGATGTCTCTGGTCACTTGAAGGCAGGCATCCCCGTCTGTCCGCCGGAGGGCGACGCAGGTACCGGTATGGTAGCCACCAACGCCGTCAAGCAGCGCACGGGTAACGTCAGCGCAGGTACCTCATCCTTCTCGATGATTGTGCTCGAGAAGCCGCTGTCGAAGCCCTACGAGATGATCGATATGGTGACCACCCCCGACGGTTCACTCGTGGCAATGGTCCACTGCAACAACTGCACCAGCGACATCAACGCCTGGGTGGGACTCTTTAAGGAATATCAGCAACTGCTTGGCGTCAAGGTAGATATGAACGAACTCTACGGCAAGCTCTTCAACAAGGCCCTCGAGGGCGACACCGACTGTGGCGGTCTGATGGCCTACAACTACGTGAGTGGTGAACCCGTCACCGGACTCGCTGAAGGACGCCCCCTGTTCGTACGCTCTGCCAACGACAAGTTCAATCTCGCTAACTTCATGCGCAGCCACCTCTATGGTGCCATCGGTGTGTTGAAGATCGGTAACGACATCCTCTTCAAGGAGGAGATGATCCGTGTCGATCGCATCACAGGTCATGGTGGTTATTTCAAGACCCCGGGTGTGGGTCAGCGCATGCTCGCTGCTGCCCTCAACAGCCCCATCTCGGTCATGGAGACAGCAGGCGAAGGTGGTGCCTGGGGTATCGCCCTACTCGCCGGCTATGCTGTGAATAATCCCAACAAACTCTCACTCGCCGACTACCTCGAGAACGTCGTCTTCGCAGGCAACACGGGTACCAGCATCGCCCCCACCGCCGAGGATGTCGCCGGCTTCGAGAAATACATCGAGAACTACAAGAAGTGTCTGCCCATCGAGCAGGCCGCCGTCGAAAATAAATAATAATGTAAAAAGGAATGGAAGGGAAGTTATAAGGAAGTTAAAGGGAAGTTAAAAGGACAAATGTCCTGCTACTCCCACTTCCGCGAAGACAGTAATGTCCCTTTAACATCCAAGAGCCATAGGCTCGATAACTTCTCTTTAACTTCCCTTTAACTTCAAAAATTATGAAACAGTTTATAATTTCAATTGCAATGATGGCCTTCACCCTCGGCGCATCTGCCGCTGACAACGTGAAGGCAACGGTTCACGCCGACAAGGCCGGAGCCAAGATCAACCGTGAGATATACGGACAGTTCTCCGAACACCTCGGCACCTGCATCTATGGCGGTCTCTGGGTGGGCGAAAACTCCAAGATCCCCAACATCCAGGGCTACCGCAAGGACGTGTTCGAGGCCCTGAAGGCCCTGAAGGTGCCCGTGCTCCGCTGGCCGGGCGGCTGCTTCGCCGACGACTACCACTGGATGGACGGTATCGGTCCGAAGAGTCAGCGCCCCTCGCTGCGCAACAACAACTGGGGCGGCACCATCGAGGACAACTCGTTCGGTACCCATGAGTTCCTGAACCTCTGCGAGATGCTGGGCTGCGAGCCCTACATCAGCGGCAACGTCGGCTCTGGCACGGTGAAGGAGATGGCCCAGTGGGTAGAATACATGACCAGCGACGGCGACACGCCGATGGCCCGTCTGCGCCGTCAGAACGGCCGTGAGAAGGCCTGGCACGTGAAGTACTTCGGTATCGGCAACGAAGCCTGGGGCTGTGGTGGCAACATGACGCCGGAATACTACTCCGACGAGTTCCGCAAGTTCAACACCTACCTGCGCGACTACACCGGCAACCGCCTCTACCGCATCGGCTCAGGCGCCTCCGACTACGACTACAACTGGACCGAGGTGCTGATGGACAAGATCGGCGACCGCATGCAGGGTGTCTCCCTCCACTACTACACCTGCTCCGGCTGGACGGGTTCCAAGGGCTCTGCCACCAAGTTCAATACAGACCAGTATTACTGGGCACTGGGCAAATGCCTGGAGATTGAGGAAGTCATCAAGAAGCACAAGGCCATCATGGACGAGAAAGACCCCGAAGGCAAGGTAGGTCTGCTCGTTGATGAGTGGGGCACCTGGTGGGACGAGGAGCCCGGCACCATCTCTGGCCACCTCTACCAGCAGAACGCCCTTCGCGACGCCTTCGTCGCCTCGCTCTCGCTCAACGTGTTCCATAAATACACCGACCGTGTGAAGATGGCCAACATCGCCCAGATTGTCAACGTGCTGCAGTCGATGATCCTCACCGACCAGGAAGGCACGGGCCACATGGTGCTCACACCCACCTACCACGTGTTCGAGATGTACACCCCGTTCCAGGAGGCCATCTACCTGCCCGTCGATCTCGACAGCGAGATCATCGCCGTCAGCAAGGAGTACTTCAAGGAGAAGGAAGGAGCCAAGGATGCCGGCTATCGCCCCTGCCCTATGCTCTCCGCCTCGGCAGCGAAGACCACCGACGGCAGCCTCGTGCTGGCTGTGACCAACGTCTCGCTCGACAAGGACCAGACCATCGACTTCCAGATCGACGGCTATCAGGCCAAGAGCGTCTCAGGCCGCATCCTGACGTCGAAGAACGTGGCCGACTTCAACGACTTCCAGCACCCCACCCTCGTGGCTCCCAAGGCCTACACCGAGGCTAAACTCGCAAAGGGCGTGCTCACCGTCAAAGTCCCCGCCAAGTCGATCATCGTACTGAACATCAAATAAGGCTCGTCAAACCTTTATACACAAAGAACGGGGTTCCCAATCGGGAGCCCCGTCACTTTTCACTTTTCTTGCGTCCCTTCGGTAGCAAGCGAGCAGAGCTCGAGCGCACTTATCACTTTTCACTTCCCTTGAAGGGAACTCCCAGTCCGCTTGAAGGGGACTCCCCTTCCCCTTCAAGCGGACTCCAAAACCGCTACTTTCCCACTTTCCCACTTTCCCACTTCGGACATCTGCATTTCCGGCATTTACGAGGATTCAATTTTTACTATATATATTATATATATATAATATATATAGTAATTATTATAATGATAATAAATTGTACTATAAGACTTGACTTCTACCCCTAAAAAAGGTTGACTATCATCAAGACACATCAAAAACTACTATTTCAAAAACCTTCATGTCCGAAGTGGGAAAGTGGGAAAGTGGGAAACTTCGACGTCAGTCAAAGTGTCTCTATGGGAAACCTTGGGTACAAAAACAAAAATTATACCTATCTCTTACCTTTGTCCCCGATTATAGAATTATTCTCAATTAACATTGAGATGAGGTCTGTTTTTCGTAGTTTTGCTAGTGAAATAGACCTTGAGGTGTAGTCATGATTTTAGTATAACTGATTCCACGTAGTTATGCAGGTGATCCATTATTTCGCCATGATGCGAGGGTGGGAGTTGGCCCGATCGGATGTCGGATTCTGAATTGCCGGTAGCACTACTCCCCTGCCCCACTGTGTTAGAGTCCGCTCTCAGGGCATACGAGGGCGATGCTCCATCCGGCCTGGGGCAGGGGTTGGTAGATGACCAGACACTTACAACCCTCGAAATCGACCGACATCTGCCCCTTCTCGCCGCCCGTCATCGCATTGCCCAGACTGATAATGTCTGACTGCATACGGGGGTTCACGCCGTCGAAAATGGTATGGTAAATGAGACGGTCGCTATCGGGATAGACCAGATAGTTGCCGTTTTTGCCCGTCATCATGCAATAGGCCCCCTCAGGATGCGACGGTTTCCCGACGGCCTCCGACAGTTTCGGCAGGGAGATGTCGGTGGAAAGCACGCAGATGAACTTGCCGCCCTCGTAGAGCGGCACGGAATATGAGGCAATCATCTCGGGGGAGAAAAGCGTGCCGGCGTTGAAGTCGTCGTAGGGATCCACCCATACCGCCTTGCCCTTCTCCTTGGCGCCCTTGTACCATTCCTTGCTATAATAGTCGTACTCGGCCTCGCGCACCGTGGTGATGCTTCCCTTTTCGCGGACGGAATAGGCTGAGAACATCCCCATGCCGGGGAAATAGTCGGGTTCGGTCGTGATGGAACAGCCATTGATGTCAGGGTCGGACTCCACCACCCTACTGGTATAGGCCATCAGAGAGTCGGGCTGCATATGGGCCAGAACGACGGGCAAGAACCCGTTGGTCACCGTTTCCACCATATCGAGATGGTCTTTCACGCGCAACTCTATGCTGTCAAGCAGTTCGACTGCCGAGGCTATGGTCTTCTCCCTTGCGGCATTCCTGACCACCGAAAAAATGATGCCCCCGATGACTATCAGGGCCACCACAACAGAGACAATTATCACGGATTTGGATATCCGTCTGTTTCTTCCGTCACTCATTTTTCTACAATTTTGCTGCAAAAGTAATATTTTTTTTTGTATTTCCAAAATTTTTTCGTATTTTTGCACCCATTAAACTAAGTACGGGGCATGAAAGCATTCCTTTTTCGACTGGTGGCAGTTGTCAGTCTGGTTCTGAACAGCAGCGGTATGACTGCTCAGACCGACAATACTTCTGTGCCCCCCTCTCACGCCCGAGAATACACCAAGGAACATCCGTTAGTCTATGAGGATGTGTGGGACTTGTGGCCCTATTCCTTCCTCAACGACAACGGTGAGCCCGAAGGCTATAACATCGACCTCATCCGCCTGATGATGCAACGCCTGGACATCCCGTACGTCATCAAGCTGAAATCGGCAGAAGAGACTTTCAACGACCTGAAGAGCGGCAAGAGCGACCTGACGCTTGGTCTGGCAGTGGGCTATCACGATGAATACGGACTCTACGGCAAGAACGCCGTGACGCTGTTCACACAGAGTGTGGTCACGCCAAAGAACAAGCCTGTGGAGATTAAGACCTTTCGCGACCTGGGGAAGCCGGGCATACAGGTCATCGTGAACAGCAACTCGATGTGCTATCACCTGATGCTCGACTACGGATGGGGCGACAATGCCATCCCCCGAAAAGACCTCCGCGAGGTCATCCAGCAGGTAAGTGCCAAGGAGGAAGGACAGATCGTGTGGAACACACTCACGCTGAAATGGCTGATGCGCCGCTATCTGATCGACAACCTGCAACTGACCCCCGTGAACATGCCCCACGGCGAGTATAAGTTTATGGCGCACGACCAGCACCTGCTCGACCTGCTCGACGAGGAACTGACCAAACTCAACGCCAACGACGAGCTGAAACCCTTGCAGGACAAGTGGTTCTACCCTGAGCACTTGCAAAAAGACACGCCCAAGTGGATCATCTACGCCATCGGGGCCGCCGGTCTGCTGATCTTCATCATGCTGGTCTATTTCATCAGCTACCGCATGCAGAGCTACCGGCTGACAAGGGCCAACGACAAGCGCAACCGGCGCCTGGCACTCATCCTGCAGACCAGCAAGGTACACATCTGGACCTACGACATCGGCAACAACCAGTTTGCCTGGCGCAACGAAAAAGGACAAGTGGCCTACACCTACTCGATGGAGGAATTCTCGCAGCGATACAGTCCAGAGGACTTTGCGAAACTGAAAGACGCCCTTGAAACCATCGACGACAAAGACCTGACGCTGAACCTGCGTGCCAAAGATGCCGAGAGCGGCGACAACGAACTGCGCGACTATGTCATCGTGCTCTCCGTGCTCCGGCGCGACAAGCACGGCAAGCCCACCACCATCATCGGTACGAAGAAGGATGTGACCAACGACCGCGACAAGGAACGCCTCGAAGAAGAGCGCACCCTGCACTACTGGTCAATCTTCTACACCCCCGTGCTGGGCATCCTCCTGTTCGACAAGGACGGCTATCTGGAGAACATCAACCCGAAGGCCTGCGAGATATTCTGCTGTGAGGAGGACGAGATCATCAACGAACACGTGTCGATAAACGACATCTTCGACATCGGAAACCGCACACTGGAAGAGACCGACGGCTATCACGCCTCGCAGTTCATCGACTTCGACACCATCCCGCAAGACCAGCGCAAGGTCAAGAGCATCCGTCGCACGGGGCGCGTCTGCAATGAGGTCAGGCTCATGACAGTCTATGATGACAACCACCAACTGCTGAACATCTTCGCCATCGTGCGCGATGTGACCTGTTCGGTCTATGGTATCGAACAACATGCCATAGAGCAGGCCCGCCTCGATGCCGTCCAGGAGGTGCTACGGAAATACAACACCCACATCGACAACGTGATCCATGAGAGCGACGTGCGCCTGGCCACCTACTCGCCTGCCACCCATACGCTGACCATCCACCGCAGCGTAGATGAGATACAGCACGCCATGACCCAGACACGCTGTATGACACTCGTGGATGACGCCTCGAAGAAACTCGCCATGCGCGTGCTCAACGATATGGACGACTGCATCGACAAGAACATCAAGGCCAACATCCGCACCACCCTCCGCATCAAAGGTGGCAAGCAGTTGGAGGTGCAGTTCAGCCTGATGCCCCTGCACGATAAGGAGGGCCGTGTGGTGCAGTACCTCGGCCTGTTGCGCGACCTCAGCGAGCTGCGCGACATCGAACGGCAGTTGGACATCCAGACGGCCAAGGTGCAGGAAGTGGAGAACACGAAGAACAGTTTCGTGAAGAACATGATACAGGAGATCCGCACGCCGATGAACACCGTGCTCGAATACGTAGAACAGATCAACCCCGACACGCCCATAGCCGGCGAAGCGGCACTCTGCAAGGGCATCCTCGACAATGCCGACTACCTGTTGCACCTCATCGACAATATCCTCTACCTCTCCCGCCTCCAGGCACGGATGGTGGAAATCATCCGCCAGCCCCGCAACCTGGCCGAGCTCTTCGAGTCGCAGTGCATGGAGGGCTGGATGAAATACCGGAATCCGAACACCCGTTACATCGTGGAGAACCCCTACGAACAACTGGTCGTGGACATC
>CAJODF010000042.1 GCA_905233555.1 uncultured Prevotella sp. | reverse complement strand
TGTAATTTGACAAACTTTAGACATTTCTATCTACTTTTTACTTGTTCTTTTTAACTACTTATTCCAAACAGGGTGCAAAGGTACACATTTTAATTGAGATTTAGAATTGAGAATTAAGAATTAAGAGGTGATTTATATTTTTTTAACCTTCCAACTCTTTTTTCACAATATTTTCGCCCTTCAGGTACTCTAAGAACAACTGCATCGCCTTGTTGGTGGCAATGGCCAGATTGATGTCTCGTCCGTGATCTTCCTGTACTTTGACAGTCGCAATTCTGTTTGCATTGCCGCAGGCTAGCCAGATGGTACCGACAGGTATATCCTTCGTGCCTCCGGTCGGTCCTGCAAAACCGGTGGCAGAGATGGCATAGTGGGTATTCAGGGCCTTACAGGCACCGACGACCATCTCCTTGGCAACTTCCTCGCACACAGCCGTCTGTTCCTCAAGCACCTGAGGATCAACACCTAACAGCGACTCTTTGATTTCATCGACATATGAGATGATGCCACCCTTGAAATACTTCGAGGCACCAGGCACGGCGATGATGGCTTCGGCGATACGTCCACCTGTACAACTCTCAGCCGTGCTGACCGTTCTTTCCATTTCCCATAGCAGTTCACTCACTTCCCTGCTGATAACTTTTGCTTCAAAATCCAACATTTCTTTATCTTTTTACTTTTTTACCTTTATTCGAATGTTACTTTCGAGAAGGCCGGGGCATCGATGCTGCAGAACTCACCATCCAGATACTTATAATACCCCACGACACCGATCATCGCGGCATTGTCAGTCGTATAACTGAACTTGGGGATATAGATGGTCCAGCCATAGCGCTTCTGCGCATCGTAGAACGCATTGCGGAGCCCGTTGTTGGCACTCACGCCACCTGCCACCGCCACATGCTTGATGCCTGTCTGCTTCACAGCCTTCTTCAGTTTCTTCATCAGGATATCCACAATCGTCCACTCCAGGGAGGCGGCGATATCCGTCTTGTTCTTCTCGATGAAATCGGGATCTTCGGCCACCCACTTCTGCAACGAATACAGGAACGAAGTCTTCAACCCTGAGAAACTGTAGTCGAGGTCGGGGATGTTAGGTTCAGCGAAATGGAAGGCCTTCGGATTGCCTTGACGTGCCAGACGGTCGATGATCGGACCACCGGGATAACCCAGTCCCATCACCTTCGAACACTTGTCAATCGCCTCACCGGCCGCATCGTCGATGGTCTGACCAAGCACCTCCATATCATTGTAGGCATTCACCTTCACAATCTGCGAGTTACCACCCGACACCAACAGACACAGGAACGGCAGCGGCGGCACACTTTTCACTTCCTCACTTTTCACTTCTCCACTTTTAACCTCTTCACTTCTTATGAAGTGCGCCATCACATGCCCCTGCAGATGGTTCACGTCGATCAACGGGATGCCCAACGACCTGGCAAAGCCTTTGGCGAAACTCACGCCCACCAACAGCGACCCCATCAGTCCGGGACCTCTCGTAAAGGCAACAGCCGACAGTTGTTCCTTGGTGATGCCGGCCCGTTTGATAGCCTGATCCACCACGGGCACCACATTCTGCTGATGCGCCCTGGATGCCAGTTCCGGTACCACACCGCCATAGGCCTCATGCACCGACTGCGAAGCCGTCACGTTCGACAGCAGCACATCGTTCCTGAGCACCGCAGCCGACGTATCATCGCAACTCGACTCTATCGCCAATATATAAACTTCTTTACTTATCACTTTTGATGTTTCACATCGAGTCCGCTCACGCTCGGCATTGCTCAAGCAAGCTTGGCACTGCTCTCGCTTAATCGCGGCCTTCACTTTTCACTATTAACTATTCACTTTTCAGTACGAAAGTACTTCAACCCCGTGCTCCGTCATCAGCAACGTATGCTCCCACTGGGCACTGGGCAGTTCGTCCTCCGAAATCACCTCCCATCCGTACGGATCGTCGGCATCGATAAACACCTTGTATGTGCCCATATTGACCATCGGTTCAATCGTAAAGACCATACCAGGCACCAGCAGCATCCCCGTGCCCCGATGACCGAAATGTGCCACGTCGGGCTCCTCGTGGAAGGCATTCCCTACCCCATGGCCGCACAGGTCGCGCACCACGCCATAGTGATACTTCTTGCAATGCTTCTCTATCGCATGGCCGATATCGCCAACGAACGAATAGGGCTTGGCGGCTTCCATACCGATCTCCAAACACTCCTTCGCCACCCGTACCAACTGTTCCTTCTCCGGCGTCGTCTTGCCGATGATGAACATTCTGCTGGCGTCGGCATAGTAACCATCCAGAATCGTCGTAAAATCGACGTTGATGATGTCGCCCTCTTCGAGCACATCCTCCTCCTTGGGCACCCCGTGGCACACAACCTCGTTGATCGAGGTACATACCGACATGGGGAACGGCGGCGTACCGTCGTCGCCTCCATAGTTCAGGCAGGCTGGCGTGGCATTGTGCTCCTCGCAGTACTTCCGGCATATCTGGTCGATCTCCAGTGTCGTCATGCCCTTATGGATGGCAGCCGCCACCGCATCAAGCACACCCGTATTCACGACACCCGCCCTGCGGATGCCCTCTATCTGGTCCGGTGTCTTAATCAAATCACGCGTCGGCACCTCCTTGCCCTTGTTCTCCCAGTACATGATGGTCTTGTCCATCTCCGTGGGTTCCTGTCCAGAAAGGCAGTGCCAGCGCCTCTTCTTGTTCTTTGCAGTCATCCTTATATACCTTATTATATAATATACTGCGTTTTAGCCGATAAAGTACAGGATCTTATCTACAATCTCATCCTCGGTCATGCCGTCGGCGGAGATGACAAGGTCGTAGTTACGGGTATCGTGGCGGAGAGTACCGGTGTATTTCTTGACGTAGTTCTCACGCATTTTGTCTATCTTGTCGATGATCCCACGGGCCTCGTCCTCACTCAGGTTTTTCTTACGCATCAACCGATTCAAGCGGAAAGGCATAGAGGCCTGGATAAAGATATTGAAGTGGTTGGGATGATTGCGGAACACGAAAAAGGCTGAACGGCCGGCAATGACGCACGATTCCACATCGGCGATATCTTCGAGTATCTCTGTCTCGGCCTTGAACACTTTCTCGGTGGTCAGCACATCTGGTTCCTTACCCATCTCCGAAATATAGTAACTACTGCTGACGAGACCATCGCCGATGCCTGTCACGCGCTTGAAGTCAGACCACCAGCCATGCTTCTGATTCCTCATTTTCTCGATTTCATCCACGGTAAGGTTGTACTTTTCCTCCAGGCCCTTAATGACAGCCTTGTCGTAGAAAGTCACACCAAGCCTCTCCGCCAATTTCTCACCCACGGTGCGGCCGCCGCTTCCGAGTTCACGGTTGATGGTGATGACAAATTTCTCATTCTTGTTCATAATGACTACCTGTTGGATTTTTTCTCTTATCGGCCACAAATTTACAACATCCTGCGTAAATCTCCAAAAAATTCGAAAAAAAATAGGAAACATTTAACTTTTTTGTTTAAACAATCATCCCCACCTCATAAGTTGCTCATAGGATAAACTATGGATGCACAAAAGATGTTCTATGGATACTCTAAGGATAAGCTAAGGATACTCTATAGATACTCCAAGGATACTCCAAAGATGCTCTATGAATAAACAGAAAGGTCGTAAACAAAATGAATGCGATGCGAATATCGGTCTCTATATCTTATTCAGTAGATGTTCAGTAGATATTCAGTAGTTCTTCAGTAAAAGACTGAACATCTACTGAATATGTAATGAATAAATAGTGAATATGAATTAGAGAGTCGTTGGAGGATGAGAGAAGGATTGTTGCCGAACGGTTGGAGTATTGTTAGAGAGGCCTATGAGTATCCTTAGATCAACCTTAGAGCATCCAATGAGTACGGTATGAGGACGCTATGAGAACGCTATGAGGACGCTATGAGGACACTATGAGGACGCTATGAGGATCCTTAAATGTTAATGTTCCCTAACAATGGCAAGGGAGATTTTACTTTGGGGGATTCGTATCGTCTAAGAGGCAATGAAGTGTAAAAGTAACAATTATCTTAATATTTATAATCACTAACAACATTCATTTATGAAAAAACTTTTTCTTTCAATGCTGGCTCTCGTGAGCCTGACGGCATCAGCACAGTTTGGTGCCCAAAGAGGAAACCCCATTGTTCCTTCAGTAGCAGCAGAGGCAGATGACTTCAAGCCTGCTATCACCAACCAGGAGAACAAGCAGTTCCCCGCTATCAACTCAAAGCGTCAGGTGCGTGCTCAGATCTCGGCTCCCAAGGCTACGTTCGTAGGACTTGACATCGCCGGTAAGATCTATGAGATGACCAAGGACGAGAACGGTGTATGGACCGGCACCTCTGAGCCTCAGGACGAGGGCTTCCACTACTATCAGTTGAATATCGACGGTGCTAACGTACCCGATCCGAATAGCCTGTACTACTATGGCGCCAGCCGCTGGGGAAGCGGTATCGAGGTTCCTTCAGACGACATGGATTTCTGGCAGGTGAAGAATGTGCCTCAAGGCTCGATGTGTGAGGTGTTCTACTATTCTACTTACACGGAGAAGATGCGTCGTTGCCACGTGTATCTGCCTCATGAGTACTTCACCAATCCCACCAAGAAATTCCCTGTATTCTATCTGCAGCACGGTATGGGTGAGAATGAGTACGGCTGGGCCGAGCAGGGTCACACCGCTCAGATAATGGACAACCTGATTGCCGAGGGTAAGGCCGTTCCCTGCATCATCGTGATGGATAACGGTCTGAACACACAGCGTCCCGGTGAGGCCGGCGGCTTTGGCGGCTTCGGTGGTCCGCGTCCTCAAGGTGCTCCTGGTGCCGGTCCTCAGGGACAGCGTCCGCAGGGTGCTCCCCAGGGTGCTCCTCAGGGTCAGCGTCCGCAGGGTGCTCCCGGACAGGGTGGCCAGCGTCGTGGCGGCTTCGGTGGTTTCGGTGGTTTCTCTGAGGGCTTCAAGAATGTGCTCTTCAATGATATCATCCCGATGATCGAGAAGAACTACCGCGTGATTGCCGATCCTCAGCACCGTGCATACGCCGGTCTGTCGATGGGTGGCATGCAGGCTCGTGAGATCACACTGGCCAATCCGGAGAAGTTCGCATACGTAGGCTCTTTCAGTAGCGGTGCATGGAATGTTGACCAGGTGAAGAACTCAGAAGGCTTTGCCAAGAATGTGAAACTGCTCTTCATGAGCGGTGGCGGCAAGGAGAACATGGGTTGCGTCGAGGCTGCCAAGAACATCAAGGAGCAACTCGGCATGAACGCCGTCGGTTACGAGTCGCCCGGCACAGCCCACGAGTGGCATACCTGGCGTCGTAGCCTCTATCAGTTCGCTCAACTGATTTTCAAATAAGAACGGACCTTAATCATGATACGGAGGCGGCACTGCTTTGAAAGGCAGGGGCCGCCTCCCTTTTGTTTGGCACGGAATTTGCAAAGGAAAAGTATAAAGGTAAAAAAGTAAAAGAGTAAAAGAGTAAAACTATGCAAAAAGGTAATATCGGTGTGACGACTGAGAACATATTTCCAGTCATCAAAAAGTTTCTTTACAGTGACCACGAGATTTTCCTCCGTGAGATGATTTCCAATGCCGTCGATGCGACACAGAAGATGAAGACCCTTCAGGAGAAAGGCGATTTCAAGGGTGAACTCGGCGACCTGACCGTGCGCGTCAACTTCGATGCCGACAAGGGTACCATCACTATCAGTGACCACGGTATCGGCATGACGGAAGAGGAGATTGACAAGTACATCAACCAGATCGCCTTCTCGGGCGTGACGGACTTCCTCGAGAAGTACAAGGATAATGCAAATAACATCATCGGCCACTTCGGCCTCGGTTTCTACTCTTCGTTCATGGTTTCGAAGAAGGTGGAGATCATCACCAAGTCGTGGAAGGACGATGCCAAGGCCGTGAAGTGGAGTTGCGACGGCAGTCCTGCTTATGAGATCGATGAGGCCGACCGTGCCGAGCGTGGTTCGGACATCATCCTCTATATCGACGACGACTGCAAGGAGTTCCTCGACAAGTATAAACTCGAAGGGCTGTTGAATAAGTACTGTAAGTTCATGGCTGTGCCCGTCGCCTTCGGCAAGAAGACCGAGTGGAAGGACGGCAAGCAGGTGGATACCGACGAGGACAATATTATCAACAATGTGGAGCCGCTGTGGACCAAGACACCGAGCACGCTGAAGGACGAGGACTACAAGAGTTTCTACCGTACCCTCTACCCCATGAGCGACGAGCCGCTGTTCTGGATTCACCTGAACGTGGATTACCCCTTCAACCTGACAGGTATTCTCTATTTCCCGAAGATCAAGTCGAACATCGAACTGCAGCGCAACAAGATTCAACTCTATTGCAACCAGGTGTTCGTGACAGATCAGGTGGAGGGCATCGTGCCTGAGTTCCTGACGTTGCTGCATGGTGTCATCGACTCGCCGGACATCCCGCTCAACGTGAGCCGTTCGTATCTGCAGAGCGACCGCGAGGTGAAGAAGATATCCACTTACATCACCAAGAAGGTGGCCGACCGCTTGAAGGCTATCTTCGGCGAGAACCGCAAGGAGTATGAGGAGAAGTGGGACGACCTGAAACTCTTCATCAACTACGGCATCCTCTCGGAGGAGAATTTCTACGACCGTGCCAAGGAGTTTGCGCTGATGAAGGACACAGAAGGTAAATACTTCACCTTCGACGAGTACAAGACCCTCATCGAGGCCAACCAGAAGGACAAGGACGACATGCTCGTCTATCTCTATGCGACGGACAAGGAGGAGCAGTACAGTTATATCAAGGCCGCTCAGGACAAGGGTTACAGCGTATTGCTGCTCGACGGCCAACTCGACGTGCCGACCATCCAGACCTTGGAGCAGAAATTTGAGAAGAGCCGTTTCACCCGTGTGGATTCGGACATCATCGACCGTCTGATCGTGAAGAGCGATGCCCCGAAGTCTAACTTGTCAGAAGACGAGAGTGACAATTTGTCAGCCGTGTTCCGCACGCAGTTGCCGAAGATTGACAAGACGGAGTTTATGGTGCAGGTGGATGCCCTCGGCGCCGAGGCCCGTCCAGTCATCATCACACAGAACGAGTACATGCGTCGTATGAAGGATATGAGCAAGTTCCAGGCAGGCATGGCTTTCTATGGTCAGATGCCGGATTCGTTCAACCTCGTACTGAACTCAGACCATCCGCTGGTGAAAAAGGTGCTCGAAGATTCTGCCGCTGCCACAGAAGAGGCTCTGAAGCCTATCGTCGCAGAACTCAAGGGTCAGGAGGCCCGTCTGGCTGCCATCCGTCAGGCTCAGGACAAGAAGAAATACGACGAGATCACCCAGGAAGAGAAAGACCAGAAGGCCGAGGCCGAGAAGGCGGTGCAGGCTGAGAAGGACAAGAAGACGGCTGTCATTGCCGACTATGCGAAAGGCAACAGTATCGTACACCAACTCATCGACCTGGCACTTCTCCAGAACGGTATGCTGAAAGGTGAGGCACTTGATAAGTTCCTGAAACGTTCAGTGGATTTGATTAAATAGACAATTAAGGCTCCCGCTTGGGAGCCTTAATTATTTCCGGAGTTCATGCAGACGGGCCTTGTAGGCCTTGCGGAGTTTGCGGACGGCCTTGTCACGTATCTGACGGACACGCTCACGCTTCAGGTCCATGTCCTCAGCAATCTCAGCCATCGTCTCGTGCTCCTGGTTGATGCCGAAATAGGCATTCACCACCCTACTCTCCCGTTCATCCAAGGCACCTAAGGCAAACTCTACGGCATCCTCGATGGCTTCGGAGTGGACACGCTCGTCAGCCAAGGGTGCATCCTGATTGACGATGACGGACAACAGGCTCATGTTCGTGCGGTGGCCTAATGGGGCATCGACAGACAACGGATAACTCTGCAGACGGGCGGCGGCCTCCTGCTTCACGTCACGAGGCAACTGGTAGAGACCTGCCTGCTGACTGATGGCCTTCTCAATCTGCTGACGCACATGCACGACGGCATAGTTGACGAAGCGGGTGCCTTTCGAGGCATCGAAACGACCTGCGGCTTTCAGCAGTCCGATATTGCCCTCACTCACGAGGTCTTCCATCTGCAAACCCTTGCCTTTGTACTGGTTGGCGACAGACACCACAAAACGGAGGTTGGCCTCAACGAGACGGTTGAGAGCATGCTCGTCGCCCTGCCGGATGCGTTCCGACAAGGTGCGTTCCTCCTCAGCCGACAACAATGACTCGCGACCGATCTCGTCCAAATATTTGTTTAATCCTGATTCTTCCATAACCATTATGTTTATCGGTGCAAATATAGACAAAAAAGTTGAAAGTACAAAACTTTGAGGCAATTATTTAGTGGATTGGCCCGTAGTGGGAATTGACGGTGGGGGCGGAATCCCGGCGGAATTGACTGCGTCGATCCCTTCCCTGCCACGGGCCAATCCTACAAAGTAGAAGAGAATCTGTTTTGAAAGTTAACTTTCACACAGATTCTCTTCTACTTTGTGATTCCGGCGGGATTCAAACCCACAACCTTCTGATCCGTAGTCAGATGCTCTATTCAGTTGAGCTACGGAACCAATCCGTTTTTTGTTTTGCGGGTGCAAAGGTACACACTTTTTCTGAACTGACCAAATGTTTTGGGGACTTTTTTTGAAAATCGTGCATTTTTTACACGATGATCCGCGTTTTATGGTAGTTTTCGCGAAATTCCGACGGACTGCAGCCTTTCTTCTTCCTGAAGATACGGTTGAAATTGCTCAGATTGTTGAAGCCACAACCGTAACCGATCTCGGCAATGGAATGTGTGCTGTCAACCAGCATACGACTGGCATAGCCCAGACGCATATCGATGATATAGTCGCTCAGGTTACGACCCGTATGCAGTTTGAAGAAACGGCTGAAGGCACTCGGACTCATGCCTGCCAGACTGGCTACGTCGGCCAGGCGGATTTCATCACGGTAATGGGCATTGATGTAGTTTTTAACCTTCAGCACACGACGGCTGTCGCTGGCCACCTCGACCTTGGCGTAACTGCTTGTAGCAAGCGTACGGGCTCCAGGACAGAGTGAGAGTTCATAGAGGATCGTGAGGAACTGCTGGAACGCATAGAAACCATCCTTGATGGTGCTGAGTTTGCAAAGCATCGGATAGACCTTCATAATGGCATCCATCGGGAAACAGAGTCCTTTCTGGGCCTCGGTCATCATCTTCTGCAACGACCTGAATGGATTACGTCCAAAGATGCTGTCGTCGGAAAAGTCGATGTCGAAATGAACCGTTATCTCGTGGATATCCTCGCTACAACAGACATTCTGCTCCCACACATGCTCCAAATCGGGACCGGTAATCAGTACCAGATCGTAATCGCTGATCACCTCGTTTGAGTCACCCACGATACGGCGCACGCCGGGTGCATGCTCTACGAAGTTCAATTCAAAGACCTTATGGTTATGGATGGGGTAAGTGAACTCCTTCTTGCGACGTTCGGCAATGTAGAGTACATCCTTACCCATCAGCGGGGTAATCTCGTGGATAACCTTGCTCTCGGTCATATCTTCAGTTCCTTGAGGATTTCCGACATGCGCTGCATGTTCTTGATGCGCATGGGTACCAACGGCAGACGGAGCACATTCTGGATAAAGCCCATCTCAGAGAGCATGGCCTTTACACCAGCAGGGTTACCATCGACGAAAAGCAGGGAGAAAAGATCGGTGAAACGATGATGGATCTTGCGGGCAGGATCGTATTCGCCACGCATCTGCAGACGGATCATCTTAGAGAACTCCTTAGGCAGAGCATTGCCGATGACACTGATGACACCCACTGCCCCACAACTGACCATTGGGAAGGTTAAGGCATCATCGCCGGAGATGACATCAAAGTCGTTGGGCTTGTTCTTGATAATCTCATCGACCTGTTCCAGATTGCCGCTGGCCTCCTTGATAGCCACGATGTTCTGGCAGTCACGGGCCAGACGAACGGTGGTGGCGGCCTGCATGTTCACGCCTGTACGGCCTGGTACATTATACATCACAATAGGGAGACTGGTAGCAGCGGAGATAGCCTTGAAATGCTGGTAGAGTCCTTCCTGCGACGGTTTGTTGTAGTACGGACAGATACTGAGTATGCCGTCAACACCACGGAAATCACCCGTCTTCAACTCTTCCACGACAGCGGCCGTATTGTAGCCGCCGCACCCCATCAGGATGGGTACCCGAGCCTGAACGTAATCGACAACCGTATCCTTGATCTTGAGTTTCTCGGCAGCCGTCAGTGTCGGAGTCTCTCCCGTCGTAGCGAGAATACAAAAGAAGTCGGCGCCGTTGCTGAGTTGATAGTCCACCAGACGTATCAAAGCCTCGTAGTCAACGGAGCCGTCTTCCTTGAATGGGGTAATAAGGGCGATGCCCAGTCCCTTGAATATATTGTGTACCATACAGTATGAATTTGCGTCGCGATGCGGCAAAGTGCCGAAATCGGGTGCAAAATTACACAATTTTATTCAGAAACGCATCATTCTGCCCCTATTTTTTGCAAAAAAGTATTATTCTGACTTAAACAGGTCCTTAATACCACCGATTGAACCCAGCAGGTTCGTAGCCTCGTAAGGCAGATAGACGGTCTTGGTCTTGTCGCCCTCGGCCAGTTCCTGCATCATCTGGATATACTTCTGGGCCAACAGGTAGTTGGCAGGGTTGGTGCTCTTGCCCACAGCCTCGGTAATCAGTTCGATGGCCTTTGCCTCAGCCTCGGCCTTACGGATACGGGCCTGAGCCTCACCTTCTGCTTCAAGGATAGCCTGATCCTTGGCGGCCTGCGCCTTATTCACAATAGCCGTACGCTCACCCTCGGAAGCCAGAATCTCAGCAGCCTTCTGTCCCTCGGAGGTCAGAATCTGGGCACGCTTGTTACGCTCTGCCTGCATCTGCTTCTCCATGGCGGTCAGCACAGAGTCGGGAGGCGTGATGTCCTGCAACTCCACACGGTTCACCTTGACACCCCACTTGTCGGTAGCATCGTCGAGCACGGCGCTCAACTTCTTGTTGATGGTGTCACGAGAGGTCAGCGTCTCATCGAGTTCCAGTTCACCGATGATGTTACGCAGGGTAGTCTGCGTCAGTTTCTCGATGGCATTGGGCAGGTTGTTGATCTCATAGGTAGCCTTGAAGGGATCGACGATCTGGAAGTAGAGCAGCGCATTGATCTCCGTCTGCACGTTATCCTTCGTGATCACGTTCTGCTTGGGGAAGTCATAGACCTGTTCACGCAGATCGATGGTAGTAGAGTACTGGTAGCGCCCGTGGTTGAGCACAACGATAGACTTGGCCCGATCGATGAAGGGGATGATGATGTTGATACCCGGCTTCAGCGTGGCATAATAGCGGCCTAAGCGCTCCACAATCTTGGTTTCCGACTGGGGGATGATCACAAGTGCCATCTTGGCGAACAAAATCACCAGAACGACGATAGCAATAAGTACGTAACTCATAATGTCCTAATGTTTAATTATTGATTAATGTTTATTGTTTCTACTGTGATGATGGTACTCTCGCGCCCTACGACGCGGACGTTCGCATTCTCAGGGATGTCCTGGGCCTCGTTCGTGACGGCCTTCCAGATGTCGCCATCTATCTGGACACGTCCAAAACCGTCGGCCTTGACAGACTCCACTACCCTGCCCTGACGACCTAGCAAGGCATCGGCATTACTCACACGGTTGTCCTCACCCTTGTGCAGATAGCGTTGGGCAAAGGGCCGTACCCAGAAGAGGCTGATCAGCGTGAACACGGCGAAAATGGCCAGTTGCACATAGAAGCCTAATCCGCAGGCTGCTGCTATGGCACCAAAAAAGGCACCGATGGAGAAGCAGATGATGAAGAAATCACCCGCTGTGAGTTCCAGAATCAGACAGATAACGGCTATCACCGCCCACATCTGCCATAAGTGCTGTGCTAAATACTCAATCATATCATTTACAATTTAAAAAATTACTATTTATTTGTCAATATAACTATTTTTCAATTTATAGTGAGAGGACAAAGTCATCCCAGTCCTTTGAGGAGCCTTTTTGTCCGAAGACCTTCTGATAGAGGCGGCTACGGGTAGAGGCTACGCTCTCCTTCGAGTGTGCCGTCAACAGGGCGATATCCTTCGGCTGTACCCTCACCTTGATGAGCAGACTGACGTGATAGTCCTGTTCTGTCATCCGGTAGAGGCTGTAGAGTTTCTCCGTAAAGCCCGTATAGACGCTGTTCACGATCTCCGATAATTCCGACCAGTCCTCATGTCCGAGACTGCGCCCGCTATTGAGGCAGTTCTGAATCCGATGGTAGATGCTGGAGGTGAAGATGACGGTCTCTGCCTGCTGGCGCTTCTCGTTTTCGATGATTGCCACCTTATTATTATAATCAAGGGTGGCTTTCTTCTCTTCCAGTTCCAGACGGAGCAGGGAGTTTTCATCGCCGAGTTTTTGAAGCAGCGTCTCCAACTCACGGATCTTGGCCTCGTTCTGGTCAATGTTCTGACGGCTCTGGGCCTGTTGCAGTTCCTGAAGGGCGCGTACCTTATCAAGACGCTCCTGCAAAGCCAGTACCTTCCGCCGACTGCTCTGCACTGTCACGATGAACAGCACCGCATAAACCAGTATTCCTATCAGCATTTCGTAAATCATAGCGCAAAGGTACGAATAAAAAATGAAACTTCCAAACTTTTCCGTTCGCAATAGTTTGCAATCGTCTTTTCGGTTCGCAAAAGTTCGCAAAATGCAATAAACAGCCGATTATCACGTTATATAATCTGATGAAACATCACGTTACAAGACAAATTCTGCTACTGGCGATGCTCCTGTTGAGTAGCGCCATCAAAGCCGATGACTTTACTCTGAAGGGCAAAATCATCGACAATGAGGAGAATGCACTGGAACTTGTAACGGTATCTTGTCTCCAACAGGGAAAGGTGGCGATGTCGAATCTGAAAGGCGAGTTCGAAATCACGCTCCAATCGGCAGATTCCGTCGAGGTACGTTTTACGATGGTAGGCTACGCTTCACGCAAACGTGTGTTCCGGAACCCGAAAGGAAAAATGACGGTGCAAATCGTGATGCAGCCAATGGAGGCATTGCAGGAAGTGACCATCACAGAACAGAGAAGGCAGACTACCGGTACGGAGCAACTAAACATAGAAAACGCCAAACTCGGACCTTCGACCACGGGCAATGCCGTAGAGGAATTGATCCAGCAACAGGCTGGCGTCTCTACTCACAACGAGATGTCGAGCCAGTATAATGTGCGAGGTGGTAGTTTTGATGAGAACTCTGTCTATATAAATAATGTGGAGATCTATCGCCCCCTGCTCATCAGCAGCGGACAACAGGAAGGCCTCTCTATCATCAATGCGAATATGGTGGATAAAATCGGCTTCTCTACTGGTGGATTCGAGGCAAAATATGGTGACAAAATGTCGTCGGCTTTAGACATCACCTATCGCCGTCCTCAACACTTTGAAGCCTCGGCTACTGCCTCGCTATTAGGTGCAAGCGCATACGTCGGGCTAGGCAACAAGAAATTCTCCATGAGTCACGGACTCAGATACAAGACAAACAGATACCTGCTCGGTTCCTTAGAAACGACTGGAGAGTATCGACCGAATTTCCTTGATTATCAGACATATATCAGTTATACACCCAACCAAAGATGGACAATCGATTTCATCGGAAACATCTCGGAGAATCACTACAATTTCAAACCTAAGGACAGGGAGACATCGTTCGGCACGATGGAGGATGTAAAATCGTTCAAAGTTTATTTCGATGGAGAAGAAAAAGATGTGTTCCGCACGTTATTCGGCACAGCTAGTATCACCCGTTCGTTTAGAGACTCTACCAAGATAAAATTCCTGACATCAGCCTTTCATACCAAAGAGAAAGAAGCCTACGACATTCAAGGACAATACTGGCTCGACGACACACAGTCGTCAGAAACTCTGGGCGTGGGAACCTATATGGAACATGCGCGCAATTATCTGACTGCCGACGTGATTAGTTTTAAATTGATCGGCAGTCACAAGACCCGCCACCACGACATTGAGGCAGGACTGACCTATAAGACGGAACACATCAAAGAGCAGTCCAAAGAGTATGAAATGCGTGATTCTAGCGGTTATTCCGTACCCCATACCGCAGATCGTTTGGATCTGATTTACACACTTATTGCAAAGAATGATATCAAGAGCCATCGCATAGAAGCCTACCTGCAAGACACCTACAAGTTTGCCAAGGGAGAGAATTATTTCACCCTTAATTATGGTGTTCGTTTGGCCAACTGGTCATTCAACAAAGAGACCATTGTTTCGCCCCGTGCTTCCATTGCTTTGGTACCGGCCTTCAATCACAACTACACGTTCCGTTTTGCTACAGGTCTTTATTATCAGGCTCCCTTCTATAAAGAAATGAGGGATACCGTCACCCAGAATGGTATGACAACGGCAGTGCTCAATGAGAAGATCAAAAGCCAACGAAGCCTACAATTTATTGCGGCTATGGACTATCGTTTCAAGATGCTCGACCGTCCCTTCCGCTTCACAGCAGAAGCCTATTTCAAGGCTCTCTCCAATCTGATTCCATATAATGTCCAGAATGTCAAGGTGACCTATTACGGCGAAAACCTTGCCAGTGGTTATACGGCAGGTATCGACCTGAAACTTTTCGGTGAGTTCGTGCTTGGCACAGACTCCTGGCTCACCTTCTCCGTGATGAAAGCACAGATGAAGATGGGCGGCGTCTCCTTCCCCCAGCCTAACGACCAGCGATATGCCATTAATCTCCATTTCACCGACTATTTCCCAGGCACAGACCGTTGGAAGATGACCCTGCGCCTCGCCTTTGCCGACGGACTTCCCTTTGGTGCTCCACACAGAGGTATTGAGCATCAGAATTTCCGAGCACCGGCCTATAAGCGTGCCGACATCGGTATGAGTTGGCTGGCCGTCAAGCAAGAAAAGGGCATCAAACGGGTATGGATAGGCCTCGATTGCCTGAACCTTTTCGGCATCAGTAATGTCAATAGTTATTACTGGGTCACCGATGTCACGAATCGCCAGTGGGCAGTGCCTAACTACCTGACAGGCAGGCAAATTAACGGAAAAATCACGATAGAATTATAAATTATGTTAAATCGATAGCGTTTATAACCAAAATTCACTTGTTTGTCGATAAAATCCACTATTTTTGCAGCAAAAATATAGGTTTATTTAAAGTTGCAAACAACAATTCTTATGAAAAAAGTATTATATTTGACCGTAGTTTGTGTTCTGGCCCTCACCAGTTGCACAAAATTTGATTTAGATGCCAACAATGCTGCCATTGCTAAAGAGAATGCAGAAAACATCTTTGGCATGATAGATCCGAAACAGGATTGGAGATGTATTGACACTGGCACGATTCAGGTTACAGCCGATGCGCCTCTAAACAACATCACGAAAATTCAGATTCTTACTGAGTCTCCATTCTTCAACGACCAGGCTAAGGTGTTAGCAGAAATCGCTGCCAACAAGGGAGAAACCAAGACCCTCTCATATGAATCTCCAAGAGACAACGACCTTTTGGTTGCAGCATGTATTGACGAAGATGGTCATTATTACGTCAAAGGCTTCAACTTCGGCGATACAAAGGTTTCTTTCATTAGCTCAGCCCAAGCCCGCTCAAGAGCTGGTGCAACGAGAGCAGCCACAAGCACGCCCGACCTGTCTCAGATAAATTTGCTCGTTGCCAACTCAAGCAGTTCCTTCAATGCCCAGCGAACCATCAGAGCAAATGCAACTAACAATACTGACAAAATCAGCCACTGGCGGAATACCGGTTGGGAAGAAGATCGTCTGTGGATAGCTTCCGGCAGCGTTGATGGTGGATGGCATTTCACCAACGGTGCTATTTACAAAGACGTCGACCCTATCACAGAAGCTGAGAAAGAGGAACTGATGACCATTTTCAAGTCATCTCTCTACCGTGAAGGTTCAGGCACCAACAAGCGCGACAACCTGAAGCTCATCAATGAGGGCAGCGCCGTACAGTTGTTCGACAACCACCTTATTAGTAATGGTCAGGCCCCCATCTCGTTCATCCCCGTTCAGCTTGCATCCACCGAGGCTGATATGTGCGACTTGTATTACTATTATTTCACAGAGTCGGAAGTGGCTGCTTCAGGTATGTCGAAGACTGAATACATCAAGCATCTACCGAAGTTCAAGGCTGTTGATTTTGCAACAGAGATGTCTGCTTTCTCCAAGGGCTCGAATTTCGAGAAACATCATGAGTTTATCCTGCCTTACTATGGCAGTCCTTCTAATTTCCAGAAAATTGAGAAGACCCTGAAGCATGTAGGCTACAAAGTGGAGCAAGGCATCTATCGCATTAAGAATCATGAAAAGGGCATGTGCGTCACCTACTCTACAGAGAATAACATCAACCATAGTATGATGGACCCGTTTGCTGACAACGACGACCGACTTCCGAATCAGTTATGGCAACTGTTTACAAACGAGTCAGACAACAGCGTGTTGTTCTATAACATCGGTTCTGGCACATTCCTCTATTCAAGGAATAGCGAGCGCCCTTCATTCAAGACTATGTCTGAGGGTGTTCTGCTCAACTGCGGTTTTCTCCTCATCGATGAGAACAACAATCCTACCACGAGAAAGACGGATGTCCGTATTGCCCAGTTGTCTCCAACCGACTGGAATAGTAAATGCGTTATCAAATCTGATGCTTCCATAAGGCTTGCAGTGGATAAGAATAACAAGTCAATAAGACTGACTACCGAATGGACGATGGAGAAATATGAGTCATCATCGAGTTTCGCAAATTTGACGAAGACGCCTGAGGACATCGGATTAGGCACAACCACCTATGAAGATCCGAATATCACGCCTTCTCCAATCATCCCGGCAGGCCACAATATCGGTTTCATGTTGAGAAAAGTTGATGGAGATATGTGGAATGATCGTAGTGGCTGTCTGTATTCTTATGGCGAACTGAATACCCAAATCAACAACTTCGGCCAATTCAACAGCGCTGTGAAGTACTACACAATGCAGTTGGACGACCCGCGTATCGGTATGTTCAATGCCAACCTGAAGACCTATCTCTGCTTCGAGGACGGTTCCGACTGTAACTTCAGTGATATTATTATCGAGTTAGGCGGCTTCAACATCAACGCTGTAGAGAAGGACTTTACGGGCAAAATCTCTATTAAGACGACTTCTGTTGCCGACCCAATCATTGCATCTGTTCCTTCGAATAACAGCGGCACATATCTGTTCGAGAACATTCCAGAAGACAAGCAGAAGAAGATCGCTTACACCATGTGCTTTGAGGACCGTCCTAATACTGCCGACTATGACCTCAACGATGTAGTCCTGCGTTGTATCCGCGACAAGAATGATCCAGAAGTTGTACAGTTGGGTATTATAGCTGTCGGTGCTACGGATCTACTAAAACTTCAAGGCATCGAAGGAGAATTAGTGGATGGTCAGGATCTAGGAGGAAAAGAACTACACGAATTCTTCAGAATTGGTCCAGAGATTACTGGTGAGGATAGATTTGTCAATACACTTAAGGACAAAGGAAGTGACTATTCACCAGTTTCAAGTTGGTATAGAATTGGCTCTGACATTACTATTGCCAAGTTCTTAAGCAAGATTAAGGTTAAGAATATGTCTACCGGTCAGACTATTGGCGTTCCTCTTGCAGGAGATGCTCCTTACGCTATCATTATGCCAGGTGACTTTGACTATCCCAGAGAGTATTGCGGCATAGAAAAGGCATATGCTACGTTCCAGATGTGGGTACAAAATGCAAATATGTATAATTCTTGGCCAGACTATAAGAACGAAGATGATGTTATAAAAAACATGTTCAACAAGCCATAACAATCATACTATAGTGAAAGATTGCTGCTCCAAAAGAGTGGCAATCTTTCTTTTTGTATAAGAAATACTAAAAAATCGAGTGGCTTCTATGAAATGACTACCTTTGCACATTATTTATATATAAATACATTTTAATTCTAACGATATGAAGATTTCCCACATTGAGCATCTGGGCATCGCCGTCCAGAGCATCGAGGAAAGCCTGCCGTACTTCACTGACGTGCTGGGCTTGGAGTGTTATGCAACAGAAGTAGTAGAGGACCAGAAGGTAAAGACCGCCTTCCTGCGCTGCGGTGAGGTGAAACTGGAACTGTTGGAGCCGACATCACCTGAGAGCACCATCCAGAAGTGGCTCGACAAGGGCAACAAGGGTGTACACCACGTAGCCTTCTGCGTAGAGGACGGTGTGGCCAAGGGTCTCGCCGAGGTTTCTGAGAAGGGCGTGCGCCTGATCGACGAGAAGCCTCGCAAGGGTGCTGAGGGCCTGAACATCGCCTTCCTGCATCCGAAGTCAACCTGCGGTATCCTCACAGAACTCTGCGAACACCCAGAATGATTTACAATTTGACAATTTACAATTTGACAATTGATTGGTCAATTTTCAGAATTGAATCATTGGTTGCGACATGCGTAAATTGTTAAATGTATAAA
Source organism: uncultured Prevotella sp. (assembly GCA_905233555.1). GTDB lineage: Bacteria > Bacteroidota > Bacteroidia > Bacteroidales > Bacteroidaceae > Prevotella. The sequence goes on along the minus strand of CAJODF010000042.1, from coordinate 9,131 downwards.
TGAATAAATAAATTCTAGATTGTAAATAGATAAATTGTAAATACAACCAATGAGCAAGCAATTAGACAAAATCAAACAACTGATTGAGAAGCGTGAACTGGCACGCCTCGGTGGTGGCGAGAAAGCCATCCAGAAACAGCACGAACGTGGTAAATATACTGCCCGGGAGCGCATCGAGATGCTGCTCGACGAGGGTTCGTTCGAGGAGTACGACATGTTCAAGGAGCACCGTTGCCACAACTTCGGCATGGAGAAGAAGCAGTTCCTTGGCGACGGCGTCGTAGCCGGTAGCGGTACCATTGAGGGCCGTCTCGTGTTTATTTTTGCACAGGACTTCACCGTGCACGCTGGTTCTCTCTCCGAGACCATGAGCCAGAAGATTTGCAAGGTGATGGACATGGCCATGAAGATGGGAGCCCCCGTCATCGGTATCAATGACTCGGGTGGTGCCCGTATCCAAGAGGGTATCAACGCACTGGCAGGCTACGCCGAGATCTTCGAGCGTAACATCCTCGCATCGGGTGTGATCCCCCAGATCTCTGGTATCTTCGGCCCCTGCGCAGGCGGTGCCGTCTATTCCCCCGCCCTCACCGACTTCACGCTGATGATGGAAGGCACATCGTACATGTTCCTCACGGGTCCGAAGGTGGTGAAGACAGTCACTGGCGAGGACATCGACCAGGAGCACCTCGGCGGTGCATCGGTACACGCCACGAAGTCGGGTGTGACCCACTTCACTGCCAAGACCGAGGAAGAGGGCCTGCAGATGCTCAAGACGCTGCTGAGTTATATTCCTTCGAACAATATGGAGACGGCTCCGCGCCGCAAGTGCGACGACCCCATCAACCGTATGGAGGACAGCCTGAACGAGATTATCCCCGAGAACCCCAACGAGGCCTACGACATGTACAAGGTCATCGCCGCCGTCACCGACAATGGCGAGTTCTTCGAGGTGCAGCCTAAGTTTGCCAAAAACATCATCGTCGGCTTTGCCCGCTTCAACGGCCAGAGCGTGGGTATCGTGGCTAACCAGCCCTCTTGCTACGCTGGTGTGCTCGATGTGAACGCCTCTCGTAAGGGTGCCCGTTTTGTACGTTTCTGCGACGCCTTCAATATTCCTATCGTATCGCTCGTTGACGTGCCGGGATTCCTGCCAGGTACAGGTCAGGAGTACAACGCCGTCATCCTGCACGGTGCCCAGTTGCTCTATGCCTACGGCGAGGCCACAGTGCCCAAGATCACCGTCACCCTGCGTAAGTCGTACGGCGGTTCGCACATCGTGATGGGCTCGAAGCAACTCCACACCGACCTGAACTACGCATGGCCCTCTGCCGAGATTGCCGTGATGGGTGCCAGCGGTGCCGCCGCCGTGCTCTACGCCAAGGAAGCCAAGGCCAAGAAGGAGGCCGGAGAGGATGTGAAAGCTTTCATCGCCGAGAAGGAAGACGAGTACAACGAACTCTTCGCCAACCCCTATCAAGCTGCGAAGTACGGTTACATCGACGACGTGATCGAGCCGCGTAACACGCGTTTCCGCATCTGTCGCGGACTGGCACAACTCGCCACCAAGCGCGATGCTCTGCCCGCCAAGAAGCACGGTAACATCCCGATGTAAGCCGACATTCACTAATTAACCAAACGTTTATAGGATGAACAACGAAGTATATGCAGCCATTGCTCTTGCCCTGCATGAGCACTTAGGCAATAACGTCCACGACGCGGAGCCGGGCATTATCACCATCAATGCCTACCCCACGCAGTGGAACGGTTACGTGCAGACTTTCACACCACGACCCTAAATGAACTAAGAGCATGAAAGAATATAAGTATACAATCAACGGCAACAAGTACGAGGTGGTGATCAGCGATATCACCGAGAACATTGCCACGCTGACCGTTAATGGTGAGCAATATACCGTAGAGATGGAGAAGCAGGCCGAGCCTGAGAAGCCAAAGCCCGTGGTCCGCAAGGCCGCTGAGACTGCCGAGAGCAGCGAGGGCGGTTCTTCTTCCGCCGCTGCATCTGGATCAGGCACCGCCATCAAGGCCCCGCTGCCCGGCGTCATCACCGACATCCCCGTCGAGGTGGGCCAGGAGGTACAGGCCGGCGACACTGTCATCGTGCTCGAAGCCATGAAGATGGCCAACGCCCTGCAGGCCGAGAAGGCCGGCAAAGTCAGCGCCATCGTCGTGAAGGTCGGACAGAGCGTCATGGAGGACGAGCCCCTCGTCTATATTGAGTAGGCCCCGACCCATACCATAAGAAAATCCCAGCCTTGTTTGGCTGGGATTTTTATTTCACCTTACATTTATCGAGCCACTCCTTCAAGGCATAGCGGGGAATGCCGCGCTTGATGGCGGCATTGAGTTCGCGACGGGCCTCGTCCATGCGATTGAGGGTGATGAGGATGTCAGCCTTGGAAACGACGAAGCCCTCGTTGAGTGGTTTTCGGCTGATGGCCTCGTCCCAGTCGTAGAGCGCAATGTCATAGAGTTTCTGCTCCGTCTCAAAGGCGGCACGGGCAGCATAGGCATCGGCAGAATCAGGGAACATCTGCACCAGACGGTTCAGTTCGTCGGTGGTGTCCGACTTGCGGCCCATCTTCTGCAATACATGCGCCAGACCCAGACGAGCCTCGAAATGCTGTGGTTGCAGGCGCAGAAACGTCTCGTAATCCACTCGCGCCAGATCGAGGTGGTGCTGCTGGATGTGGACGAAGGCGCGGAAATAGAGGGCGGCGAGGTTCTTCTCATCGACATGCAGAATCTTGCCATACTCGGCGAGGGCATAGTCCCACTGTTCCAGATTGATATTCGCCTCGGCCTTCAACAGATGGAGGTTGAGGTTATTGGGGTCGCGACCTATCTTGGCATTGAGCACTTCGAGGGAGTCGCGCCACTGCTGGCGGGTTTGTGAATGGACGGAAGTTAAAGGGAATAAAAAGGAAGTTAAAAGGAATAGAAGGGACATTACTCTGCATGTCCCAAACCCTTCAAGGTATTGTCCTTTTAACTTCCCTTTTACTTCCATCTTTATCTTCCCTTTAACTTCCCCTCTAAGCATTCTCGATATAATTGACTATCCACTCTCCTACTTCACGGGTGCCGTATTTCGCACCGCCCTCGACCTGTATTTCCGGGGTACGGACATTGGCATCGAGTGAAGCATTGACGGCCTCCCGCACGAGGGCACCCTCCTTCGTGAGTCCGAAGTGCTCCAACAGCATGGCAGCAGAGAGGATCTGCGCCAACGGATTGGCCAGGTTCTGTCCGGCAGCCTGCGGCCACGAGCCGTGTACCGGTTCGAAGAGCGGCGTATGCTCACCCAGCGACGACGAGGGTTGGAGTCCCATCGACCCGGTGATGCAGGAGGTCTCGTCGGTGAGGATGTCGCCGAAGGTGTTCTCCGTCACGATGACATCGAAGAACGTCGGTTCCGTAAGCACCCGCATCGAGGCATTGTCGATAAACATATAGTCGGTGCGTACCTCGGGATACTGCGGCTCCATCTCCTTGGCAATCTGGCGCCACAGACGGGAGGATGCCAGGACATTCGCCTTGTCGACGACGGTCAGGTGCCTGTTGCGGGTCATCGCCATCTCAAAAGCCACCTTGAGGATGCGCTCGATCTCCGGACGGGTATAGATGTCGGTGTCGTAGGCCTTGTCGTTGTCCTGATACTTCTCGCCGAAATACATGCCGCCAGTCAGTTCGCGGATCACCACGAAGTCGGCGCCCCGTAACAGTTCATCCTTCAACGGCGACTTGTGCAACAGACAATCGAACGTCACCACAGGACGGATATTCGCGAAGAGTCCTAATTTCTTACGCATCGCCAACAGGCCCGTCTCGGGACGAATCTTCGCCGTGGGATTGTTGTCGTATTTCAGGTCGCCGACGGCAGCAAATAGTACCGCATCAGCCCGCATACACACCTCATGGGTACTGTCGGGATAAGGGTCTCCCACCTCGTCGATGGCATGAGCCCCGCAGATGGCCTCCTCGTATTCAAACTGGTGTCCGCACTTCTTAGCAATGGCGTCAAGCACGGCCACACCTTGTTTCATAATCTCCGGTCCGATACCGTCACCGGCCAGAATCGCAATCTTCAACTTCATAGTTCGTTATCTTGTTCGTTTTCAATAATGTTCAGCATCTTAAAGGTCGCCTTGATGGCGGCTTCAGTCTGGTCGGCATCCAGTCCGCGGGTACGGAGCAGACGTCCGTTGTCGTTCCACGTGATGACAGTCTGCACCAAGGCGTCGGTGCGTCCACCGGGAGGGATGGTTACCGCATAGTTTGCCAGAATGGGGAACGTACGGTCGAGATACTTCTTATAGATGTACCGCAGCGACTTCACGAAGGCATCGTACTGACCATCGCCCGTGGCACTGGCCTCATACTGCTTGCCGTTGATCTCCACCTTCACATTCGCACCGGGCTTCAGACCATAGGCCGTCGAGACCACATAACTCACCAATTTCACCTTGTCCTCCGGTGCATCGTGTTTCAAGACATCGCTGACGATGAAGGGCAGGTCCTCCTGCGTCACACGCTCCTTCTTGTCGCCAAGTTCGGTAATGCGCTGGGTGACGCGACGCGTCTGCTCGGGTGTCAGTTCAAGGCCCAGTTCCTCCAAGTTCTTGGCGATATTCGCTTTGCCGCTGTTTTTGCCGAGGGCATATTCCCGTCGCCGTCCGAAACGTTCCGGCACAAGGGCATTCTGATACAATCCGCTCTTCTTGTCGCCGTCGGCATGCACTCCCGCCACCTGCGTAAACACATTGTCGCCGATGATCGGTTGGTTGGGTGCCACCGCAATACCGCTATAACTCTCCACCAGACGAGAGATATCGTTGAGTTTGTTCTCGCGGATATTCGTGCGGGCATTGAAGTGATCCTTCAAAATCACCTGCACACTCGACAGCGGGGCATTGCCACAGCGCTCCCCCAGCCCATTCACCGTCACATGGAGTCCCTTTGCTCCACTCAGCACGGCAGCGAGGGAATTAGAGACGGCGAGGTCATAATCGTTGTGGGCATGGAAGTCGAAGTGCGTATCAGGATAACGCTTCACCATCTTACGGAAATACTCAATGCATTGCAAAGGGTTCATGATACCCAAGGTGTCGGGTAACATAAAGCGCCGGATGCCGCTGTCGCAGAGGGCATCCATCAGCTGATAGACGTAGAGGTGCGAATCCTTCATGCCATCCGACCAGTCCTCCAGGTAGAGGTTCACCGTGATGCCCTTCTCGCGGGCATACTTCACCTCGTGGCGGATATCTTCGATATGTTCCTCGGGTGTCTTTTGGAGTTGTTGAGTGCAGTGCCTCAGCGATCCCTTCGCCAACAGGTTCATCGTCTTGCCGCCACAGTCGGCTATCCAGTCGATGCTCTGTCCGCCATCCACGAAGCCGAGCACTTCCACGCGCTCCAACTTGTCGATCTTCTCCGCATAGCGACAGATCATACCGACTGCCTCCTTCTCGCCTTCCGACACCCGTGCCGACGCTACCTCGATACGATCCACGTTGAGGTCGTTCAACAGCATACGGGCTATCATCAGTTTCTCGTGCGGCAGAAACGAGACCCCACTGGTCTGCTCACCGTCGCGCAGCGTCGAATCCAGAATCTCCACGAAGGGTTGGATGCGCTGGTACTTGCTTACTTGCTCTGCTGTTCCCATAGTTCTGTCTTGTTTTGGTTCTGCACCAGGAAGTCGATGTCGTCGAGCCCATTCATCAGACAGTGCTTCTTGTAGCCGTTGATGTCGAAGTGCTCACTGCGACTTGTGGCGAGGTTTGTCACCGTCTGGTTGGGGAGATCGACTTTTACCTCCGTCTTGGCATTTGCCTTGATACTCTGGAAAAGTTCCGCAAGGAAATCCTCGCTCACCTGCACCGGCAGGACGAAGTTGTTCAGTTCGTTATTCTTGTGAATATCAGCAAAGAAACTACTGATAACCACCCGAAAACCATAGCCTGCGATTGCCCACGCAGCATGTTCACGACTAGAACCGCTACCGAAATTCTTGCCAGCCACAAGGATGCACCCACCGTAGGCCGAATCATTCAACACGAAGTCCTTGTTGAGTGTGCCATCGGCATTGAAACGCCAATCGCGAAACAGGTTGTCGCCGAAGAAACGCTCCTCCCTCGTTGTCGCCTTCAGGAAACGGGCGGGGATAATCTGGTCTGTATCCACGTTCTCCAAAGGCAGGGGAACGCAGGTGCTTGTGATAATATCGAATTTCTGTTTCATAATAATTCTCTTGGATCAGTGATGATACCTGTGACAGCGGCAGCAGCGGCAGTAAGAGGCGATGCCAGAATGGTTCGCGCCCCGGGGCCCTGACGCCCTTCGAAATTACGGTTAGAGGTAGATACCGACAGTTTGCCTGCGGGTATCTTATCATCGTTCATAGCCAGACAGGCGGAGCAACCAGGTTGACGGATCTCAAAACCTGCCTCGGCAAGTATCTTGTCCAGTCCTTCCTCGCGGATCTGCTTGTCCACAGCCCAGGAACCAGGCACCAGCCACGCCACGACATCGTCGGCTTTCTTACGTCCTTTCACCAGCGAGGCGAAGGCTCGGAAGTCCTCGATGCGTCCGTTGGTACAGGCTCCGAGAAAGACGTAATCCACCTTCGTGCCAAGCAGTTTCTGTCCGGGCTTGAAACCCATATAGTCAAGAGCCTTCAAGAAACTCTGTTCGGGCGAATTTGCCATTTGCCCGTTTGCAGGAATGGCTTCTGTAATTCCAATCCCCATCCCGGGGTTCGTGCCGTAGGTGATCCTCGGCTCAATATCGGCAGCGTCAAATGTTAATTCCTTATCAAATACGGCATCCTCGCCGCTCTTCAAGGTCTTCCAATAGGCGACGGCCTTCTCCCATTCCTCACCCTTCGGAGCGAACTCACGTCCATTGATATATTCAAAGGTGGTCTCGTCGGGAGCAATCATACCGCCACGGGCCCCCATCTCGATGGAGAGGTTACAGAGTGTCAGACGGCCTTCCATCGACAGATTCCTTACCACATCACCTGCATATTCCACAAAATAGCCCGTCGCACCGCTGGTCGTCAGTTGCGCCATCAGATAGAGGGCCACATCCTTCGCCGTCACACCCTTGCCAAGCGTACCGTTGATATTGATCCGCATCGACTTGGGTTTTTGTTGCAGGATACACTGCGACGCCATCACCATCTCCACCTCCGAGGTTCCGATACCGAAAGCCACAGCTCCCATCGCTCCGTGCGTCGAGGTATGCGAGTCGCCACAGACTATCGTCATCCCAGGCAATGAGAGTCCTTTCTCCGGCCCCACCACATGGATGATACCGTTGTCCTTCGACAACATACCGTAGTGCGTCAGTCCGAACTCGGCGGCATTTCGCTCCAAGGCATCCACCTGCGCCTTCGACACTGGGTCGGCAATGGCTTTGTCCTGATCGTGCGTCGGTGTGTTGTGATCCGGCATACAATAGATCTGTTGCGGACGGAAACATTTCAGTCCTCTCGCCCGCATTCCGTCGAAGGCCTGCGGCGTGGTTACCTCGTGACAGTACAGACGGTCTATATATAACTGCGTAGGTCCGTCATTAACGACCTGCACCACGTGCCTGTCCCATATCTTGTCAAATAATGTATTCATTCCTTCACCTTAAACTTGTTGATACAATCAATATACGCCTCCACCGATGCCGTCACAATATCTGTATCAGCACCGAAACCATAGTAAAGCGAGCCGTCGTATTCCACCTGCATGTGAACCTTACCTACATCATCAGAGCCTTTCGAGATGGCCTGAATAGTAAACTCCTTCAGCGTCATCGTCTTCATTATGATTTTCTTCAGGGCCTTGATGGCTGCATCCACAGGACCGTTTCCGCTGGCAGCCGCTTCGAACTTCTGTCCACTGATATCCAAACCTATCGAGGCTACACTCTTCACACCCTTGCCGGTAGTCACCTGCAAGAAATCGAGTCTGACGGCATGTGTATCCGAAGTATCGGCACCTGCCAGCATCAGCACGTCGGCATCGCCCACCTCCTTCTTCTGGTCTGCCAGCACAAGGAACTTTTCGTATATCTTATCCAGTTTCTGGTCGTCGAGATCCACGCCGTTCATGTGCAGACGGTGCTTCAACGCAGCCCTGCCACTACGGGCCGTCAACAGGATGCTGTTGTCGTCGATACCCACATCTTTCGGGTCCATAATCTCGTAGGTATGCACGTTCTTCAGCACACCGTCCTGATGGATGCCGGAGGAATGTGCAAAGGCGTTGCGACCCACAATGGCCTTATTCGGTTGGACGGGCATATTCATCAACGACGATACCATGCGACTCGTCGGATAAATCTTCGTGGTGTTGATGTTCGTGTCGATGCCGAGGTTCTTGTGGCATTTCAGGATCATCGCAATTTCCTCCAAAGAGGTATTACCGGCCCGTTCACCGATACCGTTGATGGTCACCTCCACCTGTCGCGCTCCGGCTATCACACCGTTCAGGGTGTTCGCCGTCGCCATGCCTAAGTCGTTGTGACAGTGGGTAGAGATGATGGCCTTGTCGATATTATCCACATGTTCCATCAGGTACTTGATCTTCTCGAAATACTCCTGCGGCAGACAATAGCCCGTGGTATCGGGGATGTTTACCACTGTGGCACCGGCCTTGATCACAGCCTCCACCACCTGCGCCAGATACGCATTATCCGTGCGTCCGGCATCCTCGCAGTAGAACTCCACATCATCGACAAACCGCTTGGCATACTTCGTAGCGGCAACGGCCTGTTCGAGGATATGCTCACGGTCGGAATTGAACTTATACAGGATGTGTTCGTCGCTAGTGCCGATACCCGTATGGATACGCTTGTGCTTGGCATACTGCAACGCCTCGAAAGCCACGTCGATGTCGTGCTCCACAGCTCGTGTCAGTGCACAAATCACCGGCCATGTCACAGCCTTCGAAATCTCAATCACCGAGTGGAAGTCACCCGGACTCGATACGGGAAATCCCGCCTCAATCACATCCACGCCGAGTTGTTCCAAGGCTTTCGCCACCTGGATCTTCTCTACCGTGTTCAACTGGCATCCGGGCACCTGTTCACCGTCCCGGAGCGTCGTGTCG
>CAJODF010000041.1 GCA_905233555.1 uncultured Prevotella sp. | reverse complement strand
CAATTCCGTGCACAACTCAGAGGTGTTATAGATGTGGACTTCTTTCTCTACAGGTTATCAATGATCTACGGATAGACACAGAGATTTACTGGTGAGCCCATATTCTTCTGTAATTTATATTGAGACTTTTACAGAACATCCTCTTATTCTCACAACACATTTTACGCTATCCATCATACGAGAACATTCTTTGGGAGTAATCTTTCCTTGATTAACCCACCTTTTCAACCAATCTTTAACTTTCTCGGCCAAAGCAGGACTTAGTGCAATTGCTATAATACCAATAGAAAGGCTAAAAAAACTAATAGTTGATGTTACCAATCCAGAGGAGCCATCAATAGTTACATCTAATGTTTTGTCATCATCCATAGTGAACTGTAATAGCCTTTCTGATATATTTAGTAATTATTTATTAGGAAAGTTAATGTCTATGCCTGATGCCACTTGTGCAAAATCATTCTCAGGTAATGCCTCGAAGTAATCAGTACGAAGACCTGTATCAAGAACAAACATGAAAAGGAAGAAATCATAAAGCGGTTCACCAATACCATCGACAAGATTCTTGCGGATGCTTTCCGTCTTACTGATAAGACAGATATATTGATAGTCTCTGTCTATTACCTGAGTATTGCCGGCAGGATGAGCCTTTTGTAAATGCTGGCCTGCTGTCAACGCAATCAGATTCTCTACATAGTCCGCGATAATAGGGAACTCATGCTTAGGGAATATGTGGTGCATATGGGTTGCCTGCTGTCCTATTGCCATAGAATCCAATATTTCAGAACGAGCTCCGTTGAACTTATCGTTGAATTTGCGAAGACGGCGCTTTGCTTTCTCAACGTTGTAGTCGTAAATATCCTCTTGAACTTTGTCTGCTACCAGAGCCTGCTGACGCGACACGTTCTTGTCTTTGTCTTTATCGCGGAAGTTAGTGCGGTTATACTTGATGTCTTCCAACGTGATGATCTTTTTGGAGAGAGCACCACCAACAGTTCCTTTCTTTTTGTAGAGTACAGCCAAAGGGTTCAGAACTTTTGTAAAGATACGGTTTGGCTCAGCCTGGTTATTGATGGGGGTATAATCCCAACAGAACTGGCGGAACTTTTCTTTCACGTTGTTGTACTGCTCTTTGGTTTGTTCATCGAAGAATGACTCAAAGGCATCCCAAAGTCCACTATCTTTCAATGTCTTGGTAATGTATGAGCAGAGGAAATCAAAACAGTTCCTTTCTCTGAGTGAAAGGTAATCCAAAACTGCCTCATTTTCTACGCTAAACTGAATAGTGTTGTTCTTCTTGCCATCCTCGCGAAGCACACCTGCTGCAGCAAGCATCTTCAAGGGCTGACGGAAGAACTTGTTGTATTCGTCAATTGTGGATTTATCCGTAGGGTCAGGCTTACTAAAGAGCTTCTGAACATTCTCTATCGCATACGGAGTGTGCCAGATGTCTGGTGACTGGAATGGTTGTTGCCCTCCTTCTTGCAGATAAACTACTACGCAGTAGAGATAAATATCTATCGGTATTGTTTGCATCTTATCGTAACGAATCTATTTTGTCACACACTTTTAGAACATGATCCAAGCCATATAGCATAGAGCCGCAATCTATGCCCATCCACTGAAAAAGTGTTTTAATCTTCTGGTACTCGCCACGGATATAACCGGTATAGATGACTGCCTGCCCCGTTGGGAAGCAAAGCGGCTCATGATGCGCGATACGGTTGCGGAGAGTGTTTATCTTATCCAGTTCATTGAATATGTACGACTGATTGATATGCAGTTGCGGTGTGGAACGTTGCTTGAACGGGAAGGCATCCAACAGCGATTGGTTGGTGAGATTATATTGCACAGGTGAGTACATATACTTCCACATGCCAAAATCCATTTGGGCCAACAGCTTTGAGTGCGAATAAACTCTTTGTGACCTCAGTTTGCGCAAAGCATCAGATATGGTGTCTCTTGTTTTATGGAGTATTGGGAGTGTGAACATTCCACCTGGCGAGACGGAGTCTTTCAGCCACTCGTTGCCGAATTGTGGCACGAGGATGTCATCAATAGCATTACGAAGTGACACCTCGAAGCAACTGACTATTGTCAACAGCTCCTGTGCCAAACGCAAATTATAGCGGTATAGCGTCATCGCCTTCCTTGTGTCACCATTACAGGCCAAAACGTATCTATTGAGCCGCTTTTGCGAAAAAAAATGTTCAAATTCGCGATATTTCATTAAAATCTTCTCAAAAAATTTGGATTGTATCTAAAAAATGCTTATCTTTGCATCGATGAATCCCGCTAACCTCTGGCCGCAAGGTCAAGTTAGTGGGTATTGTTTTATACCATCTCTTCTTTTACGTCCCCTCTACAACTTTGATTTTTGAGCCATCTATCCTCATGTCATAGTTTTCATAATTGATAAGGGCATGCATTCCACTTGATGTAGGAACACCTTGTCCGTCTACAACGCCCCATATCGTAAAGTATGGGTATGGGGCTTCTGAATCATGAGCATTGTCATCCGATGACATATAATCAACGTCTGCCTCCCAAGCATTGTCCTCTTCAAAAACAATATCTTGTTTGGCATCTATTGGCACAAGATAAGTCACGTCCTCATGTTTTATCTCTAACAGTATCTTTTCTTTTATCTTCATAGCTTATGCTTTATCGTTACCATATCAAATCTTCTGAATAGAAATTTGTTTGTACAACACGTTGCTCTCTTGGAGTCAGTTGAAGCAGTTCTGTAGGATTCTCAAACAAGCTCAGTTTGGGTGTACTTACAAGGTTGCTGACAATCACGAGGATGTAATCAGACTTGTATTCCGCAGCCTTATTATACTCATTTTGCGTCATGCGGATGGAGCCATGTTTCTCACGCACGCCTTTTACTTCCGCCAGCAGAAAAGTGTTTCCTGTCTGTATCTGGAAGTCGTAGCCATCGCCCCAAAGACGTGCATCTTCCAGAATGCCATTCTCAAACCTTTCAACGCTCTTGTAGTTGCTCATAAAGTAGAACTCTGCCTCTTTACCCGTTTCTTGCAACTGCTTGAACTTTGACTTTGTGGCAGGCGATGCGCTGGCAACAGACAAGTCAATATTGGAATCAATGTCCTTGATGTACATCTTCACAACATTAGCGAATCCATGAGCGTCCTCGTTGCCAAACAGACTATCGATGAACAACTTGATATGTTCACGCTGATTGCGCTGATACCATCCTCTCCGGCCATTGTCGAAGTACGGGTCAAAACTGTCCTGTCTGTTCGACACTGCTTTCCATGTGTTAGCAAGTCCCAAATCCACGAAGTACTGTCCAAACGCAGTCTTCGTCGTGAAGCCAAACTCATGGATAAAGGCATAGTCGAATTTCGCCAAACCATAGCCTATCAGGTTCATCACCTCCGATATTTTCTCACTTTGTGAACTCATGCTGCAAATAGACTTCAGTAGGCACTACAGAATGATTATTTCCTGTAAAAATCAAGTTCATTATTGTTTTCGTCTCTCCAGTCTTTCCAGCCATTAGAGGAACCACCAACGCAGAATACAGCAGCACCACTTGGCGTATTGAAGGAGGCATCTTTGATTACTACCAGTTCATCACCTTTGCGTTCTGCATATTCTGCTATCAGCGCATTACGTTTTTGCTTCGTTTCTGGCTTAATCTTATCTAGATGGCGAGGATTGATTTTGCTACCTTTCAGTACTACCAGAGTCTGTGTGGCAGAATCAAACAGTCCTTTCGCATCAGCATTGCGTGTAAGCGTACATGCTATCATTCCATCTTTCTTGGGCTCTACAGGTGCGGATGCTCGTGCCTCTCCTGATGTTGTAATCACATAACCTAATTTCTTGGCTAAATCCACAACTCTGGGGGTATTTCCAATTCCCCATTGGGAGCAAACAGCGAAGGTAACGCCATCTGAACTACGTAGCAATTCACTATCTTTCATCAGATACCTGTATTCCTCAATTCCCTTTTCACGAATGTAGTCTGTGGTGCGGATTACTCCGTATGAACCCTGTAATGTTGAAGGGAATGTTTGTTCCAAATCTGCGAATGTTGCAGATGGATGCTCTTCGACATACATTTTGACAAGTTGGTGAACAAAACGACGTTTGTTTTGGAACGAACCGCCATTTATCGAATACTGTGTCTTGTCGTGTGCCTGCTTGGATTGTGTAGCATCTGAATCCTTCTTCTGAGAGGGGGTAACAGGTGTGGTAACTACTACGGGCTGTTGTCCGTCCTTTGGCGTTGCCGTGAAGTTTAGCGATGCAAGCATCCCTACGATGTCACTTTCAGAGAACGTGTTGCCGTATTTCTCCATCAGATACATCTTCATGCCCTCAGTTATCTGCCCCTGGGCATCAGTAATCAGATGGTCTTTGATTTTGTTCAGACTCTCCTGATGGCGCATTTCCTTGATGCGATCCTCGCAGAACTGAACGATAGCCTCTTTGCTAAAGCGGTCTTTAGAGAACAGTTCAACGAAGCGGGCGCCACGTTTGTTGTCCAGTTCCAAAGGAATCGACAGCACAGATACAGCATTCTCGCTGTCAGGCTGGTCATAGAATATCTCGATATGCTCTCCAATGTAGATGCCAGCTTTCAGTTTCAGCTGACGCATGTAGGAAACCAACTGATCTCTGTCCTTTGCTATCTGCGTATGCAAGGGACGCTTCACTTCGATAACGAACTGCTTCTTATCATCCTTTTGAATGAGGATGTCTGGCTGGATATGTCCATTGTTGCCGATAGAAAGATTCGGCTTATGACATATCTCATTCTTGTACCTCATCCAGCCTAACAACTGTAGCTGAGCCTCTATCGTTGAATGATATTCAGGCTCCTCCACGCCGTTCTTCTTAGCTTCGCGCAGATAATATACGAATTGGTTCCACTTCTCTTGCATAACTTACCGAATTTATTCTAACTTGCAAAGATACGAATAATTTCTGAGATATTTCACAACATAGCACATTTTTACACATTATTTAATAAAAGACATTTCTTAGCATACTCATACCATCAACGTGTCACAGAGAATGCGGTTCTTCACAAGCATTACACCTTTCATCTTTTATTTCATTATTATATGATATCGCTCTAGCGGGTGGTGGGGGTTTTGCTTCGGAAGTCGTGCTTGATAGCGTTCTTGCGTCCCGTTGGTCGTTTCATTTTTGTATCTGTCGATGGTATTTTGGTGTCATTCGATGATTTCATCTGCCAATGCCTTAGGCTCCAATATCTCAATCCATTCATTATGTTCTGGATTACATTGTCAAATGCATAATTTTATCAAAGCACAGATTGTATATTTCTCTGTTCCATTTTCTTCGGTCATACACAGGCCTGTTACCTCTTGAATAGTCAGCACTCTCAACAATTCGATTAACCATTCTTTCTAATTCAGATGTTTCGACCACCCCTGAGGCTTCAGCCATCCAAAAAATCAATTCACCACAGATAACACTTGTACTAAACGGTTTTTCTGGGTTCCGACTATCGCAGTATGTCATTAAGTGCCAGTACTGAGAGGGACTATTCTCCTTATAATTGACTCTCACCCGTCTCCATTTTGCCCGATCTATATAGCCGCCGCTGACTTGCTGATAGCCAGCCTTGACCAATTTCTCTGTCAAAGGACAAGGCGCATACTCCTTGTCAATGAAAAACTCTTTCACTTGTTTTATTGTCATACGGACCTCCTTTTAAGTTTCTTCAATTCTTTCATTTTCGTTCCATTTTTGAAATACCGATGCAAAGATAGACCTGGATTGTTTCAAATCGTGGAACAACCTCAAACTTTTTTCATTTTTTGTAGCGATTGATGGCCTTTTGGTGCCATTCTACTATTTCTTCGGCCAATGATTTGGGCTCTAAAATCTCTATCCATTCACCCCGTGAGAGTAGTTTTGCCTTGAAGTCGGAAGTGGGTTTTAGGTGTAGCTCAAAGTCTGAATACTCTTCCGTTGATTTGATTTCTCGCTGGGAATGGTGCAATGGAAGGTCGCGCAGATAATAAGGTTCGTAACCATAGGCTCTGATCACCACCTTCTCTGGTTTCATCCTTTCATCTACCATCACACCAAAACTTTCGTCGAAATAACTGGCGGCATCGAACTCTTCGTCAATCTTGAATTTCTCATCCTTGATGACAATCTTCTCAATTCTATCCAATGAGAAAGTGGCCATTCCCTTATCTGAGAAGCGTCCAAGCAAATACCAGCGACGTACGAATAGTTTGATGCAATAAGGATCCAGATCGAATGTGCGGCTTTCTTCTGCTCCATACCGGCGATAGGTGATTGAGAGTTGGCGGCTTTCCTTCATCGCCTTTATAACTTGCTTCAGTTTTTCGCCACCTGAAGGTATGTTTTCAAGCAGGATACGGTCATGCAGGGTCATGCTCTCTCCCAACAGGCTGCTGACACTCAGCGTTGAGAGCATCCAATTTTGTACGGATTCCTCTTGGAGCACGTGCGCATTGCCTATAAAATACTTAAACCCGTTCCTGCGATCACAATCAATGTAGATGCCAAACATCTCCTCGATGGCAATCCTATGGCGATGGAAAGTGGTACGGCTGAACTCCACGCCGCCGCTCATGTCGGTATCGACCCACTTCTCATTGATTTCACTCAATGATATCGCCTTGGCCTTGTAGATGGTATTTACCAGCCAGATATATTCCTTGAATAGTACAGGTGTAGTCATATGGCTTTTATACTTTTAGTTATTATTTTGGTGCAAAGATAATAAATAAAATGAGAAGTCGCAAAAAACGACTCACTTTTTTGCCGTTTGGATACAGAATACAGAATACAGTTTTTATATTGCGTGGGGGGTAGGTGTAACTAGTAATTAATATTATTATATTATTAATTTTATATAATATATATATTATATAAAATATAAGTACACCTTGGATGCGGGGGAGGGGGTGACATTTTAAAAACTGTATTCTGTATTCTGTATCCATTTTGGGGAGCGTGCTTTTTTGCGTGCCTTTTTTGCGATATAATTTGGAAGACCTCTGAAATTTTTGTACCTTTGCAATGTCAAAGAGAAAAGACAAAATTTGCGGCCTAGGCAGGCAACAAAAATTTCCTAGCGCGCAGGCAATTGTTACCTAGGCAAAGCCAAAAACGGAGTCCAATCGGCGACATGAGAAAATAATTAACAACAATCTATTAATCTTTTAAATTTTTGAATTATGGCATTGAAAGTAAAAGCAGTTGAGAAGAACATTAAGTTCACGAAGAACGACAACGATCCCGGCGTGTGGCGCTATGTGATGAGTCCTGAACTCTACATCGCCCTGAGCAAGGCAAAGGTCATCAAGGAAGCAGCCCTCCGCTCGGGTGTGAGCCAGGGCGTGATGAAGGCCTGCTGGGATGCAGCCGGTGAGGTGATCAAGGCATGGGCCACTGAGGGTCACAGCGTGGCTCTGCCCGGACTGGGAACCATGCGTTTCGGACTCCGCGCCAAGAGTGTGGAAGACGTCAACAAGGTGAAGACCAACCTGATTACCGCCCGTCGCATCATCTTCACCCCGTCGGTGGATCTGAAGGATGAGTTGGCCAACACCGCCATCCAGATTACCTGCTACGACCGCAACGGTGACATCGTGCGCCGCGTGACCTCCGCCGACGACGGCACCATCGAGGATCCCGAGAACCCCGAGAACGGTGGCGAGAACACCGGCGAGAACACCGGCGAGAATACCGGCAACGGCGAGAACCAGGGCGGTAGCAACCTGAACGGCGGCACGGGTACCATCGACAACGGCGGCAACTCCGGAGGCAACAACGGTGGCGGCAGCGACCCCGATCCGGATGACAATGGTGGCGACGCCAACTAAGGAAGGAGGTGAACTATGAAGAAAGCAAAGTTCATTGAGGTGGCGGTGAAGGTGATAGTAGCCGCGCTCACAGCCTTCCTGACGGCCATCACGACCACTAGTTGCATGGGACACGGACCGATCACACTCTGACAGCCCACCCCCACTCTTCTAAATAATCCCCGGGAATCGATGGATTTTCGGGGATTCTTTATGGTTGATGCGACAGATTTTGAGGGGTATTCTGCGTTTTGTCGCAATATCGGGCGGTTGTCGCAACAAGTGAAGACGAAAAACATGAAAAAAGTTGGAACCTGCTCTTTTTCATCCTAATTTTGCAGTGTCGGAAGTCAAAAACGACAAACGACACAAAAGATAAAATTAATAAAATAAATAAGGTATAACAATTTAAAAAATTACAATTATGAAGAAGATGACAGTTTTGGTAAAGCAGGTGCTCATGAGCACACTTACCGCAGGTTTGTTCGCAATGTCTTTCACCGCTTGCAGTGACGACAGTGATCTCGTAGCAGAGAACAATGCAGCCGAAAACGATTTCATCGCTGCAGGTAGCAACGACCAGTTGCAGAAGCCCCTCGGTCTAACGACGTACAGATCCTGGATGCCGACACCACCATCATCAGCGTGAGCAAGGCCTACGCCGACAAGATGGGTATCACGAACTTCGTGAACCACCCCATGGGTATCTGGCAGAATTTCCAGGAACTGGCTTACCTGCGCCGCGCCACAGCACAGCGCCTCGAGGGCGACAGGTATATCCTGAACGTGGTTCCTTCGGACCTCGTAGAGATTGTACAGGACGGTGAGGTGAACATCAACACAGGCCTCTTCCTGGATCCCAGCAAGGCAGCAACGACACGCTCTGCCAACGGCGGTGGCTTCGGAGCCCAGTATGTTGACAACGGCGGTACGATTCACCCGATGGCCGTTTATCTCCAGCCGGAGAACATGACACGTGGCGGCTCGGAGTACATGGCGTTCTCACCCGAGGACGTGCTCTGCCCCTCTGCTACCCGCAGCAGCAGCATCGAGGATTTCTTCACCCAACTTATCATAGGTGTTGTTGACGGTCTGTCAAAGGGTGACACCGATCTCGGCGTATCGTTCAATACCGGAGCCAAGTGCAGCCTGGTGAAGCTCAGCCCCACCCTCAAGAAGGATTTCAAGATCGAGTGTGGCAAGGAGAGTGGCGACACCATCACCATCGGTGTCAACTGCGGAACGGACTTCGCACTGGGCGCACGCGTCAACCTGAGCGTCTCTCATAACAAGGTGAGCAACTTCGAGACTGCTTTCACTGGCTCCTTCGCCTTCACCCCAAAGGTGACTGTCGGCAGCAGCAAGAAACTGGAAGTTCCCGAGGACAAGGCTACGTTCGAACTCGCCCCGCTCCCCAAGATCGCATTCACCATCCCCGTCATGGGTGTCCCCGTGCCCATCGTGCTTAACAACCACGTCGATCTGAAGTTCAACGCAGGTGTCGAGGGTAAGATCTACGCAGGCATCCAGTACCAGTTTGAGTCAACCTTCGAGGCAGGTGTGAAGTACGACGGCAAATGGCACCCCATCGCCAACGGTGAGATCACGAAGAGCAAGGTGAAGTTCATCACCCCACGTGCCGACATTCACGCTGAGGCTGGCGTAGGACTGTTCTTCTGCACTGACGCACTGATCGGCGGCGTGGCTGGCCCAACAGCAAGCATCGGTCCGAAACTCGGCGGCGAGATGGACATGTCGTTCGCACCATTCGATGAGATCCCCTTCAAATTCGACGCAGCCATCAAGATCGGTTTCGGTGGCGAGGTGGGTGGCAAACTCTCCGTCATGGGATACGACCTTGGCAAATATACCTGCCCCATCACCATCGGCCCGGAATTCACACTGTGGGAGTACTCAAGCTGGAAGAAGGACAATGACGAGAGCGAGAACTCATTCTACTTCAACGACATGACCAAGAAGGCCAATGCAGAGGCTGCCGCTGCCAAGGCTGAGAAGGCTGCAAAGGAAGCCGAGGAGAAAATCCGCAAGGCCAACGAGCCCGAAAACAAGAAGCAGTTCTGGTACTTCAAGGAGTATATCCGTCGTGACAGTGAAATACAGAATCAGTTATACCAACTGAACTTCCGCCTCAGGAATGATCGCGGCTTGGCAAACAGAATCTATGATACGGCTCTCAATGATACTTACGAATACGCAGTATCCACCTATACCATCATCAAGCCGGAGCACTTCGAGAAAATGAGGGTCTATCTTTACAACCATATCTACGAGGAAAGTAAAAAAGCAGGTCTCTGATTTAGACTATCACATCACCCAACAAAAAACCGGAAGCAACAACTTCCGGCTTTTTTATGTCTGGGGGATTGGGGTTACTTGAACAGATCGTCGAGGAGGGTGTAGAAGGCGGGATCCTCGCCGATGATGGTCTTAAAGATCTTGCCGTCGGGGCCGATGATGATCTTGGTGGGGAAGCCAGTGATGCCGTAGTCGGTCAGGAGCGTGGATTCCTTCGGACAATAGACATGGAGCCAAGGCAACTCGTGCTTCTTGACGGCAGCCTTCCATTTGTCCTCCGTATCGTTGCAGTCGATACCCAGGATCTCGAACTTGCCCTTGTACTTCTGGTAGTACTCCTTCATCTGCGGGAAGCCTTTGATGCACCAGACGCACCAAGAGCCCCAGAAGTCGAGGATGACGTACTTGCCGCGCAGGGAGGTCAGGGCGAGGGGCTTGCCCTCCAGGTCGTTGAGGGTGAACACAGGGGCCTCGAGTCCGGCTTCCTGCTTCTTGGCAGCCTCCTTCTCCGCAGCCTCAGCCTCGATCTGCTCTTCGGCAGCCTTCACCCACTTGTCGTAGAGTGT
The DNA here is from genome assembly GCA_905233555.1 of uncultured Prevotella sp. Classification (GTDB taxonomy): domain Bacteria; phylum Bacteroidota; class Bacteroidia; order Bacteroidales; family Bacteroidaceae; genus Prevotella. The sequence continues at coordinate 19,314 of CAJODF010000041.1, read as the reverse complement.
TTTCATACGTCCCTCACGGATAGAGGGGTCGAAGAGCATGAAGGCCTCCTTCATCTTGTCGAGCCCATTGACCTCGCGGAGCAGCATCACGGATGCCTCCTGCTTGGCATGGGTCTTGATGTAGTCGATGACAGCCTGCTGATGGCGGTCGAAACTGGGCGAATAGACCTCGTTGTAGTACTTTTCGCGCTCTTCCTTGCTGACAGCGTCGTCGGCCTTCATCGCACGGTATTTGAGGGTTGCCTCGCGCATGGGTTTCTGATCGTTCTCATTGAAGAGATCGACCTTGTGATAGTCGGCATAGAACCCTGTGCCCTCGACGTCGAAACGGACCTTTTCCTTATCCGTCACAACCACAGACTCGCCGCCCACCAGCGGGATATTGTAAACGCGCATATCCTCCATATCGCCACGCAGCGCCCTGGGCTGCAGCAGGAAGGCCATATCGACCGCATCGACCTGGAGTGTGAACTCGAACTGGCCGTTCTTGCCGATAAAGGTCTGTTCCGGCATTCCTGAACGATAGACCACAACGGTATCGCCGAAATCGACGAGGTCGAGTTTTACCTTTAAGGTGTTGTCATTTGCAGCCCATCCACCGATGGCGACGGCTGCGAGCATCATGCTCAAAATCAGTTTCTTCATATCTTCCTTATTCTATTTTCAGATTCTTTTTAGCGGCTTCAGTTTCTTTTTGAAGTTGTAAGAGCTCCTCATGATGCTTTAGCTTTGTTTCATTATCTACAGGCACTTCTTTCTTGATCTTCTGCCGTTCTATCCGGTAGGCTTCTATCTCCTTGTCGCTGACGTCCATCATCTGCTTGCATTGGTCGAACAACGGCTGCATGGAAGCCATCATCTCACCACGGCATACTCTAAGAAATCGAAATCAAGGGTACCTTGCAAGGTGACGAAAGGAGATCCCGTTTTAAGCGTATTCATAATCGAGTCGCACACAATCGATTTATAGGTCGCCCGAGACCGATAGAACTCTGCAACATTCTCCGTGAAGAGCACATTGCCCACGGTATTGATGGTCTCGATGCTTGTCGAGAAGATGCGCTCTACGGTCTCCGTGTAGTCGGCTGAGGGGAAGTAATGGCTCATCTCGACGGCTGTCTTTACGAGACTATACTCGGCAGGGTTCTCAGCAAGCCTCTTTTGATATCGTATGGCCTCACGGAACAGAGAGTCGTTTTTTTCCATCGACTGCAACGTGTTGTACATATCGTACATCACCATCATCACGATCTCGCGCTTCTCCTTCTGTTTCGCATTGTAATCGATGATGGCTGCCGTTCCGAAGGTGAGGGCGATGGAAACACTGGTGGCGAAGAGCGACAGCAGGAACTGCTTCAGCGAGGACATGCCGCTGCCCATCTTCAGGCTCTTGGGGGTGTGTAACTTCACGTTCATATCGTAATTTCTATCAGATTATCCTCAACACCCTTGATGGTGCTCTCATAGAAGCCGTCGCCAGTAAGACGGGGCTCACATTCCACATGGTACCCCTCGGCCTCAAGGCGCTCCGTCAGGTCATCAACTTTTTCCTTGCTACCCACCGAGATAGACAAGTGGGCATAGCCCGTGCGGTTGGATTTCTTGGTATAATCCAACATGACGGGACGGTGCATGAGTTCCAACTTCGAGCCGTCGTCGAAGGTCATAAAGAAAGACTGGAAACCCGTACGGGGGTTGTGATACTTGTCGCTTGCCTTCGCCTCAAAATACCTGACGAAGAAATCCCTTGCTGCCTCAAGGTCATTGACATACATTGCAATATGATTTATCCTCATGTCGTATTGTTTTTGGTTTCAAATGACAAAGATAGACAAAATAGTCTGAAAAGATGCGTTTCTATGAGAAAAATTAAGATTGTTTATGAATCAAGGGGTACAGGGCTACTGACGAAAAGGCAGAGAAATATGACGTTTTGGCGGTTGCCAGCGGGCGGCACGGAAATTGAATAGTGAAAAGTGATAAGTGATAAGTTTTAATAAAAGGAGGACATAATATGACATTAGACAAGTTTACCATCAAAGCCCAGGAGGCCGTGCAGCAGGCTGTGAATACGGCACAGATGAACGGCCAGCAGGTGATAGAGCCTGTCCATATACTGAAAGGCGTATTGGAGAAGGCGAAGGACGTATGCACCTTCATCTTCCAGAAACTCGGCGTGAATGCCCAGCAGATTGAGATGCTGGTGGATCAGGAGATCAAGCATCTGCCACGTGTGCAGGGCGGACAGCCGTATCTCTCAAGTGATAGTAATAATGTACTCGTACGTGCACAGGAGACAGCCCAGAAGGGTGGCGACGAGTTTGTGAGCGTAGAGCCGATCTTGCTGGCCCTGCTGAGTGTGAACTCGACGGCAAGCCGCATCATGAAGGATGCCGGCTGCACGGAGAAGGACATGCAGAAGGCCATCCAGGAACTGCGGCAAGGTCAGAAAGTAAAGTCACAATCGGCAGACGAGAACTACCAGAGTCTGGAGAAGTATGCCAAGAACCTTGTGGATCTCGCCCGTCAAGGGAAACTCGACCCTGTGATTGGCCGTGACGATGAGATTCGTCGTCTGCTGCAGATCCTGAGTCGTCGTACGAAGAACAACCCCATTCTGATTGGTGAGCCTGGTACAGGTAAAACCGCCATCGTAGAGGGTCTCGCAGGACGTATCGTACGTGGTGACGTGCCCGAGAACCTGAAGGATAAGCAGGTCTATTCGCTCGATATGGGTGCGCTGGTGGCTGGTGCGAAGTACAAGGGTGAGTTCGAGGAGCGCCTGAAGAGCGTCATCAACGAGGTGACAAAGGCTGAAGGACGCATCATCCTCTTCATCGACGAGATCCACACGTTGGTAGGTGCCGGCGGTGGTGAGGGTGCGATGGATGCTGCAAACATCCTGAAACCGGCCCTCGCCCGTGGTGAACTGCGTGCCATCGGTGCCACCACACTGAACGAGTATCAGAAATACTTCGAGAAGGACAAGGCTTTGGAACGACGTTTCCAGACGGTGATGGTGGATGAGCCGGATGAACTCTCGGCCATCTCCATCCTGCGAGGATTGAAGGAGCGTTACGAGAACCACCATAAAGTGAGGATTCAGGACGATGCCTGTATCGCCGCCGTGCAACTCTCGGAGCGCTATATCAGCGAAAGATTTTTGCCTGATAAGGCCATCGACCTGATGGACGAGGCTGCCGCCAAACTGCGTATGGAGCGCGACTCTGTGCCTGAGGAATTGGACGAGATCACCCGAAGGCTGGCTCAATTGGAGATTGAGCGTGAGGCCATTAAGCGTGAGGGCGACGAGCCGAAGATTGCGCAGTTAGATAAGGATATCGCCGAACTCAAGGAGCAGGAGACCCAGTTCCGTGCAAAATGGGAGAGTGAGCGCCAACTCATCAACAAGATCCAGCAGGACAAGCAGGAGATGGAGAACCTGAAGTTGGAGGCAGAACGTGCCGAGCGTGAGGGCGACTACGGCAAGGTGGCGGAGATACGCTACTCGAAACTGAAGGCCCTCGATGATGATATCAAGGCCATCCAACAGCAACTGGCTACGGCTCAGAATGGCGACTCGCTGGTGCGTGAGGAAGTGACTGCCGACGATATCGCCGAAGTGGTGAGCCGTTGGACCGGCATCCCTGTGACAAGGATGATGCAGAGTGAACGCGAAAAGCTGCTCCACCTGGAAGAGGAACTGCATAAGCGTGTGATCGGTCAGGACGAGGCCATTACGGCAGTCTCGGATGCCGTACGTCGTTCGAGGGCTGGTCTGCAGGATCCCAAGCGACCCATCGCCTCGTTTATCTTCCTCGGTACGACGGGTGTAGGTAAAACGGAACTCGCCAAGACTCTGGCAGACTATCTGTTCAACGACGAGACAATGATGACCCGTATCGATATGAGTGAGTATCAGGAAAAGTACAGCGTGTCACGTCTGATCGGTGCACCTCCAGGCTACGTGGGCTACGATGAGGGCGGCCAGTTGACGGAGGCTGTGCGTAGGAAGCCGTACTCAGTGGTGCTGTTCGACGAAATCGAGAAGGCCCATCCGGATGTGTTCAATATCCTGTTGCAGGTTCTCGATGATGGACGTCTGACAGACAACAAGGGTCGTACCGCCAACTTCAAGAACACGATTATCATCATGACGTCGAATGCGACGCGAGAACAACTGCGAAGCACGATGCGTCCAGAGTTCCTGAACCGTATCGACGAGATCATCACCTTCACGCCACTCACGAAGGAACAGATTGCCGACGTGGTACGCCTGCAAATGAAGAAGGTGACAGACATGCTGGAGCCGCAGGGCATCCGTCTGGAGTGCACGCCGCAGGCCATCGCCTACCTCGCTGAGGAGGGTTACGATCCTGACTATGGTGCAAGACCCGTGAAGAGAGCCATCCAGCAGTTCGTGCTCAACGACCTGTCGAAGAAACTCCTCGCCGACGAGGTCGATCGCGAAAAGCCGATTATCATCGATGAGTTTGGGGATGGGTTAATATTCCGCAACTAAACAAAAGGTGTTCCGTTGATCAGCGGAACACTTTTTTTGTGGAACCATCGGAGTATTTGACGATACGGAGACAGGGACGGCCATTGAGGTCATAGACCGCATACGGCTCCTCATTGTCATCCCGCAGGACACTGACGATACCAGTGGCCTTCATATAATCGAGGGTCATGCGTTCCACCCGCAGATGTTTGGGGTCGTTGTTGACCGTATTTTCCTCCCAAGCCTTTTCGTCGTAGTCGATATGCCAAGCCATCAGACCATCCACGGGAATCTTAGCGTCCCACGACTCTTTCAGACGGTATTCTATCAGGTAATAATCGTTGGCGCCAGGCGAAGAGCGCCAGATGTAGGCATCGGGATAGCGGATGAGTGGTTTGATGGCACGGAAGCCCAGCCCACGCGTCAGTTCATTGTCTGGATCGGAGCCTTTGACGGCATAGGGATCCTCGATCTCCTCAGGCGTCAGCCAACCGCAGGCATAACGCTCGTAGGAGGAATAGCCCACAGGGCACCAGCCTCCCCCATTATAGCAGCCCTGATCCATCAGGTCGTAACTGCCGACGATCGTTCTTCCTTTCTCCGTATCATACAAGTCGGGCAGTCCGAGACAGTGGCTGAACTCATGACAGAACGTACCCAGACCCTCCAACTGACCGCTACGGTTGATCTCGTTGCCACAGGCGTAGGTATTAATCACCATATCCTGCAACACCAGTCCGTCTTTGTAGTCCCAGTCTTCAATGAGCGACGCCATGTGGGGCCAGATGACAGTGGAGTCCTGACGGGAATAGTCGTTCTCGCCATGTCCGGCATAGAGCAGGAACACCTGATCCACCTCGCCATCGTCGTTCCAGTCGTAGTCCTTAAACTGCACCTGATTAGAGACAGCGCGACAGGCCTCCTCCACCAGTTCTCCCACATTCTTGTCGAACCAGCCCGTAGGATCTCCCCAGTCGATGTTCTCACCGTAATAGGCATGCTCATGCTGGGCCTCGATGGGACCTACGACATCGAACACCAGATCGAACTGTCCGTAACTCTGAGCATGGAAATAGTCGCTGACACAACCTGGAGCCGAATGTTCAGCATAGCCCCTGAAGTTGGCAATATCGTTCCAGGTCTGAAACGGGTCTTCATCCTGAAACTTGGTATCTGCGAACTCCACGAGGATGATCAGTCCCCGCTTCTCGCCCAAATAGGCTTTCTGCTGGGGTTCCTTCTTGAGGCGCGCCCGTACAAAGGAGCCTTCTTCAGCCACATGCCGGCGAGCAAGCACAGAGGTGCCGCAGGGCTTCCTTTCCTGAGCATAGGAAATGAAAAGTGAAAAGTGAAAAGTGAAAAGTAATAGGATTAATCTTTTCATCTGAGGACTTTTCTGGTTGTGCCGTCGTGATACCTGACGATGTAGAGTCCTGAAGCAGGTTCAGTGATACGACGTCCCTGGAGGTCATAATAGGCTACTGGACGGGAATCTGTCTGAACAGTGGAGATACCAGCCGCGTTCGACTCATAGAACTTAAAGGAGATGAGACCGTCCTTCTCACAGATGTCCGTGATCGGTTTTCCCATCATCTCGCCATAGGCATTCTCATTGAAGATGGTGGCGGCAGGTACCGTTGTATCCGTCAGGGCATCATGAATCACGCCCTCAGGGTCGGTATAGGGATAGCAGGTGTTCCGCAGACGCACGTTCCGTCCGTCCTCACCGAGTACCGTCTCACCATAGCCGTAGATGTCGTCGAAATAGCTATAGTCGAGATTGTCGGCATGGAAATAATCTAAGCGATGGTGGAAAGCATCAGCATTGACCTCATTCATCGTCCAACTATCCTCATCGTAATTTACATGGGTAATCAACATACCATGATTCGGCAACATAAAGTCCCAGCCTTCCCACTGACGATTCTCTATCAGATAATACTCCGTGGGGCAGGCATCGTTGAAGATACGATAGGCTTTGCCGCTACTGTTGTAGGCGGGCAGATCTGTAATCGCCTTTGTGTCCGTCAGGGTCTCAGGCACCCCCCACCCTAAGAGTTCCCGTTCATGAACGGACAGATTGGGCGGACACCAACCTTCGTCGGCATAGTTGCCCCCATCCATCAGATCCCATTCGTCGAGAACGGAGAACTCGGCGCCTGCCGTAGGATAGAGATCAGGGAGTCCCAATACATGACAGAACTCGTGACAGATAGTGCCGATGCCGCAGAAGGTATTTTCCGTCCATAGTTCAGGACTGGCGGAGTAACCGCCAATCTTCACATGATCGAGCGAGAAATAGAGTTTGTCCGTATTAGGCCAGATGCACCCATCAGAAATGTCTTCTACCTCATTCCCGCCATAGCCAGCATAGACGACAATGACAGTCTCAGCGTCGCCGTCGTCGTCCCAGTCGTAGTCGGCATAGTTGAACTGTTCATCTGCCAGTTTGATCGCCTCCCGAATCTGAGTCGTACCAAAGTTGCTGTTCGAGTTAGTTTTCTGTTTCGAAGTCAGTTTGATAGGCCCAACCACATCGAACACAACATTGAACTGACCTCCCGACTGATCGCGGAAATAGTCGGCCACACAGCCTGGACCATGTCCGAGGTTAAAGCCACCCTCATTGAACAACCGATCATAGAACTGCTGCGGATTCTCGCTACTGAAATCACAATCAGCAAACGACATCAGGATGACAGGCACACGATAGGTCTTCTGAGAGTCCCAATGCGTATAGGGGTTCGGCAGGATTTTGTGGACTGCAGCACTACGTGTAGTCTGACGAGCGGAGTCGTTCGCCTTACGAAAAGTTCTTTGTCTGGCCGCGTGGGCAGTCAGACAAAGACTCAATAACAATATGCTGATTAGCGGACGCATGGGGTCCAGGGCTTCAGGGTCTTGAAGAAGTCGTTACCCTTGTCATCAACGAGGATGAATGCAGGGAAGTCCTCGACATCAATCTTCCAGACAGCCTCCATACCGAGTTCGGGATACTCCACGCACTCGATGCTCTTGATGGAACTCTGTGAGAGCACAGCAGCGACACCGCCGATAGAGCCCAGATAGAAACCGCCATACTTCTTACAAGCCTCAGTGACGACGTCTGAACGATTACCCTTGGCAATCATCACGAGCGATGCACCATTGGCCTGGAACTCGTCCACGTATGGGTCCATACGGTTGGCAGTGGTGGGACCCATCGAACCGCAAGGATAACCCTCTGGCGTCTTAGCCGGACCTGCATAGAGCACAGGATACTTCTTGAAGTAATCGGGCAATCCCTCGCCGGCATCCAGACGAGCCTTCAACTTAGCGTGGGCAATGTCGCGAGCCACGATGATGGTACCCTTCAGGTTGACACGGGTGGAAACAGGATACTTCGACAGTTCCTTGCGAACAGCGTCGATACCCTCGCCCAGGTCGATGGTAATGGTATTAGCACCCTCACCGGCCTTCGCATACTCTGCAGGAATCAACTCTGAGGGGTTCGAATCCATCTTCTCCAACCAGATACCGTCGGCATTGATCTTCGCCTTGATATTGCGGTCAGCAGAACAACTGACACCCATACCTATCGGACAAGAAGCACCGTGACGCGGCAGACGGATCACGCGGATATCGTGAGCCAGATACTTACCGCCGAACTGGGCACCCAAGCCAATCTTATGAGCCTCCTTGAGGAGTTTTTCTTCGAGGTCGATATCACGGAAGGCACGACCCGTCTCGTCGCCTGTGGTGGGAAGACCATCATAGAACTTGATGGAAGCCAACTTCACAGTCAGGAGGTTCTTCTCAGCAGAAGTACCACCAATGACGAAGGCAATGTGATAAGGCGGACAAGCAGCCGTACCCAGTGACTTCATCTTCTCTACGAGGAACGGAATCAGCGTACCCTCGTTCTGAATCGTGGCCTTGGTCATCGGATAGAAGTAGGTTTTGTTGGCACTACCACCACCCTTGGCCACCATCACGAACTTATACTCTGCGCCCTCTGTGGCCTCGATATCAATCTGGGCTGGCAGGTTGCAACGGGTGTTCACCTCGTCGTACATGTTCAGCGGCGCATTCTGCGAGTAACGCAGGTTGTCTTGGGTAAAGGTGTTGAACACACCAAGAGAGAGCGCCTCTTCATCCTCAAAACCCGTCCATATCTGCTGCCCCTTCTCGCCGTGAATAATAGCCGTACCCGTATCCTGACAGAACGGCAGGATGCCACGTGCAGCCACCTCGGCATTGCGCAGGAACTGCAGGGCCACGTACTTATCATTCTCTGAAGCCTCAGGGTCGTTCAGAATCTGAGCCACCTGGAGGTTATGCTCACGACGCAACATGAACTCCACATCGTGGAATGCCTGCTGGGCAAGCAGTGTCAGTGCCTCCTTCGAGACCTTCACAATCGTCTTTCCTTCAAACTCGGCGGTCGTCACGCCTTCTTTCGACAACAGACGATACTCCGTCTTGTCCTCGCCCACCTGAAACATCGGGGCGTACTTGAATTCAACGTTTTTAGCCATTTTTTTAATCTTTAAGGAGACAAGGAATCAAAAAAGGAGACAAGGAGTCAAGGAGTTCAAGGAGTTCAGGACAATACTATGCAGGAAAAAAATCCCACAAATACTAATGTCTTGAACTACTTGTCTCCTTGTCTCCTTGAACTCCCTGTCCCAATGAAACTCCATGTTATTAATCTTTTATTCCGTTATTATTTATAATACCATTACAATACAGATGTAACATCCTACTTGCATCCTCAAGGGCATCGTGAAGAATGGAGAAATCTGTATCAGAAATATATTTCAAATCTCTTGAAAGCAGAATATAATCACGACATTCTTCTATGCTCCCTTGGGAGATATTCATAAAGCGTAACTTATCTGCTTTACTCATTTTTTTATAACCTTCAGCAATATTTGCCTCTATAGAGACTGCTGCTCTTCGAAACTGAGACGTTAATCCATAGAGTTCTTCAGAAGGAAAACTTTTTGTAATCCTGTAAACCAGAAGCACAAACGAGTGTGCCTTCTGCCATGCTATAACATTTTCAAATGTATAAGTCATATGTCCTGAACTCCTTGTCTCCTTGTCTCCCTGTCTCCTTGTCTCCCTAATATCCGAATACTTCTTCTGTTGTGAGTCGGCGGATGGGGCCGATCTTGGAGAGCGACTCCATATCGAGTTCCTTCTCATCGCCGAGGATAATGTAGCGCAACGGCTTGCGGGCCATGTTGGCCTTCTCGAAGTTCACCAAATCCTGCAACGTCACCTTCCCCAGATCCTCGTAGATCTTCTTGTTGAGGTCGAAGTCGAGACCCAACTGCTTCATAGAGTGCCAGCGGCTGATGATACCCATCTTCGTGGTACGCAGACTAGCGAGTTGCTTGGTGAGTCCCTCCTTGGCAATACCAAAGGCTGTCTCACTGGCGGGCAACTGGTCCGTTATCTCCTTGAAGTGATTGACACAGTCCATCATCTTGTCGTTCTGGGTGATGATATGGGTATAGAACATCTCCTTCTCACCCTTCCTACCAGGACGGCTGTAATAGGCAGAAGCGTTATAAGCCAAGCCACGGGCCTCACGCATCTCCTGGAACACGATACCATTCATACCACCACCAAAATACTCGTTGAACACGGCCTGCACGGCTGCCTCATTGATATTCCAGTCGCGACCCTCGTTATGGTATGCACGCATGTAGATGTTCTTGGCATCAAACGGCGCAATCCAAACCTCGTTTGTCTTGGCCTCCTGCCTCAGGTAGTAATTGTTCTGAGGTACAGACTGCAGTTTGGGGGCAGTCTGGTGCGTCTTGTCGATAATAGCTGTCAGTTCCGTTACACTCAGCGGACCATAATAGTTCACGCTGTGCTCATATTCTCTGAGTTTCTTCACCAAATCAACGAACACCTGTGGATTGGTATCCTTCAACTGCTGTTCACTGACAATATCACGGTAAGGATTGCGGGGACCGTAGATGCCGTACTGACAAAGTGTGGCGTAATAGTTACGCTGGTTCTTCTTGGCATCCTCACGACCCTTCAGGATACGCTGCACCAAAGCGTCGTAGGCATCCTTATCCACCTTGGCTTGGTTCATCACATTCTCCAACAGGGCCAGAGCGGGCTGCATGTTCTCATTCAGACCACTGAGGCTGACAGTGATGACATTTTCACCTACCATAGCCGAGAAACTGCAGGCCAACTCATAGAACTTCTGCCTCACTTCGGCAGCGCTCATCTTGTCTGTGCCCAGGAAGTTCAGGTACTCATTTGCCACATCATAACGCTTGTCGGCACTCTGGCCGAACTCGTAGCGGAAAGAGAGTTGGAAGAGTCCGTTCTCATTGTTCTTCACATAATAGACGGGCAGTCCCTTCTGGGTCTTAGCGATGGTCAGATCCTTCGAGAAATCCACAAACTTCGGCTGGATAGGTTCTACCTTCGAATTCTGGATGTCCTTCACAAACTGACTCATCATGTCGCGATTGGCTGGAATCGGCGTGATGGCAGGCTTGTCGATCTTCTTCTGCGTGGTATCAACGCCCTGCTTCTTATAGACTGAGACGTAGCCATCGGTGAAGAACTTGTTGGCAAAGTCCACGAGCTGCTGCTTCGTAATCTTCGAGATACGATCGATGCGACCTACCTCCTGCTTCCAATCCACCTCATTGATAAAGGCATCGACGAACATATCGGCGCGCCCCTCGTTGCTCTCCAGACGCTGGTAGTGGCTACGCTTCATATTGTTGATGATGCTGGGCAGCAGGTTGTCAGGGAAGTCGCCCTTCTTCAACTTGTCGATCTCGCCAAGCATCAGCGTCTTCACCTCGTCGAGACTCTGTCCTTCCTTGGGGGTTCCCATCAGGAAGAAAGCACCATGATCGTGCATCAGTTCGGTGCCGCCATTGGCACGCTGCACCTTCATGGTCTGGTTCAGGTCGAGGTCGAAGAGACCTGCACGTCCGTTGCTCAGCACATCCTCCATCAGGTCGAGGGTGTCGGCCTGCAACGTGTTGGCCTTATCTGCCCGCCAAGCCATCCAAATGGTTTCTGCCTCCTGTCCGATAATGGTGGTATCCTTGGGCTGTGTCAACGGGGTCAGCGGAGCGAACTTGAGCTGAGAGACGTCGGCACCTGGCTTCCAACCTGAGAAATACTTATCGATGATGGCGATGGTCTTGTCTGGATCGAAGTCACCAGCCATACAGATAGCGACATTATTGGGCCTGTACCACTTATTGAAATAGTTCTTGATATTCGTGATCGAGGGGTTCTTCAGGTGCTCCTGCGTTCCAATCGTCGTCTGGAGTCCATAGGGATGGTTCGGCCAGAGCATCTTACTGATCGTATAAAAGAGTTTACGCTGGTCCTGGCTCAGACCGATATTATACTCCTCATAGACAGCCTCCAACTCCGTATGGAAACCGCGAATCACCATATTCTGGAAACGGTCGCTCTGGATCTTCGCCCAATTCTCGATCTCGTTCGATGGGATATCCTCCGTATAGCAGGTCACATCGTTCGAGGTGTAGGCGTTGGTACCCTCGGCACCGATTGCAGCCATCAACTTGTCGTACTCATTGGGGATGAAGTACTGGGCGGCCACCTGCGACACAGAGTCGATGCCATGGTAAGCCTGCTTACGGGCCTCAGGATCCGTCAACTTGCGATAGGCCTCATAGCGGGCTTCTATCTCTGCCAACAGAGGCGCCTCAGCCTCTGGGTTGTTGGTACCAAACTGCTTGGTACCCTTGAACATCAGGTGCTCCAGATAGTGCGCCAGACCTGTCGTCTCGGCAGGGTCGTTCTTACTACCCGTACGTACGGCGATATACGTCTGGATACGGGGTTTCTCCGGATTCACGGAGAGATACACCTTAAGCCCGTTGTCGAGGGTATAGATGCGGGTCTTCATCAGGTCACCCTCAACCGTGACATAGTCATGTGCCTGTAAAGGTAAAAAGGTAAAAAGGTAAAAAAGTAAAAAAACAAAATAACGTAACTTGTTCATTTTTTCTCGATTTTATTAATTATATTAATTATTGTTCCTATAATTGTATTGAGGTCATTGAATAATGAATTGTATTCTTCTTCTGATAGAATACCTGATTCATATAATAATTCCAACCAATACTTACTCTCACTTGCTTCTTTTAGGGATATTCTTAATTTATGTACAAAATCTGCATCACTTTGGGCGTATGTACTTTCAGCAATATTAGCGCCAATACTTGTAGCACTTCTATAAAGTTGTTTTGAGATTACAAATTCCTTCTTCTCATCACAAAGATAAGAATATAATTTTATGATGCGAAGAGAAAACTTCTTACTCAATTTATAGATAACATTCTCACCCATCCTTTTTACTTTTTTACCTTTTTACTTTCTTACCTTTCAATCAATTTTCATAATCTATTTCGTGATCTAATTTACTTAGGAAATCCTCATAAACCTCCTGCTCCACATCGCCCATCTGATACTCTTTCTCAGCATCCTTACGGATCTCGGCAATCCAGGCACGGCGGGCCCTCACATAGTCTTCACGGATCCGCTCGGCATCGGCAGGCGTAATCTCCTCCAGACCGTAGTAGTCGAGAATCATCTGATACGACCAGGCCCAGCGGTAGTCACTGTAGTTGTCATTGATCTCGGAGAACCTGTCGAGAATCTGCTGCACGTTCTCAATGGTACCGTTCTTGATATCATCGACGATGCGCTGTTCCTCACTCTCAGGCAGGAGCAGACCACTCAGGTCAACCCAGCGGCCCTTACCCACATCGCTCTTGGGACAGCCAAAGAATCCTTCCTTCTGGGCACGCTTCAGCACGGCACCCATATAGATGCGCAGGGCGATATCGTAGTACTTCAGTCCCTTGCGGAGGGAAGAGGCATTAATCACATATTCGTGGAAATTATAGGTAGAGACATTATCGCCCGAGGCATTGCGCAGTGCTTTCAGGATCTCGATACCCTGCATGATCTCTCCCACCGTAAATGGCGACAGCCAGTCGAAATTGATAATACTCTTCTTCGACTGCTTCGAGCGCTTGTCACGCTTCGGCCATTTCTTGATATCACGGTAGAGACCCACCGTCGTGATGTTTCGTCCTGGCACCAGATAGCAATCCTCACCGTAGGCCATCAGATAGGAGAACGGCAGGTTGCGTGTGTCAGGATGGTGCATCAGCTTACCGAAGCAGACACTGAAAGCACCAATTGTAGCTGGCATCAAGACATATGAGCCTGAGGCGGTTTTCGTGCCACGCTCCAGCGTTCCCCAGTGCAGGGGACCCATCTTATAGGCATGGTTCGAAAAGTTGGTATTCGAGCCGGCATTGTAGAACGAGAACTCACCACCAATCAGCAACGAACACTTATGGTGCGAGGCAGAGAACGGGCCGCAGAAAGCAGCGCAGGCCTCACCGTTCGCCATAAACGAATTGGCGAAGAACAGACTGGCCTCAGCCGTGAAACCGTTGGTTATCTGACAGGCCTCACCCACGAAGCAGTCCTGCATCTTCACAGAGTTGTTGATCGAGCAACCGTCGCAGATAATCGAGTTCTCACAGATCACACCCGTACCGATGAACACAGGGGCATCCATCGACGACATCACCGTACACTCCGACAGACGGGCCGCACCAGATATCTCACAGTCGCCCTTGATAATGGTGTTGGTAATATCCTTGGCATTGATGATCTTCACATTGTTGCCGATATAGCCACGATCCGGGCGCGACACCCGCAACTCGTCCTCAATCATCTGCTGAAGGGTCTTCTTCAGCACCTTGTCGCTGTTATGTTTCACCATGAAAGAAGCCAACTGGCTGTTCAACTCGCGGAAGATGGTCACATTGCCGTCGCCCATCTCGTTGAGCACGGAGATGATCGAACCTTCGCCGAAGGTGGCATCCTCCGTCGTCTCCAACGTACAAATGTTCGAGATGTAACAGTCGTTACCAATCGTATAATTATTGATGTAGTTACCTACCTTCTCAATCAGACAGTCATTGCCCACCGTCACGTTACGCAGGGTGGTATCGTTGATACCCGAGTGCTTCACAAAGCCCTTGCTCACCTCCACCTGTTTGTTAAACTCACCCAGGCGGATGTCACCATAGAACATCACGCGATGGAAATTATAGGGTTTGAAGCCTTCGGCCACCAGCACTCGCTGCCAGTCCTCTGCCCAGCAGACATTGTTCTCTAATACCTCAATCTCGGTCTGTGTTAAGTTTCTGTAATTACTCATAATCTTGATATAAAAAATCGTTATATGGATATTTCTGGACGTGCAGTTCGCGCACCCGCTTATACAGCACCTCCCTTAATTCATCAATGTTTTCTTTCTCGCGGGCCGAAATGAACAAGCACTCTAGGTAATGTCCTGAACTCCCTGTCTCCTTGTCGCCCTGTCTTTCCATTTTCGCCATCCACGTCCGCTTCAGTTCATCCAGCGTAATATTCTCTTTTGTCTCAGGCGTCAGGTCGTCCTCCTCCTTCGGCACCCAAGTATAGGCATCGATCTTGTTGAAGACAATCATCGCCGGCGTATCAGCACAGCCCAGTTCCTGCAGCGTGTTCTCCACCACACGGATCTGATCCTCGAAGTCGGGATGCGAGATATCCACCACATGCACCAGCAAATCGGCCTCGCGCACCTCATCGAGGGTACTCTTGAAACTCTCCACCAGGTCGGAGGGCAACTTACGGATAAAGCCGACAGTATCAGCCAACAGGAAGGGTAGGTTGTCGATGGTCATCTTGCGCACCGTCGTATCGAGGGTGGCGAAGAGTTTGTTCTCTGCAAACACCTCACTCTTGGCCAGCAGGTTCATCATCGTACTCTTACCCACGTTGGTATAACCCACAAGGGCCACGCGGATCAGTCGGCCACGGTTCTTCCTTTGCGTCGTCTTCTGCTTGTCGATCTCTGCCAGGCGCTGCTTCAAAAGCGTGATGCGCTGCAGGATGATACGGCGGTCCATCTCCAACTGCGTCTCACCAGGGCCACGAAGTCCTACCGAGCCCTTGCCGCCACCCGAGCCTGAGCCGCCGCCCTGACGCTCCAAGTGCGTCCAGAGGCGCTGCAGTCGTGGCAGCATATAACGGTGCTGCGCCAGTTCCACCTGCGCCTTGGCCTCAGCAGTCTGTGCCCGCATGGCGAAGATGTCCAGTATCAGCGACGTCCGGTCGAGGATCTTCACCTGCAGTTCCTTCTCGATATTACGGATCTGCTTGGCAGAGAGTTCATCGTCGAAGATCACCATACCCACGGGCTGCGGGGCTTTCGACTCGTCGAGCAAGCCCTGCGCCCACAGCGAGGCGTCCTGAGCATCCACCCACTCGTCGTAGGCATCCTGCTGCTGTTTGATATATGCTTTGATTTCCTGAAGTTTTCCGCTACCCACATAGGTCGTCTGACTGGGCCCTCCCACCTTCTGGGTGAAGCGCTTCACAGTGACGGCTCCGGCGGTATCTGCCAGAAACTCCAGTTCGTCGAGATATTCCTTGGTCTTAGCCTCGTCCTGCTCCTTGGTGATGAGTCCTACCAGCACCGCAGTCTCGGCCTTGGCTTCCGATATTACAAATTCTTTCATTTCAGGGGACAAAGATACGAATAAAAGTAATAAAGTAAAAAGGTAAAATGGTAAAAAGAAAAAAAAGTAATGTCCTTTAACTCCTTTTAACTCCTTTAAGTCCTTTATCTACCAAAAATATTTGTACTTTTGCAGCAGATTTTTAACGAACCAAAAACAAAAACAATTATGAGAGTAATCATCCAATCCGACTATCAGAAGATGTCACAGTGGGCCGCAAACCACGTCATCCAGCGTATCAATGAGTTCAAGCCAACACCCGACCACAAATTCGTGCTCGGCCTGCCCACCGGTTCTTCTCCCGTAGGCATGTACAATGCCCTCGTCGAGGCCTGCCGCACTGGTAAAGTATCGTTCAAGAACGTGCTCACCTTCAATATGGATGAGTATGTCGGCCTGCCCGAGACCCACCCTGAGAGTTACCACGCCTTCATGGCCCGTAACCTGTTCGACCACATCGACTGCCCGAAAGAGAACATCCACATCCTCAACGGCAACGCCCCCGACCTGCAGGCCGAGTGCAAGCACTATGAGGAGATGATCGAGGAGGCAGGCGGCATCGACCTCTTCATCGGAGGCATCGGCCCCGACGGCCACATCGCCTTCAACGAGCCGGGCTCTTCGCTCCGCAGCCGTACCCGCATGAAGACCCTCACCACCGACACCCGCATCGCCAACAGCCGTTTCTTCGGCGGTAATCCTGAGAACGTGCCTGCACACGCCCTCACCGTAGGCGTAGGCACTGTGATGGACGCCCGCGAAGTGATGATCCTGGTCAACGGCCACGCTAAGGCCCGCGCCATGCAGGCCGCCGTCGAAGGATCCATCAACCACATGTGGACCATCTCTGCTCTCCAGATGCACGAGCACGGCATCATCGTCAGCGACGAGGAAGCCGCCGACGAACTGAAGGTCTCCACCTACAAGTACTTCAAGGACATCGAGAGCGACCAACTCTTCTAATGCCCTTGTAAATTACAATCATTATAGGTAGTATATAATAGTATTGCCGTAAATTTTATTAGTACTGTCGTAACGAAAATTACGGCAGTACTAATTTTTGATAGTACTATCATATTTTGCATCTAATTGTTACAAGGCAAAAACATCTCGCTCATCCCGCCGTTCTCACACTTAAGTAAAACATTTTACGTGAGGGATAGGCGGGATAGGTAAGTTGTTTTCTCCTTACACTATTACCGCACGCGCACACGAAATGCCAACACACATGAGGATAAACGGAAGGACTTGGTTAAAGTGTGTTAATAATCCGCCTTCTCATGCAAGTTTTTCTGCCTTTGTGGATTTAATAGATAGAGAACAGTGCAGAAATGCCACAAGTGATCTTTATCGGTAACAAAGAACAACGCTTGGTAAAACGGCTGCAAGAAGGTGACAAGATTGCAGCCAGAGAGTTCTATGCCCTTTATGCAGACAGCCTTGCCGGCGTTTGTTCGCGTTATATTCCTGATGAGGAAGACCAGAAAGATGTGTTCCAGAACGCCCTAGTCCACATCTTCTCCCACATAGCCGACTTCAAGTTTCGCGGGACTGGTTCCTTGGAGGCATGGGCCACAAAGGTGATGGTCAACGAGTCGCTGAAGTTCCTGCGGACAAAGCAACAGCACGAGGTACTGCAAATGGACTACGATGCGGTGGATGAAGTCGAGGACGACGACCTGTCCGTCAGCAATATTCCGCCCAATGTCATCCAGCAGATGCTGAGTCGCCTACCAATAGGCTACCGCACGGTGCTGAACCTCTATGTCTTCGAAGGCAAGAGCCATCAGGAGATTGCCCGTCTGCTCGGCATCAGGAAAGACAGTTCGGCCTCTCAACTGCTTAGGGCAAAGAATATGCTGATTAAAATGATCAGAAAGTATAACGACGATAATCCCCCACGACGATGAGCGAGCAATGGATACAACAGATGCGACAGAAGATGGCAGACTATAAAAGGCCTGCCCCTGAGATATCGTGGGAGGAAATCGATCGGGCTCTTACTACCAACAAACCCCGCCAGCCCCGCCTACTTTGGCTCCGTCGCATAGCCGCCGCTGCAGCCTTTCTACTGATAGCCGGTGTGGGGTATTGGGGGCTCCTGCGTAATGACACTGAACAGGCCACGGAGAAGCGTGTGGCTGAGAATCACCTGGAGAATCATGGGGACTGGCAAAATGATAGTAGTGCGGCGAAGATCAGGGTGCCTGCCCCAGTGATTCTCGCAACAGCGACACCTGCTTCAGAATCAGAAACCGCCATCCACGTCTCTGTGTCATCCCCAGATACTATCCATATCGCAACAACCGAAGAGGAAGCACTTCCTCGCCCAAATGGGGAAAGCGACATCCGCTCAAAAGAACAAACACCACCAACGCCTGCGCCTGTCATTTATCCCACAGACCTCCATCAGCGGAAACACATAGACAACCGCCTCATGGCAAAGGTCTATATGTCAAGTACGATGGCTGGCAGACAGATAAAAACTAATAGCCAACAAAATGGTCTTATCGTTGACAACCATAATATACACCACTGCCAACCCGTACGCTTCGGCCTCTCGTTGCGCTATCGGCTCAATGACCGTTGGAGCATAGAAAGCGGATTGTCATACACCCGTCTCTCTTCGGACATCTCCACAACAGTAAATGGAAAAACCACCATAACTGAACAGCACCTTAACTACATCGGATTGCCACTGAACATCAGTTACGACCTTTGGAAGAGTAACCACTTCGGATTATACGGCACAACAGGCGGCACAATAGAAAAGCGATTAGATGCCAGTCCATGGCAGTTCTCATTCAACGGAGCCGTTGGAGCCGAATACAAACTGACGAATAGTTTCAACCTGTATGCGGAACCAGGCTTAGGATACTACTTCAAGGACGGCAGCACCACCCCCACTATCTATCAAGATCACCCACTAAACTTCAATATTAGTTTCGGTCTTCGTTTCAATCTGAAATGACCAATTGATTAAAGTTTGTTAATTATCATCGCTCTCATGCAAGTTTTTCCGCCTTTGTGGATTTAATAGATAGAGGACAACGTAAAATGTCCCTAATAACTCTTTGTTGGAATGACAGATTTTTTTTAATTGTGTATTTATGAAGCAATAGTTCGTTAAAAATTCAATATACGGCGTAACGGCTAAGCCGCGCAGCCAAAGAGTTCTTTGAAAATGTGATTAATTAAAGTTTGGTTCGGTCG
>CAJODF010000040.1 GCA_905233555.1 uncultured Prevotella sp. | reverse complement strand
AATCTATCAAAGAACACTCTCTTTCACACTAAACGCCCACAAAAATGGGCGAAAGCGGATGCAAAGGTACGAACAATTTCAATACCATCCAAATTTTATACCAACTTTTTTCAAACTTTAACGAAAGTTTTCGACTTTATTGACAAAATAATAAACTACACCTTATTAATATAATATAAGGCATAGGTCATTTTGTAGTTTTTGTCTCAAACTTACTCCCTCCTACCCAGGATGCGGAGCAGATAAATGAAGAGGTTGATAAAGTCAAGATAAAGCGAGAGTGCACCCACTAAAGCAAGTTTCTGAGCCGCCTCACCGGCGTCGGGTGCCATCTGCAACATCCGCTTGATTTTCTGAGAGTCATAAGCCGTCAGACCAACAAAGATCAACACACCGACATAACTGATAATGAGGTCAAAGCCGGAACTCTTCACCAAAAACACATTGACCAGCGAAGCAATGATAAGTCCAATGATAGCCATCATCAGAATCTTACCCATTGATGTAAGGTCAGTTTTGGTCGTATAACCAATAAAAGCCATCACCGCGAACGTACCTGCTGTGATGAAGAACACACTGGCAATGGAAGTCATCGTGTAAATCAGGAAGATCGACGATAGTACCACACCATTAATCACAGAATACAAGACGAATAGCAGCGTTGCAGTAGTCAATGACAATCGGTTGATTGCTCCGCTAATGGTAAACACGAGTGCGAGTTCTGCAATCATCAGCCCCCAAAATACAATCTGATTACCATATATAGCCGCCAGAACACCTGGGCTGTTGGCTACACCAAAGGCTGTAATGCCCGTAATGGCCAATGCCAGCGACATCCACACATAAACCTTCCGCATCAGAATGGGAAAGGCTTCTGACATCGAGAGTTCACGATCCCGTGTCATCGTCGTACCAAAATTCAAATCGTTGTTATAATCCATTTTCTTTTCAATAATTGGTTTCACACTGAGTTATCTACAAATAATGTGCCACAAAGGTACACATTTAGTTTTAATAAAACATAAAAACACAGTACAAAATACCTTATTATTAGTATTTTTGGATTATTTTCACTATATTTGTACCCATGAATAACTAAAAAACAAAGAATAATAATACACAAGCGAAGTAATGAAGATCGGACTATTTATCCCCTGTTACGTAGATGTGGTATATCCCCAGGTGGGTGTAGCCACTTACAAATTGCTAAAACATCTGGGTCTCGATGTAACCTATCCGCTGAACCAAACATGTTGCGGACAGCCTATGGCCAATGCCGGCTTTGAGAAGCAAGCCATCCCTCTGGCCGAGAAGTTTGAAGACAAATTCAAGGAATTCGACTACGTGGTAGCACCCTCGGTAAGTTGTACGGCATTTATCAAGATCAACTATCCCCGTCTGCTGGAAGGCAAGCACGAATGCATAACCTCCAGTAAAATCATGGATGTGATAGAATTCCTGCATGATGTCATCAAGGTAGATCATCCCCTCGGCACATTCCCCCATAAGGTGAGCCTGCACAACTCGTGCCACGGGGTAAGGGAATTGGGACTGAGTTCCCCGAGCGAGGAACATGTGACGCCATTCAATAAGATTAAAGACTTGCTGAACCTAGTGGAAGGCATCCAGGTCTTGGAACCTGAACGCCCAGACGAGTGCTGTGGCTTCGGCGGCATGTTCTCCGTCGAGGAGACTGTCGTGAGTGCACAGATGGGACTGGACAAGATTCAGCGGCACATGAAGACTGGTGCACGGTTTATCACCGGCCCCGACTGCTCTTGTCTGATGCATATGTCAGGCATTGCCAAGAAGCAAGGCCTGAATGTGGAGTTCAAGCACGTGGTAGAAATCCTAGCCGCAGGACTTTGAGAAGTGAACAGTGAAAAATGAAAAGCGAAAAAGTTATGAGTACAGGACATAGTAAAGCAGCAAAAGAGTTCTTGAAGAACCAGACCTACGCTAAGTGGCACGACGCCACCTTCTGGGCCGTCAGATCGAAGCGTGACAATATGGCATACGGACTCGATGAGTGGGAACAACTGCGCGAAAAGGCCTCGCAGATTAAACGACATACGATTACCCATCTGGACGAATACCTCGACCTGTTTGCTACGAATGCCGAGAAGAACGGTTGTATCGTTCACTGGGCAAAGGATGCCAACGAGTTCAATGAGATTGTCTATGGCATTCTGAAGAACCACAACGTGAAGAAAATGGTGAAGTCAAAGTCGATGCTGACAGAAGAGTGTGAGATGAATCCCTATCTGGAGGCTCACGGCATAGAGGTGGTAGAAACCGACCTTGGTGAGCGCATCATTCAGTTGAAGGGTCAGAAGCCCAGTCATATCGTGATGCCCGCCATCCACCTGAATCACGACGATGTAGGAGAATTATTCGAAGAAAAGTTGGGTAGTGAGAAGGGTAATCATGACCCCACCTATCTGACCTATGTAGCCCGCCTGAGCCTTCGCAACGAATTCCTGACAGCCGATGCCGGCATGACAGGCGGCAACTTCGGTATCGCCGAGACGGGTGACATTGTGGTTTGCACCAACGAGGGCAATGCCGATATGTCAACATCATGCCCGAAACTGCACATTGCCGCCATCGGACTAGAGAAGATCATCCCTAACTACGACTGTTTAGCCGTTTTCCAGCGGATGTTGTGTCGCGCGGGAACGGGCCAGCCGACAACAACCTTTACCTCTCACTTCCGGAAGGCTCGCCCGACAGCACATCCGATGCACATCGTCCTCGTAGATAACGGTCGAAGCGAATGGATTGGGAACCCCGAACACTGGGAGGCTCTGAAATGCATCCGCTGCGGCTCATGCATGAACACCTGTCCTGTCTATCGGCGCAGCGGCGGCTACTCGTACAGTTATTTCATCCCCGGACCCATCGGCATCAACCTCGGCATGCTCCGCGACACACAAGCGCATAGTGGCAACGTCTCGGCCTGCACGCTTTGCCTTTCATGTCAGACCGTCTGCCCCGTCAAGGTGAATCTGGGCGACCAGATTTACCAGTGGCGCCAGCAACTCGACGAATTCGGTACGGCCAACCCACAAAAGAAACTGATGTGCAAAGGCATGAGCGCCGTCTATGGTAACGAGGGCATCTACAACCTTGGCACTGCCCTCGCCCACTGGGCAAACCTCATCCCTTCGCCACTTATGAACTGCGGCCTGAACCCCTGGGCCGAAGGCCACAAGATGATGGAGTTCCCCAAGAAACCGTTCCACAAACTGATTAAAGACTTAGAGAAATGAGCAACAAGGAAGATATACTGAAGAGATACCGGGCGAACGTGCGGGAGATGTACGACATGCCCGACCTGAGCGACATCGCGGCCATTACCTACGGCGACCCGCTGGTGCAATTCATCAAGATGACGGAAAGCGTGGGCGGCCACGTGATAGAGGTTAAGGAGGGTCAGGACATCAATACCCTCGTCCGCGAGATGTACCCTGACGCCAAAGAGATTGCCTCGAATCTGCCAGAAGTGACCATTGCCACGCGCAATCCAGACACCGTAGGACGCGCCCGCGACCTGAACGGCACGGATGTCGGCATTATCCGCGGCATGTTCGGCGTAGCGGAAAACGCCTGCGTCTGGATCCCGCAGACGATGAAAGAGAAGGCTGTGATGTTTATCAGTGAGAATCTGGTCATCCTACTGCCGAAGTCGCAGATCGTGAACAATATGCACGAAGCCTACAAGCGAATTGAGTTCGACGAGACATACGACGGCTACGGCACATTTATCAGCGGCCCGTCGAAGACTGCCGACATCGCACAAGTATTGGTAATGGGAGCGCAAGCCGCCCGTAGCGCCACGATTCTGCTGCTACCTGAATAAACTTCTAATGGAAATGATTGAGGAGGTCGGCCACAAGGTCGGCCTCTTCATTTGTCATGGCCGGATGACAGGGAAGACTGAGTTCCTGTCCACCTATCTGCTCGGTGATGGGCAATGATAAGTTATTCCATTGACGATAGCACCGCTGTTTGTGCGGGGGTGTCGGATAATGAATCTGTGTTTCAACGCCACCAGCGGCGAGGAATTGCCGTAGTTCATCGCGGCGCTCACAGAGGACAGGGAAAATATGCCAAACACCGTCGAGGTTTTCGCTCAGACGAGGTAGGCAGACAATCGGATTCTGCACCTTATTCATATAAATTGCAGCAATTTGCTTGCGGCGGTCATTGTCAGTATCGAGGTAACGCAACTTCACGTCGAGCATCGCGGCCTGAAGTTCGTCGATGCGCGAGTTACAGCCCATAAGATCGTGAATGTACTTGTGCTCGGAGCCGTAATTACCCAAGGCCTTCACCACATCGGCCAATTGCGCATCGTTGGTGGTCACGGCACCAGCATCACCCAAGGCACCGAGATTCTTGCCTGGGTAGAAACTATGACCAGCGGCATCACCCAGACTACCAGTCTTTCGATTCCCATACGTGCAACCGTGAGCCTGTGCATTATCCTCGATAAGTTTCAGACCGTAGCGACGACATACATCTCCAATGTGGTCGGTATAGGCACAGATGCCATAGAGATGCACAATCATCACGACGCGAGTCCTTGTTGTGATGGCCTCCTCAATAAGACGGTCGTCAATCTGAAACGTATGGATATCAGGCTCTATAAGCACAGGTTTGAGACGGTTCTCCGTAATGGCAAGGATACTCGCGATAAACGTATTGGCAGGTACGATCACCTCATCGCCCTCCTTCATCACGCCCATCTCGATGTAGGCACGGAGGATGAGCGAAAGCGCGTCGAGCCCATTGCCACAGCCGATGCAATGCGCCGTGCCGATATAGTCGGCGTAGTCACGTTCAAACCGGCGCGTGGCCTCACCGCGCAGATACCAGCCGCTCTGGAGCACGCCGTCAATGGCACGACGGATATCATCGCCGTGCATGTCGTTAATCTGTTTCAGAGGGAGATACTTAATCATAGGTCGTATTCGTAAGTGTCGTAACAAACGGCCCTCGCCCCAAAGCCCTCTTTCTGGAAAATCAACTGCTCGTTCAAGTCTGCGCTGTCACTACTCGTCGATTTACCGAAATCGATGTAGCGATAGTCAGAATATACTGTATTGATCAGATGGTCGAACAAGATGTCGATAGCCCCGCAAGTCTTGCCCTCAGGCGTGGCAGAGATATACTGCGTATGGAGCACCTGCGGCGTGAGGAACAGCAGCGTGCCGCCGAGAGGCGTCTCGCCATCGAAAACCAGATAGAGCCTTATCTTGTCAGGGAAACGACCATGCAAAAGTTCCAGTTCTGCAACCGAGTGAACGGGTCGTACACCGTACTTCGCCGTCAGGTTATCGTGAAGGATCTGCCAAAACGCAGCAAAATCCGTACTCTCTGCGATGGTGAGACCACGTCTGAGAGCCTTGCGGATACCAGACTTACGCGACTCCACAAAGTGCATCTTCCTGTCACCGATAATAGCTGAGGATATATCACGGATAATCAAACGGGCATGACAGACGCTCGTCAGGGCAAACAAATCCTCCTCCGCCGGCTGCTGATGATAAATCCAGGGCACGGCCTTGTAAATCACACGACATATACCTTCAGCGCGGAGGAAATCATTGATAGCAGCGAAAGATGCCTGGACGCCACAGGCCGAACATCGGGTGTTCATCACCAAACCGCCGTAAGTCAGTCCGCCATGGCTCGTCAGCACATCGCCTTTGACATTGGCAGGCAACAATGCATACAAGCCTCCGTCACGATACACCATCAGGGAACAATCCTCGAAACGGTCTGCATGATAGTCCATGAAACGGCGGTCAAAGAGGAAAGTACCATTCTTCGACTGCGCCACGAACCTGTTCCATTCGTCGGCTCTATCAATAGTATATCGTCTTACTTCGAACATCCAATGTATTTCAGAAACTCGTCGTAGTCGTAAATATAATCTTCCTCATCGTAATGCTCCGAGGCCAGGACGAGACAGACAGCACCACTGGAGAAATCATCGAGTGTACGCCAAGTGTCTGTCTCGATGAGCAACCCCTGCCAAGGATGATTCAGGAGCACAGTCTTACGCTCATGGCCATTATCCAGCGTGACGTGGAAACTACCACTCAATGCAATGACAAACTGCTTCAGGCGCTTATGAGCATGTCCACCGCGACTCTCACCGCCCGGCACATCATAGACCCAATAGGCACGCTTGATGTCGAAGGGAACCATCTCCTGAGCCTCAGCAAACGTCAAGTTACCACGAGGATCCGTAATCCTAGGCAGGTCGATAATCGTTATTTCCATGATCTATCTCAGTTTCGCATATGGATCAGTACCGAGGACTGTCTTCGCCAGGCGTTTTGCCTTATCTCGCAGGGCATTCACATCATCGCCGATCTCGCCGTAGCAGAGAACAACGCCCATACGACGTCCCTTATGGGCTTCAGGCTTACCAAAAATACGGATGCGCGTGCGATCCTCCTTCAACGCCTCGTCGAAGTTGTAGTCGAGCAGAGAACGATCGACCGGTGTCTTGGCTTCTTTGGGTGAGAGAATCACAGCCGATGCACCGGCATGCTCCAGATGAATGGCAGGAATGGGCAGACCCATCACAGCACGGAAATGGAGTTCAAACTCCGAGAGATTAATGGTATGACCGAGTGTCACCATACCTGTATCGTGCGGACGGGGCGACAACTCGGAGAAGATCACCTCACCCTGCTTGGTCAGGAAGAACTCCACACCCCAGATACCAGCACCCGTCAGCGCCTTCGTCACCTTATCGGCCATCATCTGAGCCTGTTTTAAAGCCTCGTCAGATATCTTATACGGCTGCCACGACTCACGATAGTCGCCCGACTTCTGCACATGACCGATAGGCGGACAGAACAGTGTAGGCCAACCATGCTGCTGGGTGACGGTAAGCAATGTAAACTCTGAGTCGAAATCAATAAATTCCTCGATAATCACTTCCTTCACGTCACCACGACTACCTTCCATCGCTTCCTTGAAAGCCTGCTCCAGCTCGCCGTCGTTATGCACATAACTCTGACCATGACCGCTCGACGACATCAAGGGTTTCACCACACAGGGGAAACCAATCTCGTCAGCCGCAGCCTTGAACTCCTCGAAAGTCTTCGCGTAGAAATACTTAGCCGTACGCAGCCCCAGTTCCTTGGCAGCAAGGTCACGGATAGCCCTACGGTTCATGGTAAAGTTCACGGCACGGGCAGAGGGCACCACCTGAATACCCTGCTCCTCGAACTTAAACAACCGCTCTGTACGGATAGCCTCGATCTCGGGCACAATAATGTCAGGCTGATGCTTTTTGACGACAGCCTCGAGGGCATCGCCGTCGAGCATGGAAAACACTTCACGCTCGTCGGCCACCTGCATGGCCGGAGCGTTGTCGTAACGGTCACAGGCAATCACATACTGGCCTGCACGCATGGCGGCTATCACGAACTCCTTACCGAGTTCTCCAGAGCCTAAAAGCAATATCTTCTTCATCTCTTCTTTTGGGTTTGTCTAATCATTTGCCATTCAGGGGTGACGGCAAGTTTCCGGATACACTGGTCGATGTGTTCCATCGCATCTTCCTGAGAGAGTCCCAGTTCCTTGGCGATGTCCTGAAGAGACTCGCGCTCACAGCCATAGAGACCGTAATAATGGGTCACAGCCTCCTCGTCCTCGGGCGGCAACAGATAGAGTAAATGCTCTAAGTAATGCTCCGTCTGAGGGCTGATGCTCATGGGATTCAGACCTATGCGCACCAAGAAGGAGTGGAGGGAACGGGTCAGTGCATCCATAACTGGGAATTGCCGTAGCACGGTAACATACTTTATCGGTTGGCGTACATGTTATCGTAATACTTCTGATAGTCGCCTGAAGTCACATTATCGAGCCATTCCTGATTGTCCAGATACCAGCGAACGGTCTTTTCGATACCTTCCTCAAACTGAAGCGAGGGCTCCCATCCGAGTTCCTTCTGAAGTTTACTGGAATCGATAGCATAACGCAGGTCATGACCGGCACGATCGGTAACGAAGGTGATGAGGTCCATATCTTCGCCTTCCTTGCGACCCAACAGACGGTCCACCGTCTTGATCACCACCTTGATGATATCAATATTCTTCCACTCATTGAAACCGCCGATATTATAGGTATCAGCAATCTTGCCCTCGTGGAAAATTACATCGATGGCACGGGCGTGATCCTCTACATACAACCAGTCGCGCACATTCTCACCCTTGCCATACACTGGCAACGGCTTACGGTGACGGATATTATTGATGAACAGCGGGATCAACTTCTCAGGGAACTGATAGGGACCATAGTTGTTCGAACAGTTGGTCACCACCACGGGCATACCGTAAGTATCATGGTAGGCACGGACAAAATGGTCTGAAGATGCCTTGGCGGCGGAGTACGGCGAGTGCGGATTGTACTTCGTGGTCTCCAGGAAGAACTTGTCGCCATAGGCCAGATGGTGCTCCGAACTCGATGCCGTCGTCGTGAACGGCGGCTCGATACCCTCAGGATGCGTCAGTTCCAGGGCGCCATACACCTCGTCGGTAGAGATGTGATAGAAGCGCTTACCCTCATACTTCTCGGGCAGACTCTCCCAATACAACTTCGCAGCCTGCAACAGCGACAGCGTACCCATCACATTCGTTTTGGCAAAGGTGAACGGATCCTTGATCGAGCGATCGACATGACTCTCGGCAGCAAGGTGAATGATGCCATCGACCTTCTTGTCCTGCATCAGTTTGTAGAAGGCATCAAAGTCGCAGATATCCATCTTCACAAACTCGTAGTTGGGCTTGTTCTCGATGTCTTTCAGGTTAGCCAGATTGCCGGCATACGTTAACTTGTCGAGGTTGATGATGTGGTAATCGGGATACTTATTCACAAACAGGCGCACCACATGGCTTCCAATAAAGCCTGCGCCACCAGTAATAACAATTGTTCTTTTCATGATTTTTTATATTTTACAATTATACTTTTCAACAAAACGAATAATAACAGTACAGCCGCAATGACAAACATCGGTATATAATCCTTCAGATCATTATCGATGTATTGATTAAATCCCTGAACGATTCCCTTACCCAACGTCTCTATGAACGTCCATATCTGTTCCATCATTTATTATTTCCTAATGTAATGATCTCCATATCCTTGAATTCCCTGCCGTCGATGGTCAGGCGGACGAGGGTACGGTCTGTATGCCAGCCCTGCAAGCCGGCGGCACCGGGATTGACATGCAAGAGACCGAGCGTCTTATCGTATTTCACCTTCAGGATGTGCGAATGCCCGGCGACGAACAACTGCGGCGGATTAGCGAAAAGCGTCGAGCGCACGCTGGGGTCGTAGTTGCCGGGATAGCCGCCGATATGCTTGATAAGCACATCCACATCCTCGCACTTGAAGCGGTTCAGTTCGCGATACATCAGTCGCAGGTCGCCCCCGTCGCAGTTGCCACAGACGGCGCGGAAGGGCCGGAAGACAGCCAGTTTCTCTGCCACCTCGACACTGCCGATATCGCCAGCGTGCCAGATTTCGTCGCAAGGCTCAAAGTAGTGGAGATACTTCTCGTCCCAGTAACTGTGTGTATCGCTCAGAATACCTATTCGCTTCATATCTTAAACTTCTTGCGGATGAATTCAGCAATCAACTTCTCTGTCTCGACGAAACCGAGCACACTAGAGTCGATACACAGGTCGTAACTCTCGGCGGCGCCCCACTTCTTACCCGTATAATAGTTATAGTAGGCGGCACGGCTCGACTCCTTCTGTTCGATGAACTTCTGCGCAGCCTCAAAGTCGAGGTGTTGCTTGTTCATAATCTGTTCGATGCGGTATCCCATCGAAGCGGTAATGAAGACGTTCACCGTGTTACCGAAATCACGCAGCACATAGTCGGCACAGCGACCCACGAACACGCACGAACCTTCCTTGGCGGCCTTCTGGATGGCATCGCTCTGAAACTGGAACAGGCTCTCCTGCGTGAGTCCCGGCTTATCGCCCCCCCCACCGAGATGGGGCACACCCAGATTGAGCAACCCGCGGAAAAAGCCCTTCTTCTCGTCGTTTTGCTCGAATATCTTCTCGGAGAGTCCACTCTCCTTGGCTGCGAGGTTGAGAATCTCGCGGTCGTAATACTTCGCCTGGAAATCGAGCGCGAGCATCCTGCCGATGTCGTGTCCGCCGCTTCCCAGTTGCCTTCCTACGTTGATAATAATGTGTTTCATTGCCTCTTGAATCTATTTCTAAGAAACCAAAGTAATATCGGAATTGTCATTGCAAACGACCCGAAGTCGCTGGCTGGCATCGAGTACCACACGCCGTCGAGTTGCCAGAACAACGGGAACACGTACGCCATCGGCAGCAACAAGAAGAGTTGACGCGACAGCGAGAGGAAAATACTCACCTTCACCTTGCCGATGCACTGGAAGAAGTTGGTGATGACGGCCTGCGAACCCACAACAAAAAACACCAGCATATCGATCTTGACACCCTTTGCGGCCAAGTCGAGCAGCGTCGGGTCGGTGGTGAAGATGCGGGCGATCTCCCGGGGGAAGAGCATCGACAGGCTCCATCCCACCAGCAGGATGCCGGTGGCGCAGGCGATGGTGATCCACAGACAGCGCAGCATACGGTCGTACTTCTCGGCGCCATAGTTGTAACCCACAATCGGCTGCATGCCCTGGTTCATGCCCATCACGAACATGAAGAACACCATCACCACCGAGTTGGCTATCGAATAAGCGCCCACGGCCATATCGCCGCCATAGCGTACAAACTGGTTATTCATGAAAATCACAATGACGCACGAAGTGGTCTGCATCAGGAAGGGTGAGATGCCGATGGCGATGATATTCCTCACCAACTGGGCCTTCAGGCGGTAGATACCCCGCTTCAAGTGCAACAGTTCCTTCTTGTCAGCGAACAACTTCATCTGCCAGCAGAGTGCCAGCGACTGCGAGGTGACCGTAGCCAGCGCCGCCCCGCGGATGCCCCAACGGAGCCACCACACGAACATGACCACCAGCACAATGTTGCAGCCGACGGTAAACAGCGTCGCATACATCGCATGCTTCGGCTTACCCGCTGCGCGCAGCACCGCATTCATGCCGAAATACATGTGCGTCACCATATTGCCCAGCAGGATTACCACCATAAACTCGCGGGCGTAGGGCAGCGTCATCTCCGAAGCGCCGAAGAACAGCAGGATCGGGTCGAGCAGCAACAGGCAGATGACCATAAAAAAGAAACCGATAACCAGGTTCAACGTCACTGTATTGCCCAGCAGATGCTGTGCCGTGGCGTAGTCCTTCTGTCCCAGTTTTACGCTGATACACGTGGAGGAGCCCACACCCACAGCCGCGCCGAATGCGGCACTCAGATTCATAAAGGGGAAGGTAATGCCCAAGCCTGCAATCGCCTCTGGACCCACGATCTGGCCGATCATGGCGCGGTCGATGATGTTATACAGACTCGACGCCGTCATGGCCACGATGGCGGGCAGGGCATACTGCCAGAGCAGTTGACCCACGGGCTTCTGTCCCAACTCGAGTGCGGCTTGTCTGTTGTCCATCCTGTCCTCTTTGATAATATAACGGATGCAAAGGTACGAATAAACGAGCGAAATGCAAAATAAATCGCGATTTATTTTCATTTCCGAGTGAAAGTACCTTCGAACGAAGTTCAGAGGTACGAATATTTTCCGAGACGATGAAATTTTCGACAAGGAAATCGTGCCCGTATCGGAAATATTTCGTATCTTTGCCGCCGACAAACGATTAATTCAAGGAATATGAAAAGGACAAAGATTGAACAACTATTGCTGGTCGTCGCCTGGGCGGGACTGATCGGCGGCATTCTCTTCACCACTCTCGTGAGCAAGGGAATCTGGGAGTCACACGTGGATATGGCCTTCCCGCAGGCCGTCCTGACCTTCGTGGGCGGCGTCGGAGCCTCCATTGTTGGCTGGGCGGTTCTTCTGCAGATTATCCGTCTCTCCGACAGGATCAAGAACATCGAAAGCCGTCTGAAAGAGTCCAAAGAATAAAGATAAAATAATCTCTAATATATTTGGGGATTATTTCGGTCGAGAGGTAATAGTCTCGATACTATTCAGAGACGATTTCTGGGCTCTGGAAATAATCTAAATAAAGAATAGAGACTATTTTGGAGAATCGGAAATAATCTTGAAAGAATAAAAGCGGAAACATATATCGACGGACAGAAACAGCAGGATTATGGGATCATGGTATGGCAGGGCGAGTGACGCATGGAAGCACAGGGACGACCGTCCCTGGCGGGAGAAGTATGGAGTAAGGCCGAAGGCTTCGCCCCGTCGGGCAGGCTTCGAGCCGCAGTGGACGGTGGAGCAGTTGTGGCGCAATCCCTTCCGCGAGCAACGGCGGTGGGCGACAGACGGCCAGCGAGTCTGGAAAGAGTGGGTTCCCGTGCCTGCCCCCGTCACGACTGGTGTGAGAATCTTCGACGAGTGGATAGCGTACATCGCTGGTGGCGACAAGGACTTCGAGGCCTTTTGCAGTCAGTACGAGGGACTGCGCAAGTCAGACCTCGAGGCGATGGCATTCGTGCTAACGGGTATGGGCGCAGCCGAGTTCCATCTACGCTACCGCGTGATGACGCTCGATGTGATGCTGCGCTACACCGACCTGCCGCCCGGGGAGGTCGCCCGCCGCTCGGGAATCGGCTCGCTGAACAATCTCTACCTGACTTGCAAGCGCGAGTGGGGCGTGGCACCGATGGTGCGTCGCAAGGCCATCCAGAAAGAGGAGGACATCGGGCGATATAGATAATCCATTCCAGCGAAATATTTGGTAATTCGCAAACTTATTTGTACCTTTGCAGGCGGAATGAACAGACAGACTATCATAGGGCTTATGATATGCCTCGCGGCGGTGCTCGGGAACGGAGCGACGCGGGCGGCAAGCAAGGTGAGATACCCTGGCCAGAAACAGTACATCTGGCGCTACACCCTGCGCAACAAGGCGGGTTCGGCCTATCAAATAGAGCATCCCACACGGTGGCTCTCGCGCAAGGCCGTGGAGCGCCGGCAGCGACAGGGCTTGCAGATCGACTCGACCGACCTGCCCGTGAGCGGAAAGTATCTGCGAACGATGGAGAAGACGGCCGCAGGAATAGCCAAGGGCGAAGGGAGGAAGGCCGCAGAGTGGCAGACCGTAGGCACGAGCCGCTGGCACAATACGGTGCTGGTACGCTCGAACGACACGACACTGTTGCGCCATCTGGCCGAACTTGACTTTGTCAAGGAGTCACGGCAGGTATGGCAGTCGCCCGACTCGATTGAGCGGCGCGGACCGAGGATAAGAGTGCACGAAGGGTGGAATCCCTGGGACAGCATCCGCGGCGAAATCTACGGCAACGGCCGCGAGCAGATAGAGATGCTGCAGGGGCAACGGTTGCACGACATCGGCTGCAAGGGACGGGGCATGACCATCGCCGTGCTCGACGGCGGCTTCCAGAACTGCAACGAGATTCCCGCCCTGCAACGGGCCATGATCCTCGGTGTGAAGGACTTTGTCTGTCCCCCCAGCCAGGATTTTTATCGCGAGACCGATCACGGCACGAAGGTGCTCTCGACGATGGCGACGAACGAGCCGCAGGTGATGGTGGGCACGGCCCCCGAGGCCCGCTATTGGCTGCTGCGCTGCGAGGATATGCAGACGGAGCAGCCCGTGGAGGAGGACTACTGGACGATGGCGGCGGAATTTGCCGACTCGGCGGGGGTGGATATCATCAGCTCAAGCCTTGGCTACAGCAACTACGACGGTACGGAGAACGACTACCGGCAGCGTGACCTCGACGGACGGACGGCGCTGATATCCCGTTCAGCCTCGATGCTGGCGCATAAGGGCATCGTGCTCGTCAACTCCGCTGGCAATGCGGGCATGGGACCATGGAAGAAGGTAGAGGTGCCGGGCGACGCGCATGACATACTGACCGTAGGTGCGGTGAATACGAAAAAGGAGAACGCGCCCTTCAGCGGTGTAGGGCCCACGCAGGACGGGCGGGTAAAGCCCGACGTGATGGCGCTCGGCTCGCCCGCTGTGATGATATCGGGTCGTGGTACGATTGTTAGGGATATGGGTACGTCGTTCTCTACGCCGATCGTCGCTGGGCTCGTGGCCTGTCTCTGGCAGGCCCTGCCTGAGAAGACGGCCTTGGAGATTATCAGCCTTGTGCGCCAGACCGCCAGCCAGCACGACGAGCCGGAAAATATCTACGGCTACGGTATTCCGAACTTCTGGCGGGCGTACATGATAGGTAAAATGCCAAATGAAAAGTGAGCAGCATATCACCCTGTTGGAACTCAACCGCCTCGTACGCGAGGTCATTGAGTGCGAGATGCCCCATGAGTATTGGGTAGAGGCCGAGTTGTCGGAGTGTCGCGAGAGCCACGGCCACTGCTATATGGAACTCATCCAGAAGGACGAGCAGACAGCCACACCGGTAGCCAAGGCCTCGGCGAAGTGCTGGGCCTCGAAGTGGATGCTCATCCGTCCGGGGTTTGAACGCATTACCGGTCAGCGGCTCCATGCGGGTATGAAGGTGCTGCTGAAGGTCTATGCGCAGTTTCACGAGGCCTTTGGATTCTCGTGGATAGTCACAGATATCGACCCCACCTACACCTTGGGCGACATGGCCCGCAAACGCCAGGAGATCATCCGCCAGTTGAAGGCCGAAGGGGTCTTTGACTTGCAAAAAGAGTTGCGCCTGCCGTTGTTCTGTCAGCGCATCGCGGTGATCTCGAGCGAGACTGCAGCGGGCTACGGTGATTTCTGTAACCAGTTGGCAGATAATCCCTACGGTTTCCAATTCGAGACGCACCTCTTCCCCGCCATCATGCAGGGCGAGGGTGTGGAACAGAGCATCATCGCCGCTCTGGAGCGGATCTACGATCTGCCCTTCGACTGCGTGGTGATTATCAGGGGCGGCGGTGCTACGAGCGATATGAGCGGCTTCGACACACTGGCCCTTGCCGAAAATGTCGCTAACTTCCCCCTGCCCATTATCACGGGTATCGGTCATGACCGCGACGAGAGCATCCTCGACATGGTGAGTCACACGCGGGTAAAGACACCCACAGCCGCTGCCGCCTTTCTCATCGCGCACCTGAAGAAAGTGCTCGACGCCATCAACGATGCTCAGGAGCGCATCGCGGGATACACCAATCAGAAACTGTCAGTGCTCAAGGCCCAACTGTCGGCTCTCGCCGAGACACTCCCGAGGATTTTCACAACGGTCAAAACCAGGCAGGAGGCCCGCCTTGACGCGCTCAGCAGCCGACTGGTTGCAGCCATCAAACAGGGCGTCATCACCCATCAGTCGAAGGTCAATGCCTTTGAAGAAAGGATTCCCATCCTTCTCGACCGTCGGCTGATGACGGAGAAGCACCGTCTGCAACTCATCGAGGAAAAGGCCAAGAGCCTCGACCCCACCCTACTGCTCCGTCGCGGCTACAGCATGACAATGAAAGACGGCAGGATCGTGCGCGATGCCGCCACCCTCCGCGCCGGCGACGAGATAGAGACCCGTTTAGAAAAAGGAACCATCAAATCGATCATAAAATGAATCAGGAACAGAAGTACGAAGAGGCTTTTGCACAGTTGCAGGACATTGTGCGGAAGATGGAAAACGACGAGTACAGCATAGACGAAATCGCTGTGCAACTGAAGGAAGCACAGCGATTAATCAAGTTCTGCAAGGACAGACTGACCAGAACAGAAACTGAAATCCAGAAGATTCAGGCCGAACGAGCGTAAGCGTTCGCAAGGCCTAACCCCTTAAAAGTAGAAGCCCACGGAGAGCGACTTGAAGTCAGGACCCTTGTCCTTCTTAAACACGCTCATCGGCGAGTACTTGCAGTAAACGCCAAAACCCTTGGCAATGTGCACGATACCGAGGATATCGACTGTGATGGGGCGGTGGCCGATCTTCTTCGTCAGGTCGTCGATCTCGTGGTCGTCCATCTCATAGTAGTTGTTCAGGCGGGCATAATAGTTCCAGTTCACCTGTGCGCCGAGGGAGATGGCGAAGTTCTTGCCGAAGCGCTGCTTGACGAGCAGGGGCATGGAAAGTCCCACCGTATGAACGCGGGAAGAGAGTTCTGACATCTGACCATCACGATGACCGACTATAACAACGTCGTTTAATTTATTAAACATCATGTCGTGTCCGCTCAGCGTGTAGTTGCGCCAGTTGAATCCCAGACCTGCAGAAAGCGTGGTCTTTGTGTGCTTCGGTGTCCAGTCATACTGCACAAGAGTCACGTTGATATCCCATGAACGGAACGGGGCGAAATCCAAACCATTGGTGCTGACAGGGATATCGACACCCACAGCGAAGTGCATCGTCCAGTGGTCATCTTCGTCGGCACCCTGACCAAGTTTGACACCACCGTCATTGGAGGTATCGACATATTTCATATCGACATATTTCACATCCGTGTCCTGTGCATAAGCCGTCATTCCGACAGCCAACATTGCAAAAATAAGCAGTTTTTTCATTGTTTCTTATATTAATAATGTTAAAAATCTGGTGCAAAGGTAGTCATTTCCCTGCAAACTGACAAGAAAAGTGAGGGAAAAAGACACTTTTCGCTTAAAAATGTTGCTCATAATCAATAATTTGATTACTTTTGCAAGCAGAATTGAAACTTTAACACAAAGAAGAATATGAAGAATTTAGACTGGGGTAGTCTGTCGTTCGGCTACATGAAGACCGACTACAACGTACGTTGCTACTATCGCGACGGTAAATGGGGCGAGATTGAGGTCTGCTCCGACGAGTATCTGAACCTGCACATGGCCGCTACCTGCCTTCACTACGGTCAGGAGGCATTCGAGGGCTTGAAGGCCTATCGTTGTCCAGACGGCAAGGTGCGCATCTTCCGTGTGGATGAGAATGCAGCCCGTCTGCAGAGCACTTGCCGTGGCATCATGATGCCTGAGGTGAGCACAGAGTTGTTCACGGAGATGGTGAAGAAGGTTGTTCGCCTGAATCAGGAGTGGATTCCCACCTACGAGAGCGGTGCTACGCTCTATATCCGTCCGCTGCTCATCGGTACGAGCGCTCAGGTGGGTGTACATCCTTCGAAGGAGTACTGCTTCCTGATTTTCGTCACCCCCGTAGGCCCGTACTTCAAGGGAGGCTTCGCTGCCAATCCTTACGTGATTATCCGCGACTACGACCGTTCGGCTCCCCTTGGCACGGGTAAATATAAGGTGGGTGGCAACTACGCCGCATCGCTCTTCGCCAACAACCTGGCCCACGAGAAGGGTTACGCCTGCGAGTTCTATCTCGACGCCAAGGAGAAGAAATACATGGACGAGTGCGGTGCCGCCAACTTCTTCGGCATCAAGAACAACACCTACGTCACGCCGAAGTCCAGTTCTATCCTTCCCTCTATCACCAACAAGTCGCTGATGCAGGTGGCTGAGGATCTGGGCATGAAAGTAGAGCGTCGTCCCATTCCTGAGGAAGAACTGGAGACCTTTGAGGAGGCAGGTGCCTGTGGAACAGCCGCTGTGATCAGCCCCATCTCTTACATCGACGACCTCGATACCGGCAAGCGCTACTCCTTCGGTGAGAAGCCAGGCCCGATGTCGAAGAAACTCTTCGATACGCTGCGTGGCATCCAGTACGGTGAGTTGGAAGACAAGCACGGCTGGACAACCGTCGTCATCGAGTAGAAAATATTGAATAGTTAATAATTTAAAGTGAATCATAATGGGTAATAATCAAGTTTACAAGAACAGAGCCCTCGCCAGTTTAGAGGGCAAGTGGGGCAAGGCCATTATCGCCACGCTCATCATGGCCATCGTTACTGGTGGTATCGGCGATGTCCTCGGCATCCCCTTCATGAGTTCGCAATGGACGGGAATGGGTGTTCAAGGTATCTGGGCCATTATTACCATGCCCTTTGCATGGGCCTGGGCCGTCTATTTCCTCCGTCTGATCCGTAACGAGGACCTCGACTATGGTCACCTGCTCGACGGTTACAAGCAGTTTGGGCGTATCCTCCTCGCTGAGATACTGATAACTATTGCCGTCTTCATCGGCTTCCTCCTGCTCATCGTGCCTGGCATCATCATCGCCCTGATGCTCTCGCAGACGGACTTTATCCTGAAGGACGACAGGGAGATTAGCGCCATTGACGCCATGGCAAGGAGCATCAAGTTGATGGACGGTCACAAGGTGGAACTCTTCTGGCTGACTCTCAGTTTCATCGGCTGGGCCATCCTGAGCCTGCTCACCCTCGGTATCGGCTTCCTCCTGCTGGCTCCTTACTACGAGTCGGCGGCTGCCCACTTCTATGAGGATTTGAAGGCAGAAGAGGCTAACGAATGGGCAAAGGCAAACTGGCGAAGTTCGCCGACATGGAGACCTACGAGAACGTGTTCCAGTACCCCTATTCGGTAGTGGAACACGTGCCCTTTGAGATGAAGGGGAAGTGGCATGAGGCGTACTTTCATAATGACCATCCCATCGTGCTCGAACTGGGCTGCGGCAAGGGTGAATACACGGTGGAACTCGCCAAGTTATACCCAGACATCAATTTCATCGGCGTCGATATCAAGGGTGCCCGTATGTGGACAGGGGCCACCCAGGCTCTGAACGAGGGGCTGGAGAATGTTGCCTTCCTCCGTACCAATATCGAGATCATCGAACGCTTCTTTGCCGAGGACGAGGTACAGGAGATCTGGCTTACCTTCAGCGACCCGCAGATGAAGAATCCCCGTAAACGTCTCACCTCGACCTACTTCATGGAGCGTTATCGCAAGTTCCTTGTCGATGGTGGCATCATCCATCTGAAGACTGATTCCAACTTCCTCTTTACCTACACCACCTATATGATGGAGAAGAACGGCCTGCACGTCATCTTCCGTACAGAAGACCTCTACCACGACGAACGGATTGACGAGGCCACCAAACAGATACTCTCGATCCAGACCTATTATGAGTCGATGTGGATAGCACGTGGACTGAATATCAAGTATATGAAATGGCAACTGCCTCGCCACGGCGAGTTGACTGAGCCTGATGTTGAGATTGAACTCGACGACTACCGTTCCTACCACCGTTCGAAGCGCAGCAGCCTGGACAAAGCGAAATAAAGTTGAAAGTTGAAAAATTGAAAAGTTGAAATAATAAAATCGTAAGAATATGGTAAGTTTAATGAAGAAGGCAAAAGGTATGGTAATAGGTGTTTCAATTATTCACCTTTTCACCTTTACACCTTTAACTGCCTCCGCACAGATTTCAAAGAATGTGACGGTGGATTCCGTCGGACTGCTTTCGAAGCAGATCGATAAAGAAGAGATGTACAAAATCTCTGAGTTTAAGGTCAGCGGTCCGCTCAACAGCGCCGACGTCAAGTTGCTCCAGCAGATTGTGAACCGCTCGAAGGCCAACGATAAGAAGGGTGAGTGTGTCGTCACCAGTATTGACCTCTCTGATGCCGTCTTTACGGAGGGCAAGCAAGCCTTAGGCACGACCACGCTTCCCAACGGACTTTTCTCTGGAGCCAAGCAACTGCTGAGAGTCACTCTGCCAAGGTATATCACCGCCATCAGTAAGAGTTGCTTCGACGGTTGTTCGTCGCTGCCGGAGATCGATATCCCAAGCAGTGTAACGACCATCGACAATCAGGCCTTCCAGGGTTGTGAGGCACTGGCCACCATCACCATCCCTCAAGGCGTCACCACCATCGGCGACGAAGCATTCGAGAACTGCAAGGCCCTCAGCGCCATTGAGATTCCTGATAATGTGAAAGACCTCGGCAATCAAGTTTTCAATGGTTGTAAGGCCCTTACCACCGCCAATATCATCGGCAAGGTCAAGAAGATCGGCAATGCCACCTTCAAGGGTTGTGAGAGTCTCACCACCATTACCCTGCCGGAGAGTGTGAAGTCCATCGGCAATGATGCCTTCCGCGACTGCAAAAGCCTGCCGACATTGGATTTGCCCGAAGACTGCGACGAGATCGGTAACTCTGCCTTCGAGGACTGCGCCGCCCTCACCTCCGTCGAGATGGGCAACGTCAACAAGATAGGCAGCAATGCCTTCGAGAATTGCAAGAGTCTCGTCGGCGTCACCCTCGACAAGCTTTCGAAACTCGGCAGTGGCGTCTTCAAGAACTGCATCGTCCTTTCTACTGTCAACATACAGGGTAGTCTTGACGAAATAGACTCCAACACCTTCTATGGCTGTACCAGCCTCACCGCTGTCACCCTGCCCGCAACCGTCAAGGAGATTGGCAACAGTGCCTTCGAGAAATGTCAGACTCTGCCGGAGATTGAACTGCCCGCTGCCCTGACGAAGATCGGCAACGGTGCCTTCGAGGAGTGCACCAGTCTCCATGAGGCCATCATACCAACTATGGTAAAGAGCATTGGCAGCAGTGCCTTTGAAGGCTGTTCCACACTCGATAGTGTGGTCATCAACGGCATGGTGCCGGAGATTGACAGTAAGACCTTCTATCGCTGCAACGCCCTGCGCCATATCACCCTGCCCGCCACTGTGAAGAAGATCGGCACCAAAGCTTTCCAGGAGTGCACCTCCCTGCAGAACATCGACCTGCCTGCTGCCCTCACCACTATCGGTGACGACGCCTTTGA
The DNA here is from genome assembly GCA_905233555.1 of uncultured Prevotella sp. Classification (GTDB taxonomy): domain Bacteria; phylum Bacteroidota; class Bacteroidia; order Bacteroidales; family Bacteroidaceae; genus Prevotella. Next base: position 23,464 of record CAJODF010000040.1, on the reverse strand, counting down.
GAAGTGTGCCTCACTGCTGAGCATCAAGTTGCCTATCGCTGTGACCAGCATCGGCAGCGACGCTTTCATGGAGTGCACCATGCTTGCCAAGGCAGAACTTTCTGTAGCCCTGAAGAAGATCGGCGGCGAGGCCTTCGCCAAGTGTCCGAGCCTGCGCGACGTCATCCTCAACTGCCCCACGCCACCAGCCATATCAAGGAGTACTTTCAAGGACGTGGTGAGTTGTTCATTCTGGCTGCCGAAGAATAGCAAGACCCTCTACATGGCCAACAAGGAGTGGGTGAAGGTCTATGTGCTCAAAGAGAAAGAATAAGATGACGCTTTATCCTCAACTGATCATGGACGCGCTGGCAACGGTGACGTATGCCGGCACGAAGAAGAGTCTCGTGGAGAGCGGAATGGTGGCCGATACGCCATCCGTAGCCGCCCCTTCGACTGAAGGAGAGCCATGGCACGTAAAGGTCGTGCTGGAGTTCCCCCGCGATACCGATCCGTTCCTGCGTTCTACCGTCAAGGCCGCCGAGGCCGCCATCAAGTACCACTGCGGTCAGGATGTCGAGGTGGAGATTGCCACTGAGTTCAAGTCGGCTCCCCGTCCTTCTGTCGAGCAATTGCTCCCTGGTGTGAAGAATATCATCGCCGTGAGTAGCGGCAAGGGCGGCGTCGGCAAGAGTACCGTATCAGCCAACCTCGCCATCGCCCTCGCCCGTTTGGGTTATAAGGTAGGTCTGCTCGATACCGATATATTCGGCCCTTCGATGCCTAAGATGTTCGACGTAGAAGACGAGCGCCCCTATGCAGTCAAGAAAGACGGACGCGACCTCATCTGTCCCATTGAGAAATACGGCGTTAAACTCCTGTCCATCGGTTTCTTCGTCTCTCCCACCACCGCTACCCTCTGGCGCGGCGGCATGGCTACGAGTGCGCTGAAACAACTCATCGCCGATGCCGACTGGGGCGAACTCGACTATTTTATTCTGGATACGCCACCAGGTACCAGCGACATACATCTGACGCTGTTGCAGACGCTCCCCATCACGGGTGCCGTGATTGTCTCGACGCCACAGCAGGTGGCGCTTGCCGATGCCCGCAAAGGTATCGACATGTACCGCAACGAGAAGGTGAATGTCCCCATTCTCGGCCTGATAGAAAACATGGCGTGGTTCACCCCTGCTGAACTGCCGGAGAACAAGTACTACATCTTCGGTCGTGAGGGCTGCAAGGCGCTCGCTCAGGAAATGGACGTTCCCCTGCTGGCACAGATTCCTCTCGTGCAGAGCATCTGTGACAGCGGCGATGCCGGCACTCCTGCTGCACTCTCAAGCGACACGGCTACAGGACTCGCCTTCATCAACTTGGCACAGGCGGTTGTCACAGTCGTTAACCGCCGCAACAAAGAACAACCAGCCACAAAGATTGTAGGTATGAAATAAAACGTCCCGCCGATTGGCGGGATGTTTCATTATATGCTGTCTGCAATGCGGCGGCAGAAACCTTCGTGGCGGCGACGGACGTACTCCGTAAGCAGGCCCATGGCGAAGACCTCGAAGATGAAGAACTCGGCAGGGAGGTCGATCAGGCAGAATAGGAAGAGCCAGAACGAACGGAAGTTGAAGGTGAGCAGACCGTTCCAGAACATAAGCGCCAGCGACGAGCGGTGGATATCCTCATGAATTTCCTGTGGCACCTGATCCATGCTGCCGTACTTATTGCGCAGGACGGACAAGAGGCGCTGGAACTGCGGTGTAACCTTCTCCTGCTTGCGTGTGTAATCGACGTATGATTTCTGGAACCAGCGTACGTAGCTTGGGGTTTCTGCACCCATCTGATCGTAGATTTCCTTTTGGCGGACGGAATTGTCGAACTCACTGCCCTTCTCGCCCTTCAGGAAGAAGAGGTGCACCTGGATGTAATAGTCGGCTAAGCGTTGCTGCGAGGCGATGCCCTTGAAGCCAGACATCAGACCAAGGACGAAGACAACGGCGCATGCGATCCACACATTCGTTGGTGTGTCGGCGATGCCGAGCCAGCCGAACTCCAGGCTGTGGTAATGATAGAAGCGCCACACGAAGGCCACATAGATAGGCGTAAACCACGTAAAGCCTGCCAGTCCGTCGAGGATGCGGCCCACGCGGCTCTTCTTGCCCGTCATACGGGCCAACTGACCATCAGTGCAGTCGAGGATATCAGCTACCATCAGCAAGGCGATAGCGGCAAGGTTGTAGAGGATACCAGTGGTGCCCTCGTAATAAAAACTGCCGTGGGCAAACAGCACACAACTGCCTGCGCCAATAAACATCGACAGGATGGTTACCGTATTTGGGTGGATATCGAAATAGTCAAAGCCTTTGGCGCAATAGTAGCAGAGCGGGCGGATGACATGGAAGTCGAGCCAGTCCTCCGTCTCTGCAGATTTCAGTGTCTGAAAATATTTCTCATTCATATTTTTGATGTGTTTAATCGTTTTATACCAAGACGCACCTGTCGTTTCTTGCGGAGGTAGTCGAGGCGCTCGCGGGCGTGATGATGCGAGATGTGGAGTTGGTGGGCATAGACGAGACAGGTTGTCAAGAAATAGACGATTGCCTGGATCCACAGATAACGCACCTCAGGCGCCACATCTCCTAAGGTACCTCCCAAGGTATTCATCCTTACAAAGGCGCGTATGCCAAAAGTGCTGGGGAAGAGCCATGAGATGCCTTGCCAATAACTAGGGATGGCCGACTGCGGCCACGAGACACCAGTCAGGAACAATAGAGGCAGTGAGATGAACACCACCAGCAGCATGACATTCTCACGGTAGCGCACAAGGCAGGAGACAGTCATGCCGAAGAAAACGCATGCCAGCACGTATGGCACCATCATCGCCAGCAGATTCTGCCAAGTGGCCAGTTGCAGGAAATGGAAGAGCCTCGGCACAACCAGTGTGAGGAAGGCCCCCATGACAGCATAGACCATCAGGTAGCAGAGCGACTTACCCGTTAAGATACGTCCCACGCCACCATAGCACTTATGGATAGGTACGAGGTCGCCGTAGCGGTTGCGCTCACGGGCCGTGCCTGCTGCCAGTCCGATGCCCAGCACCAGCGTCTGTTGCAGGATAAGCATCAAGACGGCAGGTAAGATGGACGAGCCATATCCGCCCTGGGGATTGAAGATAGGCACATCCTCAAAGTCGAGCGGTCTCGAGGTGATCTCATCTTCGCGGGCGGTATAATTACCTGATATCTTTGTTTGTATTTGGGCACCCATCGTCTGCGTAACAGCCACTGACGTCTGATAGATGGCTTTATAGGCGAGTATCAGGGCCATGTCGCAATAGACGCTGACAAAGGTCTGTTCCATACGGTTGATACGGGTGGCAAAGTCCTCAGGAATCAGGTAGATGCCCTTCACCACCTGACGGCTGACAAGCGACTTCGCATCGTCGAGGTCTTCGGCATAATAGGCCACACGCACATCAGGTGAGGCATCACACATACGGATGAACTGGCGCGACTGATGCGAGTGGGACAGATCAACCACTGCGACAGGTACCTCATGCACCACCTCGTTATTATATATCCATGAATAGAGCAGCGGATATACGAGCGGCACAATGACACAGAAGATCAGCACGCCCTCATCGCGGAACACCTGCTTCATCTCCTGCCGCCACACATAGGCTGCATCCTCTATCCAGTTATATATTTTACGGAATATAGACATAGGTAAGCATTGCGTTTTTAATCTTACGGATGACTAACCAGGGTAACAGTGTGAAACCCACGAGGGCTACGAAATGGAACCATGCGTCGATGAGCGGATAGCCGTTGAACACCGTAATCTGATAAAGCATATAATAATGGCGCAGCGGGAAGAGCCACGTCAGGGCTTGTATAGGCGTGTCCATACCCATCACAGGGAATGCGGAACCTGCCAGCGAGAAACTGAGTACCGCCCAGAGGGAGCATATACTCATCGACATACGCAACGACGGCATCAGACCGAAGGCGAAGATGCCGAAGCCGATGGAGGCGAAGACCTCCAAGAGAGCCAACAGCACAATGCTGCCCCAGCCACCAACATGTGGGAAATGGAGCACGTAGTAGATATAGAACTCGTAGAAGAATATCAGCGTCAGAAACACCAGTGCCTGAGGCAGGAACTTACCGAGGATAGCCACCACGATATTACCGTCGGCCTTTGCAATCCACTCCTTGCTACGGCCGAATTTCAGTTCCATGCCGAGGGAATAGGCAGAGATGAGGAACATGAAGAGCATCATCACACCAGGCACGAACACGGTGGAGAGGTACAGGTTGTAATTCGTCCAGGGGTTGGCTATCTGGTGCAGGTCGATGCTGATGGGTTGCAGAAAGGCCTTGATCTGTTCAGGCGTATAGCCCTTGGCACGCATCGTAGCCTGTCCCACGGCGGCAGAGCCAAGATTGGAGATGACCTTCATATCTTTCATCAGCAGTGCCCCCGACATGATAGACGCCATATTGTAATAATAGGAAATCTTGGGCCGACGGGAGGATAGCAAGGCATCCGTCGTTCCATTGGGGATATAAAGGAAAGCGTATATCTCATTGTCCTGAATGGCCTGACGGGCCTCAGCAACACTCGGATAATGCGCTACGACCTTCGAACTCTGGAATGCGTCGAGACGACGGACGATACTGCGCGAGGTCGAGGTATTGTCAAGATCAACGACACCGACGGGCATATCCGTAGGCAGGCCAGCATTCATCAACGACGTGAAAAAGAACAGCGCCAGAAGTGGGAAAAGTATCATGCAGAAGCCGTAAATGGGGTTCTTCCTGAGAATCTTACATTCACGCTTCGCTATACGCCAAATATTCCGAAGATGCTTCACCGTTCACTTACCACTTATCACTCATCACTTCTCACTTCTCACTTCTTTATGATTAGTGACATTCCAGGACGGAGACCGTCGAGCTTCTCCGTCGGACGAGCCTTTACCTCGAAGGTTTTCAGGTCGTACTGGCCATTGGCCTTCGTGGCCTTCCACACTGCATACGAGCCTTGGTCCTTCAAGTAATAAACCTTCATCTTCACCTCTTTATTAAAGGCAGGAACGAAAGCGGTAAACTCAGAGCCTACCTGCATATCATTCAACTGGTCTTCGCGGACATTGAACGTGCCCCACATATCATCCATCACGGCAATCGACATGATGGGAGAGCCTGTGCCGACGAGTTCGCCTACCTTCGGATAGATGTCGCTGACCTCACCATCTTTCTGGGCAATCTGTACGGTCTCGTGAATATAGGAGTTCACCTCGTTGACAGCCCCTCTGGCATGTCCCACTTGGGCGGCAGCAGCCATCTTATCCTCCATACGGGCACCGTTCACGGCCATGTCGTACTGACTCTGGGCAGCCTTCATCTGGGCCTCCATCGCCTTGTAGTTGGCATAGACCTCGTCACGCTTCTGGGCACTGACCACGCCCTCGTCAAAGAGACGCTGGATGCGATTGTACGACTTCTCGGCAATCTCATAACCTGCCTTGGCCTGCTGGAGCACGGAGAATGCACCCTGAATCTGTTCCTTGCGGGCTCCGTTCTGTGCCTTCAGTTCGAGGGCGGCAGCAGCGTTCTCGGCACTGCGGGCCTGTTCCATCTTGGCACGTACGTCTGGCGCATCAAGGATGGCGAGGGTATCACCAGCCTTTACGAAATCGCCTTCTTTCACACGGATCTCAAGAATACGGCCTGGCACCTTACTGGACACTCGATACTCAGTGACCTCCACCTGACCCTGAATCACATTGGGCTCACGATCGAGGGCAAAGAAACCGATGAGGGCCACGATAATGATCACTGCTATAAAACCAACGATGGCAAGCAGGATGTTTTTATGCTGACTATTTGCGCTCATAATCTTTGAAGTTTGAAATTTTAAATTTGAAATTTGTGATTACTTCTATGCGGTAGCAAATTATTTACTTTTCACTATTCACTTAACGTTCCGAGGGACTTTTGGAGGTCAACCTGTGAGAGTTTCACATCGATCTCCGCATCGATCTTCTGCGACTGAGCCTGCAACCAGGCGGTCTGTGCCTCCATGACGGTGGTGGGGGTGATGACACCCTCCTTGAAACCAAGGGTAGCCGTACGCAGGTTCTCGTCGGCACGGGCTATGTTGGCATTCGCCATCGTCAGTTTTCGGTTGGCCTCATCCACGCGGAAGGTATTCTGGTTCACCTGCAACTCAATCATCTCGCGAGCCTCCTCCAATTCGAGGTTGGCAATGCTTGTGGCACCCTTTGCCGCACGCACCTTATAGGCAACGTCGCCCCAGTTCCAGATAGGCACACGCACCATCACGCCCACATTCCACAGACCACGGAACTTTTTCTCGAAGCCATTATACAAACTGGGATTGCTGATCAGATAGCCACCTGTCAACATCACCTGAGGCAGGTTACCAGCCTTAAGCACGTTGGTGGCCTGTTTGGAGAGGTCTATTGTGTTCTGGAGCATCTTGAGTTCAGGACGGAAGGCCACGGCTTTCTCCACCTCAAGTTGTGGAGTAAGTGTCACCACGGCAATCTCCTCGACATTCTCATCGGCGAGGGTAATATCCTCGTTGACGGGCAGTCCACAGAGTTCGCAGAGTAACATTTTCGAGAGCACCAGACCATCATTGACTTTCGTGACAGCCATCTCTGCCTCGTTCACTTTCACACTGACACTCAGTCCCTCGCTACGGGTGGCCACACCCTCCTCAATCATCTTACTGACATCCGAGTCGAGTTTCTTCACGAGGTCCAGATAGCCATCTGCGAGTTTCTTCTTATGGGTCAGCGACACCACCTGCCAGTAGGCCTGATCTATTTTGTAGAGCGTGGCCTGGCGCTTGGCCTCGGCAGAGTTTGTCATCAAATCCTCAGTAATGTCAGCCATCTTGTTCATCGCCACGATGGCACCACCCATAAACACAGGCTGTGTCAGCAGGATGGAACCTGCCCACACATTGCGGGTATCGGTATGGAAGGCCTCCACGATGTCGGCTCCGATGGCATTCAGTTGTCCTGCCAGGTTCGTGATGCCCTCCTGCATCTGCGTCTGCAGACCACCCATCGTCTGTTGCACTTGGGCAGCGGGCAAACCCATCTGCACAAAGGCACCACCCAGTTGGGTGAAGGTCTGTGCGAGACCTTGCAACTGTGGCTGCATACCTGTCACCACAGTAGTACCCATGTTCGGCAGCGCTGTCTTATAGGCATCACTCAGCAGCGATATCTCACGACTGGTATGCTCGTAGGTTCCTATAGCGCTCACATGGGGCAGATACTTGGTGCGCGCTGCCTTACGGGCGTTCGCTGCCACGTCCTGCTTGACTTGCGAGATACGCATCTGTTTGTTGTTGCGCAGTGCCATCGCCCGACAACTGTCGAGTGTCAGCAACCGCTGTGCGGAAACAGATAAAGGTAAAAAGGTAAAAAGGTAAAAAGGTAAAATCCATTTCACCTGCCTTCTGACCTTAACGATTTTTCTCCAATCCATAGACTATCTATTTACTTACTTTTTCACTTTTTACTCGAAGTTGAACGTTCTGGATCCAATCATATTACCATCGGCAAAGATACTGACACGGTACTGTCCGCCCTCGAGCATCTGGGAGACATCCCAATAGGTGTTCACCGTCACTTCCTCACCCGTATATTCGATGGTCTTCTTCATCGAGTACTGCAGGTTTCTGTTCTCATAGGGGAACGAGCCGCCCCCACTGAGAGTGTTGCCGCCAGGATTCTGGATACGCACATAGACGGTACGGTTTCCGTTCGAGGCCGTCACGTTCTTCGTGATGGTAAAACTGACTTGCATCTTCTTGGTGTCCTTCAGTTTCTTCGTAGGTTTGTCGCGTTTGTTCAACAGCGAGAGACTAATGTTCGTCGCGTCGAGTTGGGCGGCAATAGCGACTTTCTCTGAGAGCGAAGCCTTCTCACTACTCAGACCAGCCACCTCGGCCGTACGCTGTTCCAGTTCGGCATTCACCCGACTGTTCTCCTCCTTCAAACTCTCATTCAGACGGTTCAGCGAATCCACCTGGATGATGTAACTGCGAAGCACTTCACGCACAGTGGCGAGTTCCTTTTTCAGACGCGTAATCTCACGGGCATCATCAGCCTTGACCCTTTTCAACTCCTCCAAGAGGCGCTGGGTCTTCATCTGCTCCTGCGTCAACTGCTCCACGATGGAGTCGTTGTTGATCTGCGTCTTCATCTCACTATACTGCAAGGCGAAGCGCTCGTACTCGTTCTCCATCTCCTGCTTGTCGAGTTCTGCCAGTTCCTGCATGTCCTTATTCACCTGTTTTTGCTGTTGCAAGTCCATAAAGAGCCATGCAGCCCCGGCTATCAAGGCAAGTATAACCACTGCCATCAGTGGCACCAATACTTTCTTCATATTCTTTCTTTATCGATAAATTCGGCTGCAAAGGTACTTATTTTTACTGAAACTCCCAATTTTTTTTCACATTTGTTTGGCCATTTCACAGAATTATACTATATTTGCCGCTGAAACTAGTTCGCTTTTATTAAAAGAACATCTTTCTGATAGCAAGGCCTATGCGACAGAATAGTTTTTTACACAGGGTCTTCGACCTCTACTACGACGGTTTCCGTTCCATGCGTCTTGGACGGACGTTGTGGGCGATTATCCTCATCAAACTGTTTATCATTTTCGTCGTACTGAAGATATTCTTCTTTCCCAACTTCCTGAAACAGAATGCCAAGGGCGACGAAGCCGGCTATGTGGCTACAGAACTGACAGAACGCGCAATTCCTTAAAACCCAATAATTATGCTACAAAATCTCTATCTAAACATTGATGCCGGAACCATCGACTGGTCACGAGCGCAGTTTGCACTCACGGCAATCTATCACTGGCTGTTCGTCCCACTTACACTGGGACTGGCCGTTATCATGGGCATCGTCGAAACCAAGTACTATCGTACTCGCGACGAGTTCTGGAAGAATGCGGCGAAATTCTGGCAGAAACTCTTCGGTATCAACTTCGCGATGGGTGTTGCCACAGGTATCATCCTCGAATTCGAGTTTGGTACCAACTGGTCGAACTACTCCTGGTTCGTGGGCGACATCTTCGGAGCGCCCCTGGCTGTGGAGGGCATCGTGGCCTTCTTTATGGAGAGTACTTTCGTGGCTGTGATGTTCTTCGGCTGGAAGAAGGTATCACCAGGCTTCCACCTCGCCTCGACGTGGCTCACTGGCTTAGGAGCCACCATTTCCGCCTGGTGGATTCTCGTGGCTAATGCGTGGATGCAGTATCCCGTAGGTTGTGAGTTCAATCCTGACACCATGCGTAACGAGATGGTTTCATTTGCAGAAGTAGCCCTCTCCCCCTTCGCCATCGACAAGTTCTGTCACACGGTGATCTCTTCATGGATCATTGGCGCTATTTTCTGCGTGGCCGTCTGCTGCTGGTATCTGATGAAGAACCGCGAGGTGAAACTCGCCACAGAGAGCCTGAAAATCGGTGTGTGGGTAGGTCTGATTGCTGCTATACTGGCTGGTGCCACAGGTCATAAGTCGGCCCAGAGCGTGGGTGAAGTACAGCCCATGAAACTGGCTGCGATGGAGGCCCTCTATAACGGTGGTGAGGATCAGGGACTGACAGCCATCGCCTGGGTGAATCCCTTCTGTCAGCCTGACTACGCCAACGAGGAGGCTGCCCCCCTGAAGTTGGAGATGCCCTACGCCCTCTCATTCATGGCCACCAACGATATCCATGGCTATGTGCCAGGCATCAACGATATCCTCAACGGCTACACCAAACCCGATGGTACCGTAGAACCCTCTGTCGATGAGAAGATCGCACGAGGCAAGAAGGCTATCGAAGCCCTTGCAGCCTATCGTCAGGCGAAATTCAACTCTAGCGATGACGGTTCGATTGCCGCCGATCACCTAAAGGTGTTACAGGAGAATATGCAATATTTCGGCTACGGCTATATCAAGGACAAGAACGACATCGTGCCTTTCATCCCTGTTAATTTCTGGGCATTCCGCATCATGGTGGGACTGGGGTGTGTCTTTATCCTCTACTTCCTCGTGATGTTGCTGCTGATGTACAACATTCCGTTCCTGTCAGTCTTCACACGTCGTCTGCTGGCCACCATCGGACTGTTACCAGAGACGATGGCCGATGCTCCTAAGCAACTCACTGGTCTGCCTTCGTGGCACTATTGGACTGCCATCGTCCTCGTACCTCTGGCCTATATCGCCTCTGAGTGCGGATGGCTCGTGGCAGAGTTCGGACGCCAGCCCTGGACCATTCAGGACATGCTGCCCACCTGGGCTGCCGTCTCTGACCTCAATGCCGGCAGCGTCGCCCTCACCTTCATCCTCTTCCTCATCCTCTTCTCCACGATGCTGGCAGTGGAAATCAACATCTTACTCAAACAAATCAAGAAAGGACCAGAACTATGACATACGAATTCTTACAACACTACTGGTGTTTCATCGTATCACTCCTTGGTGCGATATTAGTGTTCCTATTATTTGTGCAGGGTGCCAACTCCATGGCCCGCAGTCTGGGCTGGACAGAAGAAGGCCGACGCCTCGTCTATAACTCTACAGGTCGTAAGTGGGAGTTCACCTTCACCACCCTCGTCACCTTCGGAGGCGCTTTCTTCGCGAGCTTCCCACTCTTCTACTCGACGAGTTTCGGAGGTGCCTACTGGCTCTGGATGATCATCCTCTTCACGTTCGTGCTCCAGGCCGTCAGTTACGAGTTCCAGAACAAGATCGGCAACTTCCTCGGCCCGAAGACCTTCCAGTTCTTCCTGACCCTGAACGGTATCGTAGGCCCGCTGCTGCTGGGTGGTGCCGTTGCCACCTTCTTCGAGGGCTCGAACTTCATCATCGAGAAGAATAATCTCATCGACGCTGGTGCCATCACACCTATCATCAGTCGTTGGGCCAATGCCTCCCATGGTCTGGATGCCTTGCTCAATCCCTGGGTACTGGTTCTTGGCTTCGCTGTGGCCTTCCTGGCTCGTGTCTTAGGCATCCTCTACGTGATAAACAATGTCAACGACGAGGATATCCGCTCTCGTGGCAGTGTGCGATTGATTGGCGCTGCCGTACCTTTCGTCGTGCTCTTCGTGGCGTATCTCGTCCACCTGTTGTTGAAGGAGGGCTTTGCTGTCAATCCAGAGACGGGTGAGATCTTCATGGAGCCTTATAAGTACTTCAACAACTTCATCGAGATGTGGTATCTGCTTATCTTGCTCCTCATCGGTGTGGTGTTGGTGCTTTTCGGTATCGGCAAGACCATCGTCTCGAAGGATTACATCAGTGGCATCTGGCCTGCTGGCATCGGCACGGTTCTTACCGTCCTCGCCCTGTTGCTCTGCTGCGCCTGGAATAACACTGCCTACTATCCCTCAACAGCCGACTTGCAGAGTTCACTGACACTCTCCAACTCCTGTTCGAGTGAGTTCACGCTGCGTACGATGTTCTATGTTTCGCTACTGGTGCCCTTCGTGCTGGCCTACATCGTCTATGCCTGGCGCGCCATCGACGCCAAGAAACTCGACAAGGACGAGATCAACAGCGACCACGCCTATTAAGGCTTCTTGATGATATTGATGTACCTACCACCCATAGAACGGAGGTGCGGCGTTTCGAACTGACAGTCGATAAGCCGCCCTCCTAATATTTCGAACATACGGGCCAGGTGGATGAGGGCCAGTTTTGAGGCATTGGGCACCAACGAGAACATACTCTCGCCAAAAAACGAGGCGCCAAGGTTCACGCCATAGAGGCCTCCCACCAGTTTATCATCCTGCCACACTTCGACACTGGCAGCAAAGCCCTGACGATGCAGTTCCGTATAGGCTTCGATGATGTCAGGCCCCAGCCAAGCACCATCCTCCTGATTGCGGTTCTGCGCTGTGGCACAACCTCGGATCACACCCTCGAAATCCTGATTAATGGTGGGTTTCAGAATGTTTCTGTTGATGAACTGCTGCATCGTATGACTGATATGAATCTCATTAGGGAAGATGACGAAGCGCTGCAAGGGACAGTACCATAGCGGTTCCTTCTGATGACGGAACGAGAACCAGGGGAAGTAACCGTTCGAATAGGCCAGTAACAGACGGTCAACCGACAGGTCACCACCTATAGCCACCAACCCGTCTTCCTCACCCTGATAAGGATCCGGAAACCAGAGGTTATTATCCAATTGAAACACCGCCATCGCTATGTCTTTATGCTTTCGTCACCCTATCGTGATGGTATATCTGCTCATGAATGAGGCCCCGGGCTGCAAATGGTTCATCAGGGGCTTATCCTTAAACTCCCCCTTGAAGTCTCTGGGGTCGCCAATGCCGTACCATGGTTCTATACAGACGAAGGGAGCCTGTTTGCCGTATGGACTCCAAAAAGCGCAGACGGGTGTCTTGTAATCCACCGTCACAGCAGGCTCGCCATTGGTATCCATCAGCATAGCACGACGCGTCTGACTCTTGTGAACCTTCACGGAATCATTGCGGAAGAAGTTGTTGCTGATTTCCAGAATACCCATATCTGCCTCCAAAGGCACCTCCACCATGTCGTGACTGCCGTCGGCATAACTCTTCAAGGCATCCATCGGTTCTTCATTGTCCAGTTTGATGATGCCCTCCAATTTACCACTTGGCACGTTAAAGGCAGGATGTCCGCCAATCTGGAAATGGATCTCCTGACTGTCCGTATTCTCCACATGCCAGATCACGTGAATCTTGTTACCTTCCAAGCGATAGGTGATGGCAAGGTTGAAACGATAGGGATACACCTTCAACGATTCCTCCGACTCATGCAGAGCCAGTGTCACCTTCTCGTCCGTCTGACTAATCACAGTAAACTCCGTATCACGGGCAAACCCATGACGAGGCAGATGATACGACTTACCATCCACCACGTAGGTATTGTTGTTCACACTACAAACGATAGGAAACAAGATGGGCGAATGCCTAGGCCACTGCTCCCCAGCCTGCCACATATACTCCCTACCCTCACTGTCCTTCACACTCTGGAGTTCTGCTCCCATCTCAGCGACCCTTATCGCCAATACATCATTTCTCAGTTCTATCATAGTTGTTCACTTATTTCGCTTTGAGATTGCAAAGATAACACTTTTCTCTTGAAATAATGCACAAAAACGAAAAGTTTCCTCAAATTATTTGGTCGTTTCATTTATTGTATATATCTTTGCAAGCGAAATCAGATGTATAACTTTTAAATTTTGATGCTTATGAAAGAACAAAAAGCAAAAATTTGTATCGAATCAGCAGTTTTCTCTCCAAAAATTTGGAGATTGTTCATTAATTCGTTAACTTTGCGGAGGAATTAGCATGGAGAAGATTCGAAACATCAAATTGTTTAAGAACTACTACAAAGAATTCTATGTCGCCCAGACCTTTGAGGTAAGAGACAAAATCAATAAGGTTCTAAAACTGATAGAGACACAGCGAATAATCCCAGCGAAGTTCTTTAGGATTATCGAAGGAACAGACGGTATCTACGAAATCCGTATAGAGTTAGAAAGCAATATATACAGAATATTCTGTTGCTTTAACGAAGGAGCCATCGTGGTACTGTTCAATGGTTTTCAGAAGAAAAGCCAGAAGACTCCTCCCAAGGAGATCCGACACGCAGAAGCAATTAAGAGAGAATATTTTAAGGAAAAGGAGAATAAGAAATGACAGAAGAGAAGAAACAGGCAATCATGAATTGCGAAACATTTGATGAGTTGCTCAATCAGGAATATGGCCCTCAGGGCACCCCTGAACGTGCATCGTTTGAGACAGAAGCAGAAGCATTCTGTCTGGCTGAGACATTGAAAGAACAGCGCCGCCTGGCCGGCCTCACCCAACAAGAACTTGCAGACAAGATTGGCACCAAGAAAAGTTACATATCCAAGTTGGAAAATGGCCATGCTGATGTACAATTGTCCACTCTATTCAGAATTTTTGCCGGACTAGGTAAGCGCATCACCCTGACAGTGTTGTAATAATATATCCCTCCGTGTTTCATTTAGAAGAATCATTGAAATGAAGAAACTGTTATTATCCATCATTCTGCTATCATCTATAGCGAACCTTCAGGCACAGAGCATAAGCCATATCGAGACAACAAAGAACTGGTACTATATCTATGACCAGAACGGCAAGAAGATAAAGACGCTCAGCACCAGTCAAGGCGAACTGAAGGGTTATAGTTCCACGTTCTATATCATCAAACAGGGTACGGCTTTCTATATTACCTATGATGTGAACGGTAAGAGGCTGCATACTTTTGGTACCGGTTCTGTGGGCGAGATCCTTGGTGTGGCTGGCGATACGTTCACCAGTAAGAACGGTGCATGGATCTATACTTGGAGCAAAGAGGGTAAGAAAATAAGTACGAGGGCGGCAAAGTGATGAGTCCTAGGTACACCAGTACGCAGGTACGCCAGTACACCAGTTCATATGGTGAATTAGTTGTGGTGTGGATACCTGTTTATATCTATATATATTATAATAATAATATATTATTATAATATATATAGATAATGTAAACAATATTTGCACCTGCGACAAATGCAAAAGAACTGGTGTACTGGCGTACCTGCGTACTGGCGTCGCTGAGGGTGAGGATAGCAATTATGCTCACTTGGAGCGGGAACGTAGCAATCTCATGGATTGAACTATTCATCGAGGCAGATTGAACTATTCCCGCTGCCAGCGTGCAGGATTAGGGGAGATTTACGCAGAATAATACAAGAACGGGAATAAAGGGATGGTTGGAGAATAACAGAAAGACACACACAATATTGGTAATATTTTTCATAAATAGGAAAAACGTCAATCGACGACGCCCTCGACGGTGTATCCGGCTTGGCGGAGGAGATTCAATACGCCTTTGTCGCCTGGCAGGTGACCAGCGCCAACGGCAAAGAGCGTTGGCCTCAGCATCATCAGGGCAGGCATCTTTTCCACCCAGTTGGCATTGCGATTATTGATCATGATGTCTTCCTCTTCTGGCGTAGAGTCACAGCGATTGTTCAGCGTGATGTCCATTGCCTCCTTGATGGCATCGATGTCCTGTGCATAGAAGGCATGGATGATGGCATCGGTCATCTCGTCATAGAGGTCGGCATTATCCACTTGACACATCAGCAGTTCCTTCTGGCGCTCCAGCGTCATGCTTTTGAAGAGTGTATAGATCTGAGCGGACATGGACTCCAATCCACCCACACCTTTGCCATGTGCAAGAGACTCTTTCTGGAAATACTCGTCGAAGCCACCCGGCGCACCATTCTTCCTTACGAAGGCGAGTAGCGACAGATTCGTACTCAGCGCCGTTGGTGTCATCCTGCCCATCTGTTGGGCTATCAGCGGGTTGTTCAAATCCATACCGAGCAGTTTTTGCATATAGGCATTCAGGCGGGTCATCTCGTCGGCAGAGAGCAACTTGTCGATCGTCATCCCATCAGGCAGCATCATCGCCTGTTGCAAGAGAGCGATGCTGTCTGCGTTGGCCATCTGACTCGTCAGCAGTTCACCATAGGTCTGCATACATTCGTCCATCGCCCGACGCAAGCCAGGGATGGAGTCAACGAACGAGACAGGAGCCAGATGGTATGTACCCAGGACGTATGATGGCGACGGCAGTCCCCGACCTGAAATTCTATACAGAAGTTGTGCCGATGCGCCCAGCGTTACGACTGTCAGCGCCATTATCAAGAGAATCCTTTTCATACTAATCAAGTTATTCATTTATCTTGCTGCAAAATTACGAAGTTTTTCTGAGACACGACTCAATACCGTGAGAAAAAAGAAAAAAATGAAGAATTATTAAGGAAAATAACAT
This sequence comes from uncultured Prevotella sp., assembly GCA_905233555.1. GTDB lineage: Bacteria > Bacteroidota > Bacteroidia > Bacteroidales > Bacteroidaceae > Prevotella. Next base: position 7,593 of record CAJODF010000040.1, on the reverse strand, counting down.
AAAATGCTTACCTTTGCACCATATTAGGCAAAGAACAATAGGACTTGACTATATGAACAGGTTGTTTTATCATCTGGTGGCTTTTCTGGTAGTGGCAATATGGGGTGTGACGTTTGTTTATACCAAGTTGCTGCTCATTGCCGGACTGACGGCAGCACAGATATTTGTATTGCGGTTTGTGGTGGCCTACCTGTTGCTGCTTGCCTATTCACTCACCCGCAAACAATTCCGCCTGTTTTCCTCCGTGTGGCAGGATGAGTTGCTGATGGTGGCACTGGGTATTACTGGCGGCTCGCTCTATTTCCTGACAGAGAACAGCGCCATGATCTATACCACGACGACCAACACCTCGCTGATTGTCTGTCTTTGTCCACTGATTGCGGCTTTGCTCATCGCCCTGTTCTTTCGTTCCATGCGGCTGCATGGCCTTCAGATTGTGGGTACGGTAATGGCTGCCATAGGTGTCATCATCGTGGTGCTCAACGGCCGTTTTGTGCTGCACCTCTCCCCGTTGGGCGATGCACTGGCCTTTGGTGCCTGTCTCTGTTGGGCTCTCTATTCGCTGTTGATGATTCCAGCCAGCCAGCGTTACGATACGACATTCATCACCCGTAAGGTATTCTTCTACGGTCTGGTGTCGATGATTCCATATTTCCTGATCTATCCCGACCTGCCTTCGCCCAGCGTGGTGCTACGTCCTGACGTACTGGCCAATCTGCTGTTCTTAGGGTGTGTCGCCTCCATGCTTTGTTTCCTGGCATGGAACTGGGTCATCAAGAAGTTGGGTGCCGTCATCGCGACTAACTACGTCTATTTCAATCCTGTCACCACGGTGCTCTTTGCTTGGCTCATCCTGTCAGAGCGCATCACCATCTATTTCCTCATCGGCACCCTGCTTATCCTTACAGGCATGTATCTTTGCAATCGAGCCCCCAAGACAAATTAAGAGACCTTCAGGGCACGCATGGCATTGAGGACGGCGAGGACAGTGACACCCACGTCGGCAAAGACGGCGAGCCACATGGTAGCGATGCCGAGGGTGGCGAGGATGAGTACGGCAACCTTCACGCCAATGGCAAACCAGACATTCTGACGGGCAATAGAGAGGGTACGGCGGGCTATACGGATGGCGAGGGAAATCTTCGAGGGATGATCGTCCATCAGCACCACGTCGGCAGCCTCGATGGCTGCATCAGAGCCAAGGCCACCCATCGCGATTCCCACATCGGCACGGGCCAGCACAGGGGCATCGTTGATGCCATCACCAACAAAGGCGAAATTCGAGAGTTGCTCCACCTGAGCGACCTTGTCGGCAGGGAGGAGTTCAGCGTGGTATTCGGAGAGGTGGAGTTCGTTGGCAACGTGGTCGGCCACTTCCTGACGGTCGCCTGTAAGCATGATGGTCCGGGCGACGCCCAATTGCTGGAGTTGGGCAATGGCCTCAGCACTATCGGACTTGATCTGGTCGTTGATGACGATATGACCTGCATATTGGCCATCGATGGCGACATGGATAATGGTGCCGACCTCATGAAAATGGTCATGCCCACATTGTGGGCAATCGTGCCATTTTGCTCCTACAGCGTCCATCATCTTCGTGTTTCCAACACAGACGATCTTATCCCCTACCCTGGCACGGATGCCATGGCCAGCAATCTCTTCAACATCGCTGATCTGACAACCATCTGTGGCCTCATCAGGGAAGGCATTGCGCAAGGCCGCACCGATGGGATGAGTAGAAAAGTGCTCGACATGGGCAGCGAGATGGATGAGTTCATTTTCATTGCAAGTATCTGGATGGACGGCAGTGACAGCAAACTGACCATGCGTGAGGGTACCAGTCTTGTCGAAGACCACGGTATCGACCTTCGCAAGTACATCCATATAGTTGGCACCCTTGATGAGGATACCCTTGCGCGAAGCCCCACCAATGCCCCCAAAGAAGGTCAGCGGCACACTAATCACCAAGGCACAGGGACAACTCACCACCAAGAACATCAGAGCGCGATAGAGCCAAGTTGAGAAGTGAGAAGTGAAAAGTGAAAAGTGAAAAGTGAAAGGTGCGAAGGAGAGCGACAGCCATAGTGGCGGAATGATGGCCAGGGCGATAGCGAGGAACACGACGATGGGGGTGTAGATACGGGCAAAGCGGGTGATAAAGGTCTCGCTCTGTGACTTGCGTTCGCCAGCATTCTCCACAAGGTTGATGATTTTGGCGACAGTACTCTCGCCAAAGGCCTTCGTAGTACGCACCTTCAGCACACCAGAGAGATTGACACAGCCGGAAATGACCTCATCGCCCTCCACGACATCACGCGGCAACGACTCACCCGTCAGAGCGACGGTATTGAGGGCGGACGTGCCCTCGATAATCACACCATCCAAAGGCACCTTCTCACCAGGACGGATCACGATGACAGAGCCAACAGCCACCTGGTCAGGGCTAACGTCGTTCCCATCCACATGAGCGATGTCTGGACGAATGTCCATCAGGTGAGCGATGCTATCACGGCTCTTGCCCTCAGCATAGCCCTCGAAGAGTTCACCCACTTGGAAGAAAAGCATGACAAAGACAGCCTCAGGGAACTCCGTTTCGGCACCAGGCAGAAAACCGATGCAGAGAGCGCCGATGGTGGCAATGGACATGAGGAAGTGTTCGTTGAATATCTCACCCTCAGTAATGCCTTCCCAGGCCTCGTGAAGCGTTTCGTGGCCTATTATCAAATAAGGTACGAGATAGACTAAAAGCAATTGCCAAGTGGAGAGATTCAGATGTTTCTCCACCAGCACGGCTGCAATCAATAAAACGACGGTAATGCCAATGAGCCAGAGTTGCTTTTTCAGCGAATGCTCTCCGTGATGATGTTCGTGCTCGTGATGATGCTCGTGCGAGCAACTATTACAATGTTCATGAGAATGTGCCATATCTTTGCTTTTTTATTACCTTTTCGGCTGCAAAGATACGGCACATTTCGTGCAACTTGGTTGCAAACTACTTATAACACTCGAAAATGGTGTCAACAGTCTGCTTCGGCATCTTCTTTGTCAACAGACTGACAATCCATACCACAGGGAATCCACCCACCATGGCGATGGCACCGCAGTTGATAGGATTGATGGGGTTGCCAGCCAACATATTGATGACAGTGAGGCCCACGCCCCAGATGAAGCAAGCCCAGACAGAGGCTGTGGTCACACCACGCCAGTAGAGACCCAGCATGAACGGTGCAAGGAAGGCACCAGCCAGAGCGCCCCAAGAGATACCCATGAGTTGGGCGATGAACGTAGGCGGATTCAGGGCTATCAGCAGGGAGATGGCGATGAAGAACATGATGAGCACACGCATCACCACCACCTTACGACGCTCAATCTTCTCAGCCACGATATCGTCGATGGTACCATCCTCCACCTCGCCAGGCAACGACTTCTTGTCGCGATAGATCAGGTCGAGGGTCATCGTCGATGAAGAGGTCAACACCAGTGAAGCCAACGTTGACATGGAAGCGCTCAGCACGAGCAGCACTACAAGGGCAATCAGTACGTCAGGGAGTGTGACCAGCATGGCAGGTACAATCGAGTCGAAGGCAATCTTACCTGTGGCTTCATTGATCACTGGATCATAGAGACGGCCGAAGCCACCGAGGAAATAACAGCCACCAGCCACGATGAAGGCAAAGATGGTAGAGATGACGGTACCACGCTTGATGGCACTCTCGTCAGTAATCGAATAGAACTTACCCACCATCTGCGGCAGACCCATCGTACCCAGTGAGGTCAGGATGACCACACCCAACAGTCCCCACGGATCAGGACCGAACCACGAGGCAAAGCCACCATTCACGGCAGGATCGGCATCAGAAGGAATCACAGCAAGTTTATCCACTGCGGCGGTCAGACCGCCCTGAGCATTCAGCACAGCGAGGATGACGGCTACAATACCAAAGAGCATGATAATACCCTGGATGAAATCGTTCATGGCTGTAGCCTTGTAACCGCCGATAATCACATAGACAGCGGTGAGGATGGACATGATGATGACACAATACTCGTAGGGAATCTCGAAGCCCATCTCAAAGAGGCGCGAGATACCGCTATAGACACCTGCGGTATAGGGAATCAGGAACACGAAGGCGATGACAGAAGCCACCACACGCAATCCCTGGTCATTGAAACGGGTACCAAAGAAGTCAGGCATCGTACGCGACTCTATATGTTGCGTCATCAGTTTGGTACGACGACCCAGGAGGATCCACGCCAAGAGTGAACCGATGATAGCATTGCCGATACCGATCCATGCACTCGACAGACCGTATTTCCAACCAAACTGTCCGGCATAGCCTACGAAGACCACTGCCGAGAAATAGGAGGTTCCGAAAGCAAAAGCCGTGAGCCAAGGACCTACGGCACGACCACCCAACACAAAACCGTCAACACTTCTGGCCTGCTTGCGTGAATAGACACCCACGCCTACCATTACAGCCAGAAAAATAACCGTTAAAAGAACTTTGATAAACATATTTTACCTTTTTACTTTTTTACCTTTTTACCTTTAGAACGCTACTTGTACTTGGGCCTGAAGCCAATTATAATCATTAGAACTGATATTCTCACCACAGAGACAACGGGTATATTGCAACTGTACACGGCACTTCTTATAGAACCAGTACTGCATGCCCAAGGTCAGGTTGGTCTGATCCCAGCCATCTACTTTCGTATTGCGGTCGAAAGTTTCTCCAGAGGCCACAATGTCGAGGGCACCTACCACAGGGAAAGTCGTCGTGACATAACCGCCACGAGAACCTACCTCACCATCCTCACCACCAAGCCATTCGGCACGGATACTGGCAGGACGAGCCTCCTTATACTGCCCCTTCGAGTAAGGCCGGGTCTTGTATTCAGCGCCTACACTGTAACGGTTGCGCTTATAGTTGTCGCCCACATTGATATCAGGATTCCAGGCAGCCGTACCCACAGCACAGCCAGTACCCAGATAACCTGAGCCCACGATGCGAAGACCGTCGAAGGGCTTCACTTCGAGTTTGGCGATAAAGTCTTTCTGATTGTTCAAATCCTTGCGGTTGATACCCTGTCCGCTCATCAGTGCCAGCTCGTAGTGCACGGCATTGTTGAGCAAGTCGCCATAGACCATCAGACCCATGTCACGGCCATAGTTCACGCCGTTCAGGGGATCAGGGCCTTCGCCAGCCAGATAGAGCACAGCCTGCGAATAGACGTCGATGAGTTCGAGTTGGGTGGGTGACAGCGGATTCTCCATCGAATAGGAATGCTTGAACTGTCCCAAGCGGACGCTCAGAGATTTGTCGTTGGAGAGTCTGTAGTCGGTGTAATACTCCTGAACCACACTGGAGAAATCGTGCATAAACATAAACGACCAGCGGTCAGTAATACGGGCCTTTGCCCAGAGTAGTGTGCGTTTCAGATTGTAAGAGTTGGTCTTCTTGTCATTGATGTCCTGGTAACTCCAGCCACCTTGTGCATAACCATTGAGTGTGATACGACTGGTGAAGTCCTTCATCCAATCCGTTTCACCTTCTTTCTTCTGTTGGCCCATTGCAGCCACACTACTGAACACTGCCAGTGCCACCGCCAGCGTTCGAAGCATAAAACTTTTCTTTCTCATTTCTTCATTACTTTAATTAAGGGTTTACGTTTATGCGGCTGCAAAGGTAATATTAAAATTTCAAAAAACAACACGTAATTCAAACTTTTTTCTTAAATTTGTAGCCGAAACAGCATAAAACATGAAACAGGACAGTATTTTACGCGTCGGTATTATCGGCGCAGGATGGATTGCCGAGAAGGCTGCCATCACGTTGAACGGACTCAACGAGTGTGAATGTTATGCTATCGCCTCACGCTCCCTGGAAAAGGCGGAGGCTTTTGCAAAAACATGGAAAATGAAAAAGGCATACGGTTCGTATGCAGAACTGATTGCAGACCCGGATGTTGACCTGGTCTATGTAGCAACCCCTCACTCCCATCACTACGATGTAACGAAAGAGGCTCTATTGGCAGACAAGCCTTGTCTGGTGGAGAAGGCCTTCATGGCAAACCTCCGTCAGTCGAAGGAGATTGTTGAACTGGCCCACGAAAGGAAAAAGTTCCTCGCTGAAGCCATCTGGACGCGCTACCAACCATTAGTTAATATGGTACGCGACCTTATTAATAAAGGACAGATTGGGACACCACGACTGCTGACTGCCACCTTAGGCTACTCGATGGGTGACAAACCCCGTATCATGCGGGCAGACCTCTGCGGTGGGGCCCTGCTCGATCTGGGTGTCTATGCCCTCAACTTCGTCAGGATGTTCTTCCCTGCCGACATTATCAGCATGGAGAGTCAGTGCGTGAAGTCAAAGACGGGCATGGACCTGACCAATGCCATCAGCATCGTACTGGCCGACGGTATGCTCTGTAACCTCCAGTCGAGTGCGGCCTGCGTGGGCGACAATATCGGTGTCATCGCAGGAACGGAGGGTAACCTCATCATCGACAACATCAACAACCCACAGACCATCACGGTAAACGGTCCGGATCGCACCTACATTGAGACCATCCACGTGCCACAGCAAATCACGGGTTATGAATACCAATTCCTGGCTTGTCGTCAGGCACTCATCGACGGACTTTTAGAGCCTCGCGAGATGCCACATGAGGAGACACTCTACATCATGCAACTGATGGACGGGCTGCGCCAGAAATGGGGCGTCCACTACCCGATGGACGAGGATTGAGGTTAAAATTGTTTAATAAAGTGGTTATCAAATAGACTTTGGACATCATGCCAGGTCATTGTTTAATGTGTCATTTAATTGAAAGGAAAATGAAATCTAGACAATTCCTCCTCACAGTGCTGCTGGCGGCGGCATCTGTTGGTCATGCTCAAAACTTACAATTGAACGAACAGGAGTATTTTGAGCGTCAGGGAGTGAACGTGCTGGTATTCAGCAATAGTTTTAATGGTGGTTTCAATGACGAGAAGAACTCCGGCATTGAAATCATTCATCATGGTGTGCGTACCGTACAAGGTGGAGCCATCCGCCTGAACAATACGCCCGAACAATGGGATCTTGTGCCGAAGATGACCAGCCGGAAGGTGAATCGTGAGAACGGCAGTATCGAAGTTGCCATGCGTTACGATGACTACGACTTCGACAGCCGTGTCATCGTCACAGCCAAGGGCAAGGCCGTGGAGATTGCCGTCTATTTGGACAAGCCCGTACCGGAGAAGTTGGCTGGCGAGGCAGGCTTCAATATAGAGTTCCTGCCGTCGCAGTATTGGTTGAAGACCTTCACAATGGATGGACGCCTAAACCGCTTCCCGCGCTATGCCACCAGTCAGACCATCACCCGTCCGAACAGTGAGAAGCCTAGACAGTTCAAGGGTTTCAAGACATACGACGACAGGGGTACAGGCCGTTTTGTGGATCCTCTGCCCCTGGAGACTGGTCATCAGATTATCGTGGCTACCGACGATCCCTCGCGCATGATCCGCATCAGCAGTGATGACGCAGAGTTGAAACTCTACGACGGAAGGATGCTGGCACAGAACGGTTGGTTTGTGCTGCGCAG
>CAJODF010000039.1 GCA_905233555.1 uncultured Prevotella sp. | reverse complement strand
ACATGGAATTACGTTCCGCCACGAAGACTGGTGTTCCACCATCGTCCGGCAGGAACGAGTTGCGACCGTTGGCTTTCCGACGGAACACACCCTCCTGTATCTGGGTCTTCGTATTCAGACGATAGGAATTTTCGCTGACCTTCGAGAGGAAATCATCCCATGCCATCTCCTCCATCACGTCGATGGCGAGCATCTTCAGCGGATGGGTGTCGAGCCTGAGTGCCTTGAATATCTGCTTGAACGAGAATGTCTCGTTCGGATTGTGTTGGAAGAGGTTCTTCAGCAGTTCGCTGACTTGTTTCTTCCCTAACCGTTTGCCACCTTTTTTCTTTCCCATAGACTTATTTTTTTGTATTCTTTGGGGCAAAGATACGAAATAATTCACAATGCACAATGCACAATTCACAATTATTTCGTATCTTTGCACCCAAATTTAACAAAATGAAGATATTAATCACCGGTGCGAGCGGATTTATCGGCTCATTTATCGTGGAAGAGGCACTCAAAAGGGGCTTCGAGACATGGGCTGCTATCAGGAAAAGCAGTTCTAGGGAATGGCTGCAGGACAAGCGGATCCGTTTCATCGAACTGAACATCTCGTCGAAGTCGCAACTGGTAGAACAACTGCGAGGTAAGGATTTCGACTATGTGGTGCATGCCGCCGGCGTGACAAAATGTCTGCACAAACAGGACTTCCACCGTATCAATACCGAGGGAACGAAGAACCTGGCCGAGGCCATCCTCGAAGTGGGGATGCCCCTGAAGCGTTTCGTCTTCATCAGCAGCCTCAGCATCTTCGGGGCCATCAAGGAGCAACAGCCCTACGAAGAGATCCGCGAAAGCGACACACCCCAGCCGAACACGGAATATGGACGGAGCAAGTTGGCTGCGGAACAGTATCTGGAAACCCTATGCACACGCCTACCTTATATTATATTAAGACCGACTGGGGTCTATGGCCCGAGGGAGAAGGACTACTTCATCATGGCGAAGAGCATCCAGCAGCACAGCGACTTTTCCGTAGGTTATCAGCGGCAGGACATCACGTTCGTCTATGTGAAGGATGTGGTACAGGCCGTATTCCTAGCTCTCGACCATGGCGAGAACGGACGGAAGTATTTCCTCAGCGACGGGCAGGTCTATCAGAGCACGACCTTCAGCGACCTCATCCACGAGGAACTGGGTCGTCCGTGGTGGATCCGTATCACGGCTCCCGTCTGGGTGCTCCGTATCGTGACCTTCTTCGGCGAGTACGTCGGACGGGTGACGGGGAAGGTGACTGCACTGAACAACGATAAGTACAACATTCTGAAGCAGCGCAACTGGCGGTGTGACATCCAACCCGCTATCGACGAACTGGATTATCAGCCGCAATATCCACTGGAACAGGGTGTGAAAGAGACGGTCCGATGGTACAAGGAGAACGGATGGCTCTGAGAAGTGAGAAGTGAAAAGTAAAAAGTGAAGAGTAAAAAGTGAATATATTTAAGTATCTTTTTGAGAAGGACAAGAAGCCACGAAAGGGGCTGTTGGCAGTGGAATGGGTCATCATGGGCTATCTGCTGCTGACGCTGTTGCTGATTCTGTTTACCTATACGAAGTTATACAACCCCGAACCTATGCTCTGGGGACGTTTCCGTATTGTGATGATGACGCTGGCCCTCTGGTTTGTCTATCGTCTGCTCCCCTGCCGCTTTACCATCTTCTGTCGGGTGGTGGCACAGATGGGACTGCTGTCGTGGTGGTACCCTGACACCTATGAATTGAACAGAATCTTCCCCTGCTATGACCATCTGTTTGCTTCCTACGACCAGCAACTGTTCGGTTTCCAGCCAGCCCTACTCTTCTCACAGACATTCAGCCATCCCATATTCAGTGAACTGATGCACTTTGGATACACCTCATACTTCCCGTTGATAGCCCTCGTTACCCTCTACTATTTCCTGTGCAGATACGAGGAATTCGAACGGGCCACCTTCATCATCCTGACGGCCTTCTTTTGTTTCTACGCCATCTTTATCTTCCTCCCCGTTGCCGGACCGCAGTTCTACTATCCGGCAGTCGGTTTGGACCAGATTGCCAAGGATGTGTTCCCTGACTTAGGCCATTACTTCGCCGACCATCAGGAGATGATAACGTTGCCCGGATGGAGCGACGGATTCTTCTATCACATGGTGGAAAATGCCCATGACGCAGGCGAACGGCCCACGGCAGCCTTCCCTAGCAGTCACGTTGGTGTCACCACCATTCTGGTGTTCCTGGCATGGAAAGCCCGTTGCCGTTGGCTCTTCTGGGTCATGGTTCCCGTGTATGTGCTCCTGTGTCTTTCCACTGTCTATATCTTTGCCCATTACGCCGTTGATGTCATCGCCGGGTGGGTCTCTGCCATCGTGATTTACGCCGTTTTACATTTTTTAGGCGGAAAAATTTGCGAGTTTCGAAAATAATGCCTACCTTTGCAAACGGATAAGTAAGGATAAGACATGATAGCACCGAGGATTCCGACAGACAGAACGTCGGGATTCTTTCTTTTTTATCCGCCTAATGAAATTGTAAAATTGAACTCGCATTAGCGCTTTTACAAAGCGTAGCGACTAAAAGAAAAATGTAAAATATATGGCTTATATGTCACAAGAAGGCTACGACAAACTGATAGCCGAACTGCAACGTTTAGAAAGCATTGAGCGCCCCAAGGCCTCGGCAGCCATTGCCGAAGCCCGCGAGAAAGGCGACTTGAGTGAGAATAGCGAATACGATGCCGCCAAAGAGGCCCAGGCCCACTTGGAGGATAAGATCAACCAACTGAAGGTGACCATCTCGGAAGCCAAGGTGGTGGATACCAGTCGTCTGAGTACTGATGCCGTCCAAATCCTGTCGAAGGTGGAGATGACCAACATGACGAACAAGGCCAAGATGACCTATACCATCGTCAGCGAGAGCGAGGCCAACCTCCGCGAAGGTAAGATCTCCATCAAGACGCCGATTGCCCAGGGACTGCTGAACCATAAGGTGGGTGACGAGGTTGAGGTTAAGATTCCCCGTGGCACCATCAAACTCCGTATCGATAAAATAACAATAGGATAATATGGATATTTTCAGTAAGATTGCTGCTGGGGAGATTCCCAGTTACAAGTGCGCCGAGAACGAGGAGTTCTATGCTTTCCTCGACATCAATCCGTTGGTGAAGGGTCATACCCTTGTGATTCCTCGCCGCGAAGTAGATTACATCTTCGACATGGACGACGACGAGATTGCACGTTATCAGGTGTTTGCCAAGAAAGTGGCTCTGGCCATTAAAAAGGCTTTCCCCTGCAAGAAGGTGGCTCAGGTGGTGCTGGGTCTCGAAGTACCCCATGCCCATATTCATCTGATTCCGATGCAATCGGAACAGGACGTTGACTTCCGCCGTGAGAAGTTGAAACTCACGGAAGAGGAATTCAAGGAAATCGCATCGAAGATACGTGAAGAGTTTGTCTGATTAGACAAACTCTTCGCCGTATTTAAGTCCTATCTCACTGACATATTTTCGAATCAGCGAGGAGTCATCGTTCTTCCGACAGACGAGCAGCACATCCTCGCTATCGGCCACGATGTAGCCTTCAAGACCGTTGAACACACCGATCTTTCCTTTCGGCAACTTAATCACGTTATTACTGCAGTCCTCCAGTTCCACTCTGGAGTCAATAACCACATTGTCGCCCTCCACCTTACTCATCGACTCATAGATAGCATGCCACGTACCCAGGTCTGCCCAGCCGAAGTCGCACTGCATCACAAAAACGTTTCGGCATTGTTCCAGAATGGCATAATCGAGCGAGAGGTTCGGATAACGGGGATAGTTCCGAACCACAAACTCCATCTCTTCCTCGTAAGTATAATCCACCTTCTCATATCTCAGGGGACGGAGCACCTCAGGGAATATCTTCTCAAAGGAACTCAACAAATAACTCACTTTCGAAAGGAAGATACCTGTGTTCCAATAAAACTCACCACTGTTCATAAACATCGTAGCAAACTCACGTTCAGGCTTTTCCGTAAACGATTTGACGGCATACACCTCCGGTTTGCAACTCAGGTCGCCCATCTGGATATAACCATAGCCCGGTTCCGGGCGCGTCGGTTTGACGCCCATCACCATCAGCACGTCATTTTCCGAGACATAACTGAAACCAAGTTCCACACTATGCGTGAAAGAGGCCTCGTTCAACACCATCTGGTCCGACGGGACAATGATCACGTTCGCTTCGGGCTCAAGCTTCAATATCCGCATGGCAGCCCAGGCTACGCTAGGAGCCGTATTCCTGTTGATGGGTTCAACGATGAAATTCCGCTCAGGCACATCGGGCAACTGTTCCCTCGACATCTCCAAATACTCCCGACAGGTACATATATAGATATGATCTATAGGCAACAACTTTACGATCCGATCGTAGGTAGCCTGCAACTGTGTCCTTCCCGTTCCGAAGAAATCGATAAACTGCTTAGGCATAGCCTCTCTGCTGCATGGCCACAATCGTTTTCCGCGACCTCCTGCGAGTATCACGCAAAAATCCTTACTATATTCCATTTATGCTTAACAATACTTATAGTCGTCATTTTATGCTGCGAAGATACACAATATTATTGATATAAGCAAGTATTTTTCATTTTTTTACCATAAATCTTTGCAGTTTCAGAAATTTGTAGTACCTTTGCAGCGCTTTTGAGGTTAAGTGCAATGCCCAGATGGCGGAATCGGTAGACGCGCTGGTCTCAAACACCAGTGGGGCAACCCGTGCCGGTTCGACCCCGGCTCTGGGTACCAAGCTTAAAAGCAAAACGTGCTGCAAGGAATCATGCAGCACGTTTTTGTTTTATCTCTTACAGGGGGATTCCTGACCGAAGAGGAACTGGGACTGGTAGCCGCCAGCATCAATCACAATCTTCTCGAAGACAATACCCGGATGCTTGGGCTGTATCGTCAATATGTGTACATCCTTAGGCGTCAAAGGCAATTCCACGACCTTCTCCACCACACGGCTGGCAACAGCAGGATAATACTCCGAGTACATATAGGGCTGACGATCGACAAGCGTCTTGTTGAAGTTAACCACCTGTGCCTCACCACCGTCGAGGCTGACTGCATATTCGAAACCGCCTACGTTCAGGAAGTCGAGCGTTGACTTCGTCACGACATGAACCTTGATCTTTGACGATTCGGCAGGTAGTGTAAACTGATAGGTCAGGGCTGCGTTTCCTACAAATGCCGTATAGGGTGTCAAGGCAACGGCACTACGGGTACGACCATAATAGGGATAGACAGTCCATCCAGTACCTTCAGGTGCCGTAGCGCTGTAATAGTGCTCTGCCTCCATTGCCACATAGCCATCCTTGGCTTCGAAAGTATAACCACCTGCAGAGCCGTCATCGACAGAGGTGGTTCGCGGCAACATATCAGCACGGAAGTTATCGTTCCAAGAACGGTAGCCGATATGCTTCTGTATCATCATACCATTCCACTTGCCACCTGCGATATCGGTATTATAAGCCGCACAGAGCAGGGAGTCACGACAGAAGCACTGTTTCACCTTGTCGGCCCAGAGATTGGCATCGGGATTCTTGCTGGCGGCCAAATACTGATTCATGGCTTGAGCGTAGTACATATCATAGAGGTTAGCCATGGCCTGTACGGGGAAGAGAATGAGTTGACGGTAGAAGTCGCGGGCCTCTACAGGAATCTGGTCATAGAGGCGCAAAGCACGCAGTTCCAGACGCTGGTAGTCGTCGGCTACCTGTCGCCATTCGCCTGTCGTTATATTATAGGTACGCGCGTCGAGCATCTCGGGCGTTACACGGGCCATGTATTGGCAGTTACGGTTGTAGATGTCTGCGGCCTCCTCTGCCAAGGAGCCACTGAGTACACTCTGGAAGAAGTGACGAGTGTGGTCGGTGACTGTCTGGACAGTATAGTCCTTCGGATTCCAGGCCATATCCATGAACAACTGGATGGGATACTCCATCGGCTTCAGGTCGCCGACATTGAGAATCCACATGCGTTGGATGCCAAAATCGTAGGCCAGTGATAACTGTTCGAACATCTGTTGCGTCTGGGTGACATTGAGCCATTTCGTATTACGGGGAGCGCCCACGTAATCAACGTGGTAGTAAATGCCCCACCCGCCTTTACGGCTACGTTCGGCTGCAGTAGGCACACGACGGATATCACCCCAGTTGTCGTCGCTGATAAGAATCATCACATCGTCAGGTACACGGAGCCCGGCATCGTAATAGTCCTGCACCTCTTTATACAAGGCCCACACCTGGGTGGTCTTGTCTGCTGACTTGCCTGTCACCTCCTTGATGATACGGCGCTGGTTGTCGATGATATTTTCCAACAGTTTAGTATCAGCATTTTCGCTCATAGCCTCATCACCATCACCACGCATACCGATAGTCACAATGTCGTCGGTACCCTCCATGCGTTCGATACCCTCACGGAAGAAGCGGTCGAGGTTCTCCTTATTGGTCTGGTAGTTCCAAGCACCCCACTCCTGACGGCGACGGGCATATTCCTGATGGTTACGGGCCATCGGCTCATGATGCGAGGTACCGATGATGACACCCATCTCGTCAGCCACCTTCGAATTCTCAGGATCGTCGGCATAAAAGGCCCATCCCCACATGGCTGGCCAGAGGAAGTTACCCTTCAGACGAAGGATAAGTTCAAAGACCTTCTCATAGAAACGATGGTCGCCATAGTCCGTACCAAAGGTATTCTTTACCCAAGTCGTCAGACAGGGCGCTTCATCATTCAGGAACAAGCCACGATAGCGGACGCTCGGTTCCCCGTCGGTATATTCACCTTTCTTTATATATATAGCATCGTGTTTCTCCACTGGCACATCAGCCCAGTAGTACCAAGGCGAGACACCAATCTGCTGTGACAATTCGTAGATACCGAACACTGTACCACGCTTGTCGCTACCAGCAATGACAAGTTGGTCGCCAATGGTCTTGATGATATACTTCTCCGTCTTGCCTTTCAGGTTGCGGAGTTCGCCCGCCTTCACCCACTGGTCGATCTGCTTATTCACGCCCACCGTGCCAACGAGGATTTGGGTGTTGGTTGTCAATTGTGAATTGTGAATTATGAATTGTGAATTATCCGTCACCCGCTGGAAGTCCTGCTGGAGGTTCGCGACGGCTCGCTGCACACAACTATGCTCCTTGGCGTCGAATGAGATACTGGCATCCTTCAACGAGAGCACATCTGCTGAAGGTTGGAACACAACAAACTGCTCAGCAGCACTCATCGTGAGCGCCATCAGCAGCGAAAAAGTAAAAATCAAAGTTCTTTTCATATCGTTAGGTTTCTTAATTTGTCTTCGTGACTGTCCGCTCCTTGCTCTCTATGCGTCGTCCCATCTCACGGGGATTGATCTCCACGGGGCGCAAGGTGAAGTCGGGTGTATTGTAGGAATACAGCAGGCGACGGTAATATTGACGGGGATTATGCTGTGGCAGAAGGAAAGGTTTCATGGCCTGGCCATCGTTGTCAAAGTGCGAGAAATAGACTTGGGTATAGAGGCCGTTCTCGCTTCTGCTGGTAAAGAGGAACCAGCGGCTGTTCGTGTTCCAGTTGTGGTAACTCTCCGCCCTATCGCTATTCACTTCCGTCATCGGACGCGTCTCACCTGTCTGCAAGTCGAGCAACCAGAGATCGGCCTCAGGGTGCCAGATGGTAAAGTAACCATAGTCCGTCTGGGTGTACATCAGGTAACGTCCGTCGTAGGATGGACGGGGCCAACTGACGCTTTTGCCCGTCTCACGGACATTAATCAAGGTATCCACCTGCTCACCAATCTTGCCTGTTTTCTCGTCAAAACTGACGCGACAGAGGTTGTATTTCTCCTGATCGTAGTCGGTGGGATAAACCTGTCTCAAGGCCGTCGTGAAGTAGAGCCATTTGCCATCGGGCGAGAAGGCAGGGGTATTCTCCGCCCAGTATTTCTTCATAATCAACGTGTCGCGGAGTATAGTATGCGTCTCGGTGTCATAGACAAACACATCCGACGAGGAGTCATAGACCTCGATACGTTTGTTTTTCTTTGTGGTATGGAACATCTGCGAGGTCTTGTTGGTGGAGAAGGCACAATAGCGGCCTCCCGGATGCCAGTAGGGATAGACCATCGAGCCACCCAACTTATCGTTCTTCGCCTGCAACAGTTCCAACTTCTCACCATTCACTTCTCTCTTTTCAGTTCCTATCACCGTGGCTCCGTGGTCGCCTCGAACATGGAACAGATACTGGTCGGGATTCGTGCGATTTGCCGTATGGCAATTAATGCACTGGTTGGGCGTACGGGTATTCTGCAGCAGTTCCCTCTCGTCGAAGTTGCTGAGATCGCGCTGGTAAAGTCCCATCTGACTGTACATCTCATAACTAGGTGGAATGCGACGGTAGGTAATACCCCATGCCTCTAAGGGGTCACTACTGATCTGAATGGAAAAGTCCTTGTATTGCACCCACTGTCCGTCCTTTCTGGCGCAGACGGTGACAGTCAGACTCGCTCCTTTGTTCTGTTCTAAAAGTTGGTGCCACGCATCGATATCAAAATCAGCATACGCACCTTCAGCATGGATAGTGCCTCCCTTCGAGCCCTTTACCTCCACATCGAGGGCGTCAAACGTCTCATCGGCCATCGCAAAGTTCAGTGGGGCAATGCCGACGGGTATCGTCACATCCACATAATCGGGATAGATCTCTGGCAACGCATCCGTCTTGCTCACGTTCTCCGGCTTCGAATGACATCCCATCAAGCACAAGCAGACGACCCACACCTTAATTATATTAATAGAAGAACTGATCTTTGCCATTGTCGTATATTTCCTTTAAACGATCATACAACGGATAATCCTTGATTTGTTCGGGATGATCCATCAGAGCCGTCATCTTACGGGCCCAGCCTCGGTAGAAGGTGGTTTCCTCTAAGATGGCGATATATTTCCGTGCCACGTCGTACTGTCCTGTAATAATGTTCGTTTCCACAAGTCGGCGCAAGGCCCTCGCACTCTTATTATAATTAGGTATAGCCTCCATCGCCTCGAAAGCCGAACGCTGGGATAGGTTCACCATGCCCATCGACAAAGAGATCTCACTCATCAGGAAAGCCGACGACACACTCTTCAAGGTCGGGGGCTGCTCAACCTTCGTTGCCATCACCTCCCAGCGCTGGCGTCGCATCTCCATGTCGTACTCCATCTCCTCGTATGTGCCGACTTTGTCGCCCTCCCAGTAATAGTCGATGCCACGGGCCACCTGACGTAAGGGATAAGGTGTCAGCCAAGCGCTGCCGACGATACAAAATACCAACAGGACAAACAGTGATATGTGATAGACAATAGAAGTGATGGGCGCAATGACCATCAGCACGATGGCAGGACCCAGAAGCCAATACCCAACAGGAACCATCACGCAGGCCGTTACGAAACGGGCCTTCCGCGCCTTTGGGAGCAGGTTCATCAGCGCCAATGTCAGCACCACTGCCACAATCGGGGTCATTGGGATATTGGGGGTACATGCCAAAGCCCACAACACAAACGGAACGATATAACTCAATAACCAAGCCTTATTGCGCAATAAGGGCAGGTTATTGGACAATAAGGGCAGGTTATTGGACAATAAGGACCGCTTATTGGAAAATAACCGCCACATCAGCAGTTGGGCTGCGACCAACAGCACGGCATACCAAAGTGCCCCATAGACAGGATTCAGGAAGAACTGCACAATAAACTCACCCAGATACTGAGCCAGTCCGCCAGGCATGGTGAGGCGCTCCATCAGATAGTCCGTATTCCAGAGGAACAACTGCATCCCCTCCCGTGCCACCATCAAATGGGGTAGCCAAAAGAGCCAGAAACAGAACACCGCCACGCCGAACACCGCCGTCAGCAAAAACTGCCTGTTAGAGTTGATGATTGTCTTTAGTTTCATCATTTTTTCATTAATGCTGCAAAGGTACAACTTTTTACTGAAAAACCCTCAAATCGCAACAAATTTTAGTTTTCTTGCATCTTAATTTGTAACATTTTCGCAATTTGTTACATTTCGTAAAGTGTTTGTTTCAATTTGCAAAACGCATAAATTAAATTTATAATAACTTTGCACCCGAAAACTGTTGAAAGGGCAGTCTATATATATAAATTAAGGTGGTTGCACCTTATCATAGGCAAGTATGTGAATACATGTAAACCTAAATATTAAAGTCTCAATTATCTAACTAATTAAATTAAAAGTATGTGGAATTTTAAATCACTACAAAAGCCGTTAGTGGCACTGTTCCTGCTCTGTTTGTTCCCAATGGGAGCATTGGCTCAGAGCTTCGTAAAGGGAACGGTGAATGATGAAGCAGGTGAACCGATTATCGGTGCCACAGTGAAGGTACAGGGATCAAACACTGGTGCCATCACAGACTTCAATGGTAATTTCAGCGTGGAGGCTCCCAGCAATGCCACTCTGAACATTTCTTATGTTGGCTATGTTCCTCAGAACATCAAGGTCAACGGACAGAGCAACATCAACGTCACGCTGAAGGAAGACGCCCAGATGCTGAACGACGTGGTTGTTGTGGGTTATGGTACAATGAAGAAGAGCGACATCTCCGGATCTGTTGCTACCGTTGACCAGGAAGCAGTTATGAAGCGTGTGCCTCAGAACATCGGTCAGGCCCTGCAGGGTTCTGCCGCTGGTGTGATGGTCATGCAGCAGGACGGTTCTCCTGACGGTAAGGCCGCTATCCGCATCCGTGGTGTCGGAACCATCAATGGCGATGCTTCTCCTCTCTACGTGGTCGATGGTGTACAGGTTGGCACAAACGCTGACTTCGTGAACCCCGCCGATATCGAGCGTATCGAGATCTTGAAGGATGCCTCTGCTACCGCTATCTACGGTTCTGCTGGTGCTAACGGTGTTGTGATGATCACCACCAAGCACGGTCAGAAGGGTCACACCAATATCACACTCACTGCTGACTTCGGTCTGCAGACACTGCCTTACACCCTCGACGTGATGGGTCTGAGCACCTACGCCAAGGCCATCAAGGAGGCTAAGACCAACGACGGTGCCATGTTCATCAACAAGTTGTGGGATCGCAGCGACATGAATGGTGTGAAGGAGATCGACTGGCAGAAGGAGATGACCCGTGCTGCTCTCAAGCAGAACTATGGTGCCTCTGTAAACGGTGGTAACGACAAGACCCAGTATAACCTCTCATTCGGTTACACCAACACCGACGGTCTGGTTGTGAACACCAACTACCAGCGCTTCACCACCCGTGCCAATGTAAGCACCAAGGTGAACAAGTATTTGGAACTCGGTGGTGACATCAACTACACTCACAGTGAGAGCCACGGTTCAAACGCCTCTATGGGTAACAACCAGAACCTGTCTTCACTCCGTGACTTCGCTTCAATGACACCGACTTTGGACTACTACGATGAGAACGATGCCAGCAAGCAGTTGGTTAACGTGAATCTGGTGAATCCTGACGGCACCTATGGTGCAGGTTATCTGATGACCCCGAACGGATGGGAAGGTAACACCTCTATCGCTGCCAACCCCTACGCTACTCAGATGGAGGGCTACGATAGCGATCGAAACCGCAATGGTTATGACCGTATCCAGACCACAGCCTTCATCGATGTAACATTCCTCGATATCAAGCATCACAAACTGGATGTCCGCAGCCAGGGTACCTATTCCTACTGGGGCAACAACAGTTCTAGTTTCACTGGTGGCCGTACACGCTACAACCAGATCAACGGCCAGTGGACGGAGGTGCTGCTGCCTTCAGGATCGGACCAGACCTATGCATTCTCCCTGAACAACAGCCACGGCTACAGCCTCGGCATCCAGACCTACCTGACCTATAACCTCGACTACGACATCCACAACCTGACGCTGATGCTCGGTAATGAGGTTAACAAGTCTTGGGGACAGTGGATAAGCGCTAGCGCCCGTGACTTCGACTCTGAGTGGAACCGTAACCTGGGACTGACAAACGATCCTGACAACAAGCAGGGTAACGGTGCCTACAACGCAGACGTACACACGATCTCTTACTTCGCCCGTGCTTCTTACAGCCTGATGGATCGCTATATCGTCACTGGAACCATCCGTCGTGACGGTAGTTCTAACTTCGGTTCTGGTAACCGTTGGGGTACATTCCCCTCAGTAGCAGGTGCTTGGCGTATCAGCGAGGAGCCGTTCATGAAGGACATCAAGGCTATCGACAACCTGAAACTCCGTGTGGGTTGGGGTCAGACCGGTAACGCTGGTAATATCCAGGGTAAGGCCATTGCAGCCCTGAACTCTGACAATGGTAACGCTGCATACAAATTCTACGGAAAGGATGGTGTCGCTGGTGCATTCGGTGGTAACGGTCAGCGTGTAACAGGTTGGCTCTCCGACCTGGTTGATACCAACCTGAAGTGGGAGACCACTGAGATGCTGAACTTCGGTATCGACTTCGCATTCCTGAACGACTGGGATATTACTTTGGACTACTTCATTAAGAATACCAAGGACCTGCTCCTCTATCAGCAGATTCGTCCGACAGCCGGTTACACACAGATCTACACCAACTATGGTAAGATTCAGAACAAGGGCTTTGAGTTTGCTCTCGGCTACCACCACCAGTTCAACAAGGACTTCGGTCTGAATGTTCGTCTGACAGGTTCTACCATCAAGAATGAGGTGAAGAAGATGGGTGATCCTCTGTACAACACCTGTTCTGCTAACAGTGGCGCAAGTAACTACGACGGTTCTCAGGTAGGTGCCATCGACGGTAACGGTGACTGGAACAACCACTCTATCTGTATGGAAGGCGAGGCTGTAGGTTCATACTACGGCTATGTAACCGACGGTATCATCAAGGATCAGGCTGACCTCGCTGCTTACCTGGCTAAGTTGGGCGGCACAGAGTCAGGTGTTCCCAATGATGAAATGACCAAGGTTGACTCTGACCACCCGCTGTCAGTTGGTGACTTGAAGTTCAAGGATATCAACAACGACGGTAAGATCGACTCTCAGGACCGCCAGATCCTTGGCAACGGTTTCCCCTCACTGAACTACGGTATCACCGTTGGAGCGACCTATAAGGATTGGGACTTCAACCTCTATATGTACGGTGTATTCGGACAGGACATTCTGTCTTACTCTGCCATGAAGATGAGTTCTATGCGTCAGTTGGACGACCAGTGCACACCTAACATCCTTGAGGAGGCTTACGATGCAGCCTTCCGCAATGGTAGCGGTTCACTGCCCCGTCTGAGCATTATTGACTCTAACCGTAACTACCGTGTCAGCGACATGTGGGTTAAGAACGGTGACTTCCTCCGTATCGCAAACCTCCAAGTCGGTTACACTCTGCCGAAGCAGATTGCCAACATGCTCTCTATCCAGAAGGCTCGCGTCTATGTAGGTGTCAACAACCTGCTGACCATCTCTGGCTACAACAAGTACGGTGATCCTGAGTGCGGTATCGGTTCTGTGCTCTACACTGGTCTCGACACTGGTCGTTATCCGCAGCCACGCACCTTCATGGCCGGTATCAACGTAACTTTCTAAACTCAGTGGTTAAGTAGTTAAGAAGTAAAGTAGTTAAATAATAATAAAGAACAACAAATATGAAGACAAGATATATTTTATTAAGTGCAGCATTGTGCAGCGTGGCTGGTCTTGGTCTTACTTCCTGCAATAACGAAGATTTCCTGGAGGTAAACCAGTACGAGATCGTCGCTTCCGATGCCCTGTATGAAAATGTTAATAACGCCAAGAAAGGTCTGAACGGCGTTTACGATATGATGATGCCGAACGACAACTACGACGGAGACTGGGGCTTCAAGCCCAACCTCTTCACCGGTTGTCACCCCACTATCGATACACAGGCTACAGGTTGGGACAAGAACTGGAA
Organism: uncultured Prevotella sp.; assembly: GCA_905233555.1. Classification (GTDB taxonomy): domain Bacteria; phylum Bacteroidota; class Bacteroidia; order Bacteroidales; family Bacteroidaceae; genus Prevotella. Next base: position 11,469 of record CAJODF010000039.1, on the reverse strand, counting down.
CGTACAGGCTTGGAACTCCGGCTCGTCAGAACTCCTGAGCGGATGGAAGCATGTCTATCACGGCATCGTACGTGCCAATGACTACCTGGCAGGCCTTGAGACGGCAGAGGGTCTCGGTGACGCCAAGAAATACCTGGAAGGTGAAGCCCGCGCCCTCCGTGGCTTCTACTACCACTGGCTGGCTACCACCTTCGGACGTGTACCCATGCTGAGTACTGGTGAGAACTATACCAACACCCCGCAGAAGGCCCGTGCAGAGACCTATGCTGAGATGTGGGACTTCATCATCGAGGACTTTGAGGCAGCTGCCAGTCTGCTTGACTGGGATCCTTGGAATGGGGAATATGGCCGTGCAACCAAGGGTATGGCTCTTGCATACTTAGGTGATGCCTATATGTGGAAGGCCTATCGTCTGACCGACGGTGCCAATGGCCAGACTCAGGATGCTTCTGCAGCAGCACAGCTCTATCAGAAGGCAGCCGACTGCTTCAAGCAGATTCTGAACAGCAATACTTATAAACTCAACGAGTCATTCACCACACTGTGGGATCCCGCTTCTGCATGGGGACCTGAGACCATCTGGTGCGAGCAGCTCGACGAGGGAACCAACTGGGGACAGTGGGGTAACCTCACCTCTAAGTTGATGCTGAAGTGGTACACCGCATGTCCTGAGAACGGCGGTTGGGGTTCACTCTATCTCTCTTGGGAGTGGTACTCTTGCTACGAGAAGGGTGACAAGCGCCGCGCTGGTTCTTGCTACACTGGTGCTGTGCCTCAGATCGATCCTAACAACGCAGCCTACGATCCTCAGTACGAGGGCTGGTACGAGCCTGCTATCTACGGTGTGAACCCGTATCTGCAGGAGGTGCTCGGTAAGGGTCAGTCTGGTACGACCACCAAGCAGTTCCACTTCAACAACGGTGAGTGGGCACCTGCCATCTGGAGTTCCAAGATGTGGCGTACCGCCTCTGCCAACTATAAGGGATGGGCAGACGGTCACTGGAGCCCGACTCCTATCTACTGGAAGCGTCTGCCGAACGTGATGCTCGACTATGCTGAGTGCTGCTTCCGTCTTGGTAACGAGCCTGAGGGTTGGGCACAGATCAATACCCTGCGTAACCGTGCCTTCGGTAAACTCGAGGATGGCAACGAGGCTGCTCTGACAGCTAAATATCTGCCTTACTACAACAGCTTCGCTGAGTGGGTAGGTCGTGAGGACGGTTCGGATGCTGATGGTGGTATCTTCTACAAGAACCGCACTGAGTATCCTATCCCCTTCGGAAGCTCTGTTGCAACTGTTCCCGATGCTAAGGAATACTACACTGCATACGCTGCTAAGAAGGGCTTCAAGTCTGAGGTTTGGAAGGTTGCTGTGAACACAGAGCGCCGTAAGGAGTTCAACTGCGAGTGGTGTCTCCGTCCGGATATGCAGAAGTCTAACTTCATGGCTGACCACGTGGCTACCAACTATCCGAAGCAGAGTGTTGAGAATCTGAAGGATATTCCCTGGACCAACCGTGACTACGATTACAATGACCTGAAGATGGATATGCCGATTCCTGAGGACGAGATCCTGAAGAACCCGCTTTGCGACCAGAACCCGGCATACCAGGGAAATAATTAATCTTGAATATTTTTAATGATTCAAAATACAGTTAGTACTTAGGTATACATTGTTTTGGTATTTATGAGAGGTGCCGCGTCGAGACGACGCGGCACTTTATATTTACAGAGACTCTCTTATGCTTACGTTCAAGCGCTTGCTATCCAGTAGTTTTGTCCTGAACTCATGCGCATCGATATCTACCTTCGTCTTGGTGAAATCAGGCACATTATAAGAATGCATCATCGTACGATAAAACTCACGAGGGTTGTGCTGCGGCAACAGGAAGGGCTTTGTAACATTCCCCTGGGCATCGATACTGGCAATATACAATTGTGCATACATACCGTCCTCCCTCTTACTTGAATATACAAACCAATGGCTGTTTTCGCTCCAATTATGGAAACTTTCTGCCCATTTGCTATTCAGCGCCTTCAGTTCCTTGCACTCATTAGTCTTCAAATCCATCAGCCACAAGTCAGCATCATCCTGACAGACGGGAAAATTACCTCTGCCAGACACCGTGTACATCAACCACCGTCCATCATAACTGGGACGTACCAGTACATAACTCTTCCCTGTAGCAGGACCATTGATCAACGTGTCAACCTGTTCGCCAAATTTTCCGTTATCAGCATCAAAGCCTATCCGGCACAGCGAACACTTCACCCTCTCATATTCGTATGGCACATTACAGGGTTTCGATGTACTATAGTAGAGCCATTTGCCATCAGGCGAGAAAGCAGGAAATATCTCCAAGTCGTCTGTTCTAAGCAATGGCGAGAGAATCAATTCGTTGGTACGGATATCGAGCACCTCCACATCACTAAAGGTATGAAAGACCTCTATGCGTTGTCCCCTTCCCGTAAAGAAGGCCTGATGCACGCTACTGACCGACAAGGCACAGTAATTCCCGTCAGGATGCCAATAACTATATGACCCTGCCGCCTTTGTCTCTGCTGTCTTGGTATTCAACCACTCTTGTTTACCATCTTTCAACAACATGGTACCGCCCCCTTCTCCACGCACCTGCATAGTCACGAGATTGGGATTAGTGCGGTTTGCGGTATGGCAGTTCATACAATAGCCAGGCACTACAGTTTCTTTTACCATGGCATATTCGTCGAACGTGCTAATGTCGCGCTGATACATACCTATGTCACCGCCATTCTCGTAGCCTGGTTTGATAAGTCGGTAAGTTAGACCCCATTCGTCAAGCCTGTCCGCGCTCACAAAGATATCAAAAACCTTGTATTGTGTCCAACGTCCCCCCTTCTGAATACACACTGTGAAAGCGAGTTTTCCGCCCCTGTTCTGTTCAGTCAATTCGTGCCATTCGTCGATGTCAAAGTCGGCCCATTTGCCATTAGCATGAATCTCGCCCCCATTACTGCCCTTGACCACTACATCGATGCAGTCAATGGTTTCATCTGTGAAATTAAAGTTTAACGGCGCTATTTCTGCAGGAATCGTCACCCCAATATAGTCGGGATAGATGGTTGGATATTTATCAACTTGTGTCACATCAGTTGGTTTGTTGCTGCATGATGTGAAGGAAAGCAGAAAGGACAATGTCAAAAACAGAAAACACACCTTCTTTAATATACACTTTTTCATACGCATTTCGTTCTTGTTTTATTCAGGTAATCCTGGGGTTTTCGTTCTGGTCTGTAACATCCTGTTCACATACTCCACATAGGCAGAGCCCATGACTCGTCCTCCGTTCGCTATGGCGTTCATAGCGTCCGCATAGCCTTTTGGCATCTGAATATATCCACCATAGCGTTCCACCAGTGGCATCGCTCTCCTGAATGGTCCTATCTTGCTCTTCAACAATAATAGTCCCATATAATAATCGAGTGCCATCTTGTTGTCAGTATTCTCCGTGAAAAGGGCGTTCAGCAAATCATCAATCTCCTGATAACTATACAAGTGTTCCTGGCGGAACCTCAGTTTACGGACTTTTCCATATACCGGGTGGGCATTTATCCGCTTTTCAATGCCAAGCATGGCTTCGGCCTCTTCAGCCCAACTCCTGTAGAAAAGTGTCTTCTTCAGAATACGGATCTGTTTGGCGGCAGGAAAATAATGACCATTCACCAGCATACACTCTGCAATACGCTTGGTACAGCGACCGCTCAACTTGCCATTCAGAAGAGACTCCTGCGTATCAAACATATAGCGCTGAGCGGAGTTTACCAGTCCTAATCGCCAGAAGGCCTCTGCCGTGGGCAGCATCGATGTGTTATCCCTAAAATAAGGCATCAGAAGCGCATCCTCACCATTCTGATAGAACTCGAACATCCGTTCTGCCAGCAGTCGTTTCTCCGCCAGGGCAAGGTTCACGCATACCGAACTGAAAGCCGTGTTTACCTGATACTTCTCAGCACGGGAAATAATCTCGTCCCAGCATTCGTTTCTCACTAAATAGTCCTGCCTGATCAACTCATAGAGATCCTTGTCAAAGCCTTTACTTATGCCAAGCCATGCCAATATAATACATAAGACACCATGCATCATACATAAATGGCTGTGTTTGATGTTTTGAATCCGATACATCAGGTACTCACCTACAGCCAACAACGGAATCACATACATCAGACCGTTTGTCTCGAGTGATATTCGGTAATATAATGTTGGCGTCAGCACCATCTCTAAAGGCTGTTGGTCGAGGATATACCTATAGGCCAGCAGCGCAACAGCCAGCAGATACACCAGATGCACACTGCCCCATACACCCAGTTTCGTGATTCTCAATACCACATAGAGCAATGACAACGGACCTGCCAGCCAGAACAGCACAGGTACCACAGCCATATCGACAAGTAGTCCCTTTCTACCCTCCGTCTTATTAAGCCTAAAGGTCCCATGAGCAAGGATGACAGCCATCACATAGCCTAACGTCACAGCCGGATCACCCAACAGCCAAAAGAGCAACATAGCAGGAAGCCACCCCACTATCCATGCAAATGCTACAAACAGACCTGCCAATAGCAGAGCACCCAACCAAGGCACATAGTAGAACTGCATCACCAGTTCGCCCAACCAACTGGCAAAGCCTCCTGGAACACTGATACTGTTGACAAAATAGTCACCTGTCCAAAGAAACAACTGGAACTGCTCTTGATAAGATAAGGCTTGCGGATAGACAAAAAACCAAAACACAAACACCCCTATACCAAACAGCATCGAAACGATAAAACCTTTATACCTTATGATAATATCCTTCATCTTTTCCATTGTTTTTTCAAATCTAGGTGGCAAAGTTAAGCATTTTTTGGAAAAATGACACCTGAAATCAAGGAAAAGTTACGAATTATTTCCCAAATGTAACAATTGGGGGCAAAATGGAAGGTGACATTCGATAAAATTTCTCTGTTTCAATAAAAAATATTATTTTTGCAACTGAAAAAGTTCAACTATTCAATAAACATTAACGCGAATGAAAAAATTACTAAGTGTCATCCTCATGGGTGTGCCGCTTCTTGCAGTGGCACAAAACCCAATTATACGCGACCAGTTTACGGCAGATCCGACGGCCCGCGTATTCAACAACAAGGTGTACCTCTATCCATCGCACGACATCAAGCCTCCACAGGACTGGTTCTGCATGGAAGACTACCACGTGTTCTCATCCGAAAATCTGACCGACTGGACAGACCACGGTGTGATTGTCACCCAGAACAAAGTGCCTTGGGTGCGTCCTAACTCCTACTCGATGTGGGCACCCGACTGTGTCGAGAAGAACGGCAAGTACTATTTCTACTTCCCCTCTGCACCTCAGGCAGGTGGTGGCTTCGGTATCGGCGTAGCCATCGCTGACCGTCCTGAAGGCCCGTTTATTCCTGAAAAAGAGAATATCAAGGGTGTCAACGGTATCGACCCGTGCGTGCTGCTGGCATCTGATGGCAACGCCTACCTCTTCTGGGGCAATGGCCGTTGCGCTAAACTGAAGCCCAACATGAAGGAATTGGCTGACGACAATCCCAAGTCAAAAGTTAAGTTTGGCAACCGTGAGATGGAGATGATCGGTGTGAACTGTCTCGAAGGTCTTCCCAATCGCCAGGCTGAGGGTCCGTTTGCTTTCGAGGCTAACGGCTGGTACTACCTCACCTATCCGTATGTGAGGGAGAATACAGAAGTTCTCGGCTATGCCATGAGTAAGAACCCGATGGGGCCCTATGAGTACAAGGGATTGATTATGGCTGAGCAACCCAATGGCTGCTGGACCAACCACCACAGCATCATCAACTACAAAGGACAGTGGTATCTGTTCTATCACCACAACTATTTCTCTCCGAGTGATGACAAGCGCCGTTCTGCCTGCATTGAGAAGTTGTATTTCAATGCCGACGGTACTATCCAGGAGGTGAAGCAGACCATTCGTGGTGTGGGTATCAACAAGGCTACTGAGAAGATCGAGATCGACCGTTACAGCACAGCCAGCGCAGGCGTGACAGAAGAACTCATCGATACTGTCAACACGTTCCGCGGTTATATGGCCACCCTGCCTACGAAGGGCAGTTGGCTCCAGTATAACGATGTCGATTTCAGCGTCATCTCCGATGGCTATCTCATCATGAGTGTCAAGGCAGCAGACAATACTGAGTTCTGCATCCGCGAGGGCAGCCCGAAGGGTAAGGTCATCGCCCGTCTCAAGTTGACGGTAAGACCGCCAGAGCCTCCCGCAGGCGGTGCTGGTGGTGCCGGTGGCGGTATGATGATGCGTTTCAACCGCGATCAGCGCAACCAGTGGCTCACTCAGACAGCCAAACTCGACTATGTGCCCAGTGGTGTGACCAATCTTGTGATCACCAACGAGGGCGAGGGCGCACTCAGCGTCGATTACGTCCGCTTCAAGAACCGTCCGAAGTACTTCACGCCTGTAGCAGCCAATACCACTGCACAGCCTGATGCTGAGGGCTTCATCCACCGTTGGCTGCTCCTGGAGCCCATCACGAAGCCCAACAGCGGTAATACCGTCTTCACAGACTCTTATCTGCGTGAGCACTTCAACAGAGAGTACTTCAAGGGTCAGCAGACCATCATTCCGAAGGACGGTCAGAAGGTGAAGGCTGTCTTCCAGCAGGAGCAGGCTCCCGCAGGCTTCGGACGCGGATTCGGTGCCCAGCAACAGCCTCAGGGACCTCAGGTGAAGACTGTCACCCAGAACCTTACTTGGCACGCTCTCGACAGCGAGAACCTGAACGTGAAACTCTTCCGCTTCGCTGAGAAGTGGGGTGAGGAAATCTATGGCGTGCTCTTCTGGGCAGTGACCATCATCGACTGCGATGAGGATATTGAGAATGTTCGCCTGGCTGTCGGTTCCAACTCCGCCTCTATGTGGTGGCTCAACGGTGAGGAGACCTTACTGCTCTCTGGCGACCGTCGTATGGTGAAGGACGATGCCATGTCGAAGCGTATCACCCTCAAGAAAGGACGTAACATCCTGCGTGGTGCTATCATCAACGGCCCAGGTATGAGCGACTTCTGCGTCCGTTTCCTCGACGAGAACGGTAACCCTGTTAAGAACTACAAGATCAATTTAAATCAGAAATAAAGATGAAAAGACTATATAGCATCCTTGCGGCAATGACGCTTGCCACAGCCGCTAGCGCGCAGATTGGCGCACCCTTTATCCACGACCCCTCGACCATTGCCGAGTGCGAGGGCAAATACTACACTTTCGGTACTGGCGGTGGCGGTCTTATCTCCGAAGACGGATGGACCTGGAACAGCGGTGCTGAGCGCCCTGGAGGCGGTGCAGCCCCCGATGTGATCAAGATCGGCGACCGATACCTCTGCATTTACGGTGCAACGGGTGGTGGTCTCGGAGGCGGTCACGCAGGCCGTATCCTCACCATGTGGAACAAGACTCTCGACCCGAAGTCACCCGACTTCAAGTGGTCTGAGGCTGTAGAGGTCTGCTTCTCCGACGGTATGGAGGATCAGGACGCCATCGACCCGGGTATCATGCTCGACCCCAGCACAGGTCGTCTGTGGGTAAGTTATGGTACCTATTTCGGCACCATCCGACTGATTGAGTTGGATCCGACTACAGGTTTCCGCAAGAGTGGTAACGTAGAGAAGGACATCGCCATCGACTGTGAGGCCTCCGACCTCATCTGCCGCAATGGCTGGTACTACCTGCTCGGTACCCACGGCACCTGCTGCGACGGCGTGAACTCCACCTATAATATCGTAGTAGGCCGTTCCAAGAGCCCAGAAGGCCCCTATATCGACAACGTAGGCCGTGACATGTATCATGGTGGTGGTCGCATGGTAGTGGCTGCTGGTGACCGCAAGACGGGTGCCGGACACTTCGGACGCACCATTATCGACGATGGCGTCGAGGTCGCATCTTTCCACTGGGAGGCCGATTTCGACATGGGTGGTCGCTCTACCCTGGCCATCCGTCCGCTGCTTTGGAAGAACGACTGGCCCTATTGCGGTGAGCAGTTCAAGGGCGGTACCTTCGAGATTGAGTCAGAGCGTCGTGGCTATGCCCTCGAACTGGCTGTCGATTTCGTCCGCATGAACGTAGCCCGTGCAGGTGGCTTCGGCGGATTCGGTGGTCGTCCACAGCAGAATGCTGCTCCCCCACAGCCCGTGGCTAACCAGACACTGGATCAGGTCAAGAGCACATGGCCCGAGGGAGACATCCCTGCCCGTATCGGCGACTATATGTTCCGTCCCCACCAGCGCTGGACTGTGACCCCTGTTGAGGGTAAGGGTGCCTACCTCGGCAACACCTACTTCAAGATTACCATCGAAGGTACAGAGCGTGCCCTCGCTGCTACAGCCGATAAGGAAGTGATCACCGTTCCTGCCTACACAGGTGACGATGCTCAACTCTGGCGCATCGAGCAACTTACCGATGGTACTTTCCGCATCATGCCGAAGGTCATTCCTGGTCAGGAGGGTATCAACAAGGAGTTCTGCCTCTACTCAGCAGGCGACTCTACCCCCACCCTCGCCAAGTACGACTTCAGCAGCGACAACTCGAAGTGGAACTTCCGCAATCACTAATAAAACCACTCATAACAAAAGCCCTCGGCAATTGCTGGGGGCTTTTTATTTCTGGTTGTATTGCAGGGGCCAGATGGAACGGATGGTGGTGAGGATGCCGATGGGTAGGCGGAGCGTAAACTCATATTCCTGATCCTTCACCCAACGGTAACTATTGAACTGGTCGAAGGTGATGGGCTCGCCATCGACTTTCTCGATGATGTAATCGTGACGGAAACCAGCCTCCCACGCCTTGCCCTGCTCCTTCACCAAACCAATCATTGCCTTCCCTGCTTTCTCGACGATGATGACATCTGCCCTCCGATTGGCTACAACGCAGGATGTCAACCCGTCGTAAGGCTGGAAAACCAATTGTCTGCGGAAGGGGTCGATAATCATCGCGCCATATCGGAGCAGTGGCGCACCAATATGCGAACCGCCCTGAACCGTGTTGCAGTGCACCTCCTCCAACTTAAAGCCGCCCCACTTCAGGCTATCGAGCGACAAGAGTGTGATCAGATGCGACTGCTCGCTGCCGAAATGACCGATGGCGTGACTGCCGTAGGTAGTGCCCTCAATCTGACTCGCTACAGAGGCGACGGTGGCCTGCATCTGCGCAAAACTTTTGCTGTTGACCGCATAGAGCAGCGGACTTCCTGAGTCGAAGAGCACTTCTTCCGTGGCACCCTCGAACGGCGAGACATTGACGTAAGGCACATGCCACTTCAGACGGTATTTAAGCGCCTCGCCCTTGGCCTGCCTGAAATAATTCCTACGATCGGTCATCGTCATCACACTGTCGCGCGTATCTATCCTGGCAGCGATGCCCCGATGGAACAAAGCGAAACCAATGATACCATCCTCGTCCTCACGCACCACCAGACGATGCATCCGCTGTACCTTAAAGCCACTGATGGTCAGCGAGTCGAGCATCAACGGAGGCAACTCTACAGTAGTCACCTGGTGGCTCTGTCCGACGGCATCCTCCGACTTGATGAAACCCAATTCCTTCAGGCCCTTGACATTGACATCATCATAGATGACACCCTGACTGGCACCCGTATCGAGTTTGAAACGGTACTGCCGCCCCTGCATCTTGACAGGCAGATAAATCTGACCCCGCTCGATCTCGATGGGGATGGTCATCACAAAATTCTTGCGCGACAGCAGGAAGTCCGTGTCGTAGCGCTTCAATTGCGACTGAGCCGCAGCACTGCCTAACAATGCTACGGCCCAGAGAAGTATCGCCAGTCGTTTCAGCATACAACCATACTACATGCGAAAGGCTATTTCTTGGTGATCATGAAACGGAAGTCGATGCCGCCACCGAAATCACCGATGCGATCATCCGACATTCCCATCATCTGGTATTTCTTACCGTCCTTTTCCACCACATAACTGCGCACTTTGTCGGCCTTCAGTTGCTCAGCAGTCATCTCCTTGCCGCTGAAAGTGTGATAGCATTTCACACCCTTGGCCTCAAAGACCTCAGCCAGTTTGTTGTGGATGGCATCCATATCGCCCTCAGCCAACTGATGGTCACCGAAGAAACTGACGGCAATCGTTCCGCCATTGGTGCCGCTACCCATCTTCACCGAACGCACATTGGGAATGCCACTCAGGTCTTCAGCCTTGATGCCGAGTGCATCGAAGGAGCCCTCGCTCTCCACCTGATTCTTCAGCGGATTGAGCGATACGGAGAAGTTGTAGTCGATGTAGTATTCCTCATCCCTCTCTACAACCTCAAAGGCAGGATTAGGCTCGTCGGCATAGTACTCAAAACTCATGGGAGTCTCGAAGTCAAAGCACAGCCTGAGCCGCATGTCGTTCTTCTCGCCAGGCAGATACAGTAGGGCATCAGAATCCCTGCGACCATTGTCGATGCGTTCCTGCGTATATTTGGGCACACGGAAACCCTTCTCCTGCAGTTTCTTCACGTAGGCCTGCATCTCTTCCTTGGTCACACCGTTATAACTTACCTGATACTGGTAGGAATTGTCGTTGGAGTCGAAGTTCGTATACACGATGCGTCCCTTCGTCTCAATCTCAGGGATGCCGTACTTGTCGTAGATGGATGCGGGCCACTTGCCGTCGGCCAGGCCACTGGCACTGCCGCTACCAGATTCATCACTACTTGAACTGCTACTGCCGCTCTTTCCACCGCAGGCCGTCAGTGCGAGGGCTGCGATACACATCAATACAAAACTCAGTTTCTTCATAATTTGTTGGTTAGGGGTTAAAATTCAGGCAATAATCCCCGTCAGGAGATCTGGCGGGGATTGTATAATGATAACTATTACTTCTTAATAAACTCCACGCGACGGTTCTTGGCGCGGCCGTCCTCGGTCTTGTTGTCAGCCACGGGTTCGTGCGAGCCCTTACCAACGGCACGGAGGTTGAATCCATCCACGCCCAGACCCTCGAGAGCCTTCACGACAGCCTCAGCACGCTGCTGCGAGAGAGGATCATTCACAGCGTCGGAGCCCTGGTTGTCGGTATGGCCCTGCACCTCGAAGCGCACACTGGGGTTCTTCTTCATATACTCAGCCACCTTCTGGATTTCCTCCATCGACTCGGGCTTCAGCGTAGCCTTTGCTGTCTCGAACAGGATATTGTTCGTCACAAACTTACCCGTCTCGGCAATGGCCTTCTCAACGGCAGCCACTTTAGCGTCGATGTCAGTAGCATTGCGCTCATAGAGGTCAACGGCACCCTTGGCAATCACCACATTCTTTATATAGACAGGACTGGTACCACCGCTGGCGAACCATGTCACCCATCCTGCACCAGGCTTTGCATTCGGCACATTGATCTGACGTTTGCCATCGACATAGAATTTGATGGCACGCTTGTTGAAC